>CAZIQM010000096.1:0-1512 GCA_964541635.1 uncultured Candidatus Peribacteria bacterium | reverse complement strand
TCTCGCTCGCACATGGCCCGGAGGCCGTGCTCGCCCACGGCGCTACCGTCGCCGAGATCATCGAGGCATGTGCGGAAGCTCGCATCCCGGTTCCGAGCCTCGACTTCTACCGATTCGATGGGAACTTTCTGACGAACGGAATCATTCACAAGCGACCACTCCACCGGCGTGACGCTACCCGCATGAGCGCCGTCAAGGCGTACAACTTGAGGCGCCTCGCGTGAGGCGCTACCCACGAACACACGCGGCGCATGCCGCGATGAAGGAGAGACGATGACCACTAAGATCACGCGAGCCGGAAAGACCCTCGGGACCACCACCGCCAAGAGCCAGAAAGGCATCCAGCGCGCGATCGTGCGTGCCGTCCTGTACGCCGGCTTTCGTGCGCACGGGCCGATGGATCGCGCGCTGTCCACGCGCGACGAGTACGCGGTCCAGATGGCCGACGGCACATTCCAGGTGCGCGGCCTGACCGGGACGCGCCAAGAGCCCCGTGGCCACGTGCTGATCGCGGACCGCATCACTCTGACCTGACCTCGACAGACGCGCCCATCCCGGCGCCAGACCCATGCGGCGCATGCCGCGATGAGAGGAGAAACAATGGCCACGAAAACGCGCTTCGACGAGATTCGATTTCACCAGCCGTTCCCAGGGGTATGGCGATTCGTCGATGCCGATGATCGCGACGTGGGTCCGCAGTATGCGACTCGCGCGGAGCTTCTCGCGGACCTCGAACGGTATGCTGCGGAATACGGGTGCGTGGGCGCCGTGAACGTCAATGCAACCCTCCGCACCCGCGTTGCCGAGCTCGAAGCGGCGCTGGAGAGTGTGTGTGTCGCGCTCTTGCCGCACGACTCCCGGTGCCAGAACGTGAACGCCGTATTTGAGGCACACGATCGCGCCCGCGCCGCGATCGGCGCCAAGGGAGAATGACCGTGAACCGTCCCCGCCCGTCCAAACACACGGAACGACCTGGTGAGTGGCGCACCCTCGGATACGACGACGGATTCCACGGCCGAAACCGTAGACCGCCCCATTCCGGATTTACCACGCGCGAGCAATCCGCCTACCACGAGGGTTTCGACACCGGTCGCGCCAACGCGGAAATCGCGCGGCTCAGGGAGGCGCTCGAAACGATCCGTGCCGGCTTGGCCGATGATCGCGCGTACCGGGACACCGCCCGCGCCGCACTGGATCGCAAGTAACCCCCACCCCCGCGCCATCCCGCGCGACGACAGGAGCCTCACCATGAAACGTCATCCCAAACCCACCCGATCCGAGCGTTACCGCCACGAAACCGAACGTGCCCTTGCCCGCATGCTGGCTCGCGCCACGCGTGGCAGCGTGCTCGCGTGCCGACGATGAGACTGCGCATTACCGGTGTATCGCGTGACTGAGTACCGCGCCACGTCCACGGCCGCCGAGTCGTGAGGAGCTTCGCGATCGACTGACGAAATCCGCCTGACGAGCCCGGCCGGATACCGGGCGAAACCGGCCGCGCGCCGGTCGCGG
>CAZIQM010000095.1:0-1521 GCA_964541635.1 uncultured Candidatus Peribacteria bacterium | reverse complement strand
GCCGAACGAGATCTTGCCGAACGGCACGTGGATGATACCGGCTTTGTCCATCTTGCATTCGATGCGGCCCTTCTTGAGCTCGGCGATCGTCTTGGCGATGTTATCTGTCACCGTGCCCGCTTTCGGGTTCGGCATCAGGCCTTTTTGACCAAGAACTTTGGCGATCTTTCCAAGGTTTTTCATGACCGCCGGAACCGCGACAGCGACGTCGAAATCGATGTCACCGCCTTCGATCTTCTTCACGAGCTCTTCGAGTCCGACGACGTCGGCGCCCGCTTTTTTAGCGTCGGATTCCATTTCCTCGGGAACGAACGCTGCGATGCGGACGGACTTTCCCGTGCCGTGCGGCAACGAGACGGTCGTGCGGACCAACTGGTCGGCCTGCGTGGTGTCGGCATTAATGCGCACGTGCACTTCGGCCGTGGCGTCGTACGAGGCGGTGGACACCTGCGTCAGAAGCTCCGTCGCTTCCGCGACCGGGTAGCTTTGCTTCGTGATCTTGGCCTTCGCGGTCGTGTACTTCTTGCCGCGCATACCGAGGCCGGAGTGGCCGCGTTCGTGGCTGGGTTTGTTCGAGGATTTCTCGGACATGGGAGTGGGGGGAATGTGGTCGTAGCGCCCGAATGGACTGCCACAAGGGCCAGTATTGTGCGGTTGACTTCACGTCATTGCAAGCCAAAAGCGGCCGTTTTTCTTTGAAGGGAGATTCTCGGAAAAATGCTTATTTTTTGCGCTTCTTCGCCGTTTTCTTCACCGTCGGCTTCTTGGCTTTCAGAGCCATGGACGGAGTGATGGGGAGCATCGGGCGGGCGCCGAAGGCCGGGCGGTGAGTGCGTCCGACTTGCGTGAACCAACCAAGGCCAAGGCCGAACGCCAGCATCGTGAGCAGGACGAAGACGTGATTTGCAGGGAACGTCGCTCCCGTATCACCCGCGTACAGCACCGTGACGAGGACGAGCGTCAGGAGCGCGTATGACGTCACCAGGAGGCCGATGAGTTTCCAGGTGAAGAAGAACAATGCGCCCGGAACGGCTTTTGATGCGGCATCGACGTGTCGCAGTTTCGCGTCGTGCCACAGAAACAGAATGCCGCCGAGCGCGAAGACGAACAGGAGTCCAATGTAGGCATCGTTCTCGAGGAGTTGGCCGGAGAGCACCGCAAGGAGCACGGGGATGCTGCCCGTTGCGATAAGGATGATGCCGACCGCTTGCGCGAAGTAGCAGTACGTCGCGTAGGCGACGTCCCATGCGTTTCCACCCCGAATGATGCCTGCGAGCGCGACGATCGCGAGCAGTGCGCAGACGCCTACCGGCAACGATAGTCCGTACGGAAGGTTGATGTTCTGGAAGACTCCGTCGAGGGACGAGGGAAACATGCGGTGGGCGGAAGGTACGGAGATCAGCGTACGCTAAGAAGACGTGTTGTCGCATCCAAAAGATATTGCAGTGGAAGCGAAGAAGTATGAATTAGGAATTACGAATCAGGAAAAACAACCAAAATATCATGGAATATTCTTTCGTC
>CAZIQM010000094.1:0-1525 GCA_964541635.1 uncultured Candidatus Peribacteria bacterium | reverse complement strand
GCCGTTGCCGATCCCTGACGATCTGAAATCATCGCCCCATTCATTCGCGATGTGATATCTCCACGGTAATCATCCTAACCATCATATTGAGTATTCAATAATCCAGTTCCGCGAGTATCTGTCAAAAACTCTGAACGGTAACCAATCAAACCACGTGCAGGAATACGGAATTCCAAACGAGTTCTGCCAGTGCCTTTGCTGACCATGTTGGTCATCACACCTTTTCGGATACCCATTTTCTCTGTTACAACACCTGTGAATTGATCTTCGATATCGATCGTCGCGTGCTCGAATGGTTCCAACAAACGATCACCTTCTTTTCTCATGATAACTTGTGGCTTACTGACGCATAATTCGAAACCTTCACGGCGCATCTGTTCGATCAATACGGCTAACTGCAATTCACCACGACCGATCACTTTGAAAGCTTCATTGCTATCGGTTTTTTCTACGCGGATCGCAACGTTGTGAAGTAATTCTTTTTCCAAACGCTCAATGATCTTACGGCTTGTTACTTGCTTACCGTCGCGACCACCGAAAGGTCCATCATTCACTGAAAAAATCATTCCCACTGTAGGCTCTTCCACTTTAATTCGTGGTTGAATTTTTGGATCAGCAACAGATGTAATAGTGTCACCGATATTAAATTCTTCAGCTCCGGCAACGATAGCGATGTCACCAGCGCCGATTTCCTGAACTTGGATCGGTTGATTGACGTGATATTGATATAAAGCACTGACTTTGAAAGGCTTGTTACCTTTTTCAGTACTTAATAAAACTTGGTCACCGACTTTAACTCCGCCAGAACGCACGCGACCGATACCTAAACGACCCACGAAACTGCTGTAAGATAAATTCGAAACTAAAATTGATAAAGGCTCACCTTGATTAATTTTAGGAGGAGGAACTAGCGTCACAATTTTTTCATACAAAGCTTTTAAGTTACCTGTGTTCACCGCAGGATCATCTGTCGCCATACCTTCACGAGCAATGGCATACACAGTTGTGAAATCCGCTTGTTCTTCGGTGGCATCCAAGTCGATAAATAAATCGAAAACTTCGTTATGCACTTCTTGAATACGAGCATCGGGACGATCGATTTTATTGATACAAACAATGACTTTTAAATTTTGCTCTAAAGCTTTTTTCAAAACGAAACGAGTTTGTGGCAACGGTCCTTCGGAAGCATCACAAAGTAAAATACAACCATCGACCATATTTAAAATACGCTCAACTTCTCCGCCGAAATCACTATGTCCCGGAGTATCGACGATATTGATTTTAATATCTTTGTAAATGAATGAAGCATTTTTTGCTGCGATAGTGATTCCACGTTCTTTTTCTAGATCCATCGAGTCCATCAAACGATCATTGACTTGTTCGTTTTCGCGGAAGGTTCCTGCTTGTTTAATTAAGTGATCCACCAAAGTAGTTTTACCATGGTCAACGTGCGCGATGATCGCGATATTTCTAATTTTCGAAGGATCTTGTACTGCCATATTTTTTTCCTTATTTTTCTTTGTTT
>CAZIQM010000093.1:0-1548 GCA_964541635.1 uncultured Candidatus Peribacteria bacterium | reverse complement strand
GGGGAACGGCAAGTTCTTCAAGATCAGCGAGAAGTCCCGCGGCGGCCAGAAGACGACGATCATGTTCGACTCCGAAGATCTCGATAAGTTCATCGAGGCCTTGAACGAAATGAAGACGCGTCTCTGAGATTTTCTCTCAAAGCTAAACTGTCACCCTGAGCTTGTCGAAGGGCGGCTTTTTAGCGCACGCCCCGCGCCCACTCCGCGCCGCTCATCGCTTTCTTGCCCGCTTCCTGCACCGTCACGAGATGCAGCGTCGTGCCCTTCGCGCAGTCGACGGGCGTCGAACTCCCGGTCGCTTCCGTCGCTGTTTCCAGGATCTTGAGCTCGCGCCCCTTCACGGTGGCCGTCACGCCCGGCCACGGGTAGAGCGCCCGCGCCATGCGGTCGATCGTCGCCGCGTCCATCGCCCCGAGGTCGGCCTTGCCGTCGTCGCGCGAGAGCTTGCGGCAGACGGTGACGCCGTCCGTCGGCTGGGGCGTTTCCACGAGCGGCTTCGAGAGCACGTCCACGAGGAGGGCCGCGCCCATCGGCGCGAGGCGTTCGCGCAGCTGCAGCGCCGTCTCGCGTTCGCCGATGGGGGTCTTCGCGACGCCGAGGATCGGCCCCGCGTCGAGCTCCTTCACCATGCGTTGCACGGCGATGCCGGTTTCCGTATCGCCGTGGAGCACGGCGTGCTCGATGGGCGACGCGCCGCGCCAGCGGGGGAGCAGCGAACCGTGGACGTTGATGGGCGCGATCGTGGGCCATTCCAAGACCTTCGACGACAGCAGTTGCCCGTACGCGACGACGACGAGGAAGTCCGGCCGTTCGCCCATCTTGTAATTCTCTTCTTCGATCTGCTTGTTGAGTTTTTCCGGCTGCCATGTTTCGAGTCCCAGGTCGATCGCCGCTTTCTTCACCGCGGTGGGAATGACCCGTCCGCTCCGGCCGACGGGCCTGTCGGGTTGCGAGATGACGAGCCGCACGTCGAAGAGCCCGCTCTCGACGAGCGCGCGGAGGCTCGGGACGGCGAAGTCCGGCGTGCCGCAGAAGACGATCGACTTCTTCTCCATGCGCGCAGTGTACCCCACAACGTTGCCATGGTGCCGAATGTCAGTTGTGGATATCTCGCAACCCTGTCTCTTTGTCCGGAATGCGTTTCGTTCGTATGATTCTCCCCTTTATGGCAATCGCCGCCAGCGACGCACAGGCAGTGGAAAAACTCCTCTCGGAGGCGAAGCGCTTGCTCGTCATCTGCCACCGGGGGCCCGACGGCGACGCCATCGGTTCCCTCACGGGCATGGCGCTCCTGCTGGAGCAGCGGTTCCCGAATGTGCCGGTGTCGATGCACTGCGTCGATCCGTGCCCCGATACGTTCGCCTTCCTCTCCGCCGTCGCGCGCATGCAAGGTCCTCCGGCGATCCAACCGGGCGACGCAGCGGTCATCGTCGACTGCGCCGAGTCGAAGATGACGATGATGCACCTCACGCATCCGCAGTTGTACGACGGCACGGTCCCGACGGTGAACATCGATCACCACCCGGGCAATCCCGGCTACGGCACGCT
>CAZIQM010000092.1:0-1551 GCA_964541635.1 uncultured Candidatus Peribacteria bacterium | reverse complement strand
TATGTACTTACCGTCCCCGGTGCCCGACCAGACCTTGACGCCTTCGGTGGCCGAGGAGGACCAGTCGGTGGTCTCCGTCGGGCTGGGCTACGAGAAGGACGGAAGGAAGATTGACCTCGCGTACGCCATAGGAATTTTCAACGGGCGGACGATCTCGGACAACGAGAACCCGGCTTACAACGGCGACTACGACTTTGAGTCGCACCTGTTCGGAATTTCGTACGGTCAGACGTACTAATGGCACGAGGGGAGACGGACAATGATCATGAGCGCTGAATTGCCAAAGATCCTCGTCATCGACGACGAGATAGGTCCGAGGGAGAGCCTGCGTATCCTGCTCAAACGGGACTACGAGGTCCTTTGCGCGGACTCCGTGGCGCGCGGACTCGAGCTGCTGACGCAGTACCAGCCCGAGACGGTCGTCATGGACATTCGTATGCCGGGCATGAACGGCATCGAGGGGCTTCGCGAAATCCGCAAGATCGACACGAACGTCTCCGTCATCATGCTGACCGGCTACAGCGCGCTCGAGACCGCGCGCGATGCGATCCGGCTCGGCGCGAACGATTACCTCAGGAAACCTTTTGAAGTGAAGGAAATGGAGGACATCATCCGCCTCAATGTCCAGCGCACGCGCCTCAACCGCAAGCGCGCCAGCGCGGACAAGGAACTCCAGGACCTGAACCGGCGCCTGCTCGGCGAACTCTCCAACAAGGAACGCATGGCCTCGCTCGGCCAGGCTTCGCAGGAACTCGTCCACGACCTTCGCAACCCGCTCACCGTCGTCCTCGGTTATGTGCAGATCCTGGCCGACGACCTGAAGCGCTCGAAGGACACCATCGCCGGCCCGATGCAATCCACCTTCGAGTACGTCGACGTCATCGAAAAAAGCGCGCTGCGCTGCCGCGACCTGATCGAGGTCTGGCAGAACCTCGGCCGCAAGAACGAGCGCGACCTCCAGCCTGTCTGCATTTCCGAAATGCTCGGCGACATCGTCAAGGGTTGCATCCCGATCGCAGCCGAAAAGGAAGCGCAACTCGAACTCGATGTCGTCGGCGAAGATATCATTGTCCTCGGCGACGGCATCCAGCTCTCGCGCACGATCCAGAACGTGATCGGCAATGCGATCGACGCCTTGCCTGAGCGCCAGGGCGCCATCCGCGTGACCTGTTCGCGCGAAGACGATGTCGTCACGCTGCGCGTGGTGGACAACGGCCAGGGCATCGACCCCGAGACCCTGAAGAAAGTTTTTGATCCCTACTTCACGACCAAGACCAACGGCAAGGGCACCGGCCTCGGCCTGTTCATCACCAAGCGCATCATCGAAGACCACAAAGGCCAGATCGAGATGCACAGCACACCCGGCAAGGGTACAACCGTGGTCATCCGCCTCCCGGCGATGGACATTGCGGTGAAGAACGACTCCTGAGATCCCGCCTGAGGCGGGCGCGTCCAACCCTTGGAAAAAATCCGGCCGGATTTTCCAATCATTGGAAAACTGTGCGCCCGCGCCGGACCGGGATCGATTCGAGCCTTCCGCCCCCGATCGTT
>CAZIQM010000091.1:0-1605 GCA_964541635.1 uncultured Candidatus Peribacteria bacterium | reverse complement strand
CGCCTCGAACATGTGTCCGGTGATGAAAGCAATGGCGTCTTCGTCGGACAGTTCCTCTTCCGTCGCGCCCATTTCGGCGAGGAGTCCGATGTAGTCGGCTCTGCCTTCCGCGCGCAGCCGCCTCAGGAGATCCTCCGCTCGTTCGTTGAGTGCGTTGACGATGGTCAGCTCATCAATTGGCAACAGCGGTCCCACCCGGTTATCGAGCACAGCCTGGATGGCCTGGCGGGTTGTCCTCGGTCCTGTCTCCGTCGGTCCCGGGGGAATGAGCAGGCCTCCTTCTGCGAGTGAGGGGCGTCCCTCGGGGCCCAGTACCTCCTCGCGCGTGCGCGGCGTATCCAGGAAATAGCCTTTGTATGCATCGAGTACACTCATATGTTGATTATACCATATTCCCTGCTAATTGCCGACAACGACAACAAATTCGCCTTTCTGCATGATGGTCTTTGCCACCTCCGGAAGCCCTGCGACGGTCGTGCGGATGAACTCTTCGTGCATCTTGGTGAGCTCGCGGCCGATCACCACTTTGCGCTCCGGCTGGGACGCGAGAGCGGCGGCGAGATCCTCCAGCGTGCGCGCGATGCGGTGGACGGATTCGTAGAAAACCACCGTGCGCTCTTCATCCTTCAGCGACTCCAGCAGCGTCTTGCGTCCTTTCTTGAGCGGCAGGAATCCGAGGTATGTGAATTCGTGGATCGGCAGGCCGCTCCCGCTGAGTGCCGCGAGGAACGCCGACGGTCCGGGGAGCACTTCGATCTTCACGCCGGCTTCGACGGCCTTGGAGACGACGACGTATCCTGGATCGCTGATGCCGGGCGTGCCGGCGTCGCTGACGAGCACGATCTTCTCGCCGCGCGTCAGGCGCTCGACGATCCACGTGGCTTTGGAGGCATCGGTGTAGCCGTGCATGCTGACGAGTTCTTTCTTCTCGATCTGAAGCTGCTTGAGCAGGTTGCCCGTGACGCGCGTGTCTTCACAGACAATGGCGTCGCAGGCTTTGAGCGTCTCGATCGCGCGCAGCGTGATATCCCCGAGGTTCCCGATGGGTGTCGCGACAATCGAAAGCATGTGAAAGAGAGGATAGCATAGTTGACTTAACATGTCTTTTATTGAACTATGCGCAGCTCCAGATCCGTCTGGAGGACGGCTCATTGGCATCGTCGGGAATACCACCCACTCCGTCGCCGTCCCGATCACGGTCGGCGCGTCGACGGAGTGACACGATCAGTCTCACAGTGAAAGGGCCACAAGCCATGAAGAGCAACGATGGCAAGCTCGAGTTCCAGATCATCGACGAGACCACCCCCCTGCCCGAGTTCATCCAGAACCAGGGCGAGCTGCCCTACGTTCTGATTCCGAAGGGCACCAGCGCCCTCCGGACCCGCAACAGCAACCCGTTCGATGTCGTCGTCTGGTGCAACGCCGTCGGCGACTGGCAGACCGTCAGCCCGGTCGCCCACTGCACGGTCCCGGCCGGCCAAACGGTCGATTTCTCGTTCGTGAACCTGCCCCTGGCGATGAAGGGGCGGTTCAACGTGTCCGGTCGGTCTAAATAGGCCTCCGGATTGGCGATCCGGCCCCTTCCGTCGGAGCGAAAATCCGCTA
>CAZIQM010000090.1:0-1609 GCA_964541635.1 uncultured Candidatus Peribacteria bacterium | reverse complement strand
GAATTCGTCCGGCGTCTGCCCTTCGCGCACCGTACCCATGAAGGAAAGCACGAGTACCTGACCCTTCCCTGCTGCGGCAACAGCTTTCTTCACGTCTTCCTGCCACACCGCCGGTTCTTTCGACGGTACGCCGAACGAATTCGTGATGGAAAGCGGTTCGGAGTAGGTAGCGTCTGCAATAACGGGCTTCGCAAGTTTTGCTTCGTCGAGGTCGCCGTCAGGGTGTATCGCGAGCACGTTCGGGAACGGGTGGCAGGGAAATACGCCGCTCCGCACCGTCTTATAGACCGCAATGTCGAATCCCTTCCGAAATGCAGCCGCACAGAATGCGCTGTTGAGGAGCGGGCCGGCAGGTATACCAAGCGGCAGATATACCTTGTGTCCGTGAAAATCGTGCTCGGGCTCCCCTTTCTGCTCGACCACATCGTCGTCAGCAAACGCCGCGAACGGTCCCTTCTCGTAGTTTTCCTCGTAGCTTTTGAGCGGGTCGTAGAAAGGGGCGTGCAACATGCCTCTATAGTATGACGCCGTCTTGCATCTTCACGACGCCGCCCACAACCGCATGTACGGCTTTGCCCGTAAGTTCCTTGCCGGCGAATACCGAGTTTTTTCCCTTCGACTGGAAGGTTGCAGGGTCGACGATCCATTTTTTCTTGGTATCGAATATCGCGATGTCCGCATCGCTTCCTACGGAAAGGGTTCCTTTCTTCACGCGAATAATAGCCGCCGGCTTGTGCGTCATGAGCGCGATGCCTTCCGAAAGTGAGAGGTGTCCTGCTTCAACGAGATACGTATGCATGACCGCGAAACTCGTCTCGAGCCCGACGGTGCCGCGCTCCGCGTCTACGAACGGACGGAGCTTCTCCGGCTCAGTGTGCGGCGCGTGGTCGGTGGCGAGCGCGTCAATGGTCCCGTCTTGTAACGCCTTGATTACTGCGTCGACATGGTCCCGGGAACGAAGCGGCGGATACATCTTCGCATTCGTGTTGTATCCGCGGCACTCCTCGTCGGTAAGCGCAATATGCTGAACGGCGACTTCTCCGGTGATATGTGTCGCACCGCTTTGTTTCGCTTCGCGAAGCGCCTGCACTGCATCCTTGGTGGAAAGATGCGCCATATGGAGGCGCGCGCCGGTGCGTGCCGCAATCATGATGTTCGCGCGCACGGCAAGGTCCTCGGTAAGGTCGGAAATTCCGGCGAGGCCGAGTTCGGTCGAGACCTTCCCTTCATGCATGGCGCCGCCGTCATCCACCGAAAGGTTCTCGCCGTGCGACATGAGGAGAAGGTCGTGCGTCTTCGCGTACTCCATCGCCTTATAGAGCAGGCCGCGGTCGCGCACGTCGCTCCCGTCGTCGCTCATCGCGATGGCGCCCGCGAGTTTCAGATCGCGCATCTCGGCAAGCTCGGCGCCTTCGCGGCCCTTCGTGATGGTACCGGTCGGATACACGTTCACGAATCCAGCTTCCTCTGCACGCTTCAGGACGAACCCGATGACGGACTGGTTGTCCGCGACGGGATTCGTGTTCGGCATCGCAACGATGGACGTGACGCCGCCCGCGAGCGCGGCGCGCGAACCGGTCTCGATGTTCTCCTTATCCTCGCGCCCCGG
>CAZIQM010000089.1:238-1611 GCA_964541635.1 uncultured Candidatus Peribacteria bacterium | reverse complement strand
TCCACTCATGACGTCCGCGCGAACGGGATTGCGCATTTATTTCCGGTCCGTCAGCGGCATCCAAGGCCGAAACGAAGCATCGATCTTCCCCGAGGCGACCGACGCACAGCTTGAAATAGCAGAATCGTTGAGCGACATGCGCGCAGCGATCGGCGAACTATCCCGTCTTGCGAGCAAGCCAAGCGGCGTTCGCGCCTTCGTCGTCGATCTCGCGTACTTCCTGCGTCGCACGTGTGCCTTCCGACCGTGCCAACGATCGCTCGAACAGCTCATCCGCATCAGCCTCGCCGACGAATGTTTCCCCTACACAAACGGGGAATTCCTCCAGGATTCCGAAAACAGCCCCCGATGGAAGAAGTGCGCAACGGCGGCGTGCATTCAGGTGGACGGTGTCGAACTCTCCGACCAATGCCGGCAAAATCTGCCGTAATCAAGGGAAGGAATCCGTCATAACACGCTATACTACGGGGGTGAAACTCGAGGATTTCGCCCGGCTTCGCTTCCGCTACGCCGCGGCTTTGTCCTATGCTCAATAACCCATGAAACCTGAAGACTTCGTCCACCTGCATAACCACAGCACGTATTCGTTGCTGGAAGCCCTCCCGAGCCCGGAGGAAGTCGTGCTGCGCGCGAAGGAGTTGGGACATACGGCGGTCGGCCTGGCCGACAAGGGCTACATCTACGGCCTCGTCGAGTTTTACCAATACGCAACGAAGCATGGTTTAAAGCCGATCATCGGCCTCGAAGCCTACGTCGCGGCGCGCACGCGGCACGACCGCGAAAGCGGAACGGACACCAAGAGCTATCCCCTCACCCTGCTCGCCGCGAACAACGAGGGATACAAAAACATCCTCCAGCTTGCGACGCTCAGCGCGATGGACGGCATGTATTACAAGCCGCGCGTCGACGACGAACTCCTCACTACGTACGGCAAAGGAATCATCTGCCTCACGGGGCCCATCACGGGCGCCATCGGCCAAGCGGCGCTGCTCGAGGACGAAGATCGCATCAAGGAACTGACCGAACGGTACTGGAAATGGTTCGGCAAAGAGAACGTCTACTACGAACTCATGGACCTGCCCGGCGTATCGGGCCAAGGGGAAGTGAACCAACAACTGATCCGTTACGGCAAGGAATGGGGCGTGCCTGTGGTCGCCACATGCAACAGCCACTACTGCCGGAAAGACGACGCGGAAGCACACGACATTTTGCTCTGCATTCAAAAGGGCGCGAACGTCGCCGACCCGGGACGGTTCTCGATGCGTGACTCTGATTTCTCCATGCGTCCGTTCGATGAACTGGAGAAGGCCTTCGCGCACGTGCCCGAAGCCCTGGAGAACACGCGCATCATCGCGGACCGCTGCGACGTCACC
>CAZIQM010000089.1:0-228 GCA_964541635.1 uncultured Candidatus Peribacteria bacterium | reverse complement strand
GAGGAGTCGTACCTGCGGAAGCTCGCGGACGATGGATTCAAGCGCGTCTACCCGGAAAACCCCGCCGGATACCGCGAGCGTTTGGAGTACGAACTCGGAATCATCATTCAGGTCGGGTTCGCCGGCTACTTCCTCATCGTCCAGGACTTCATGGCCGAAGCCCGCAGGCGCGGCATCACGGTGGGACCCGGACGCGGTAGCGCCGCAGGCTCCATGGTCTCGTACGCG
>CAZIQM010000088.1:0-1948 GCA_964541635.1 uncultured Candidatus Peribacteria bacterium | reverse complement strand
GGCCAGTTCGATCTCGAATTTCAGCCCGTTTTCGATCACCGGGATCGACGTCGGGCCCTCGCCGCGGAGCCAGCCTTCGCGCGGTTCGAGGCCTTCCTTGGCGCGCGAGGAGCCCGAGGATTTTTCGAACATCCGGTCGCAGTCGCAGATGTCCATGAGCGTCTTCACCACCCAGTCGCGCAGGACGTCCATGCCGAGCGTCGTGAACTGCACCACGAGGGTGCGGTCGTACCTATCGACCACGAGGCCGGGGAGGCCGTCGCCCTCGGCGTTGATGAGGCGGTACGCGTTGGTGCCGCCTTCCGGGAAAAACATGCCGCGCAATTCCACGGAACGTTGCATCGCCGTTTTGATCTGCGACATCGGTTCGCCGTCCTTGAACGCGACCGCGCGTCCGCAGATGAACGCCTTCGCGTTATACGTCGCGTAGCACAGGAACGAGCCGTCGCTCGCGACCACGCGGACGATCGCGCCGTCCGGGGCCGTCGGCGCCTGGAGGACGGCCGATTGGTAAATCGAGTGGTGGCGGTTACGCAGGTGGACGTCCGCGCCGGGTCGGATCTTGAGGACGGGGAAGGGGGCCATCGCGGCGCAGAATAGCAGAAAACCGAATAGTTGCATCATCATGCATACTATTTCATAGTATCCGCGTTCCGGTCCCATCTTTCACATCACGTCCCTCGTTCGCAGGAGAAGAAACATGCGTCCGAAAAAGTTCTGTTCGTTTTGCGCCGGCTTGCTCGTGTTGTACGAAACCGGTCCGCACGTGTGGTGCACGCAGTGCCGCACGGTGCACTACGCCAATCCCGGGCCGGCCGCGGTCGCGCTCGTGCCGGTGTTCCGGGAAGGCCCCGAAGACGTCGGGCTCCTGGGTATCACGCGCGCGGATCCCGACGAGCCCGGGTACGGACTTCTCGCCCTTCCCGCCGGGTGGCAACACTCCGGCGAGCGTTCGCAAGACGCCGCCGCCCGGGAGCTCTTCGAAGAAGTACGCGTCCGGTTCGATCCGGACGACCTCGTGTTGTTCGGCTCGGCCTACGCGCATGAACCCAACGTCCAAATGACGTTCTGGCTCACGCCCCCGGTCCGGCTCGACGTCGTTCGCTCGGCCTTCGTGCCGAACAAGGAAGCGTCGGAGTTCCACCATTGGAGGAACATGCCCTCCGGCGAGATCGCGTTCACCACGCATCGAGCCATGATCGCCCAGTTCTTTTCGTACTCCTTCGAGGACCTGCGCCGCGTGCGTGCACTCATGGGCAAGCGTGCGACGTGAAAAAGGACACCGGAAACCCCCGACCCCGGCGATTCGTCGCCAGGGTCGGTTCCGCGTGCGTCAGTACGATTTCGCATAGAGTGCCCATTCCGTCGCGTCTTTGCCCGAGACGACGTCCTTCTTGCCTCCGGCTTTGGACGCGTCGCCCAGGAGGCGGATCGAGGCCTTGAGCTCGTCCTGGATCTTCATGGCCGTCGCGGTGTCGCCGTCCCACGGCGCCCAGACCATGCCGCCGGCGTCGCCCTCGATGATCGTCTTCAGCTCCTCGTACGTCGCGGCTTCGTGCGTGTGCGACTTCAGGAATTCCTCCGCCTGGTGGAGCATGTTTTCCTGGATCTTCTGGAGGAGCATGCGCATCGACACGCCGTTCACCTGCGCCAGCGGGATCGCGTCCTTCTCCGACGTGTCGCGCCGGACGATCGTGGCTTGCTGCTTCTCGAGGTCCTTCGGGCCGAGCTCGACGCGCACGGGCACGCCTTTCACTTCCCATTCCGCGAACTTGAAGCCCGGGGATTTTTCCTCACGGTCGTCGATCTTCACGCGGATGTCGTCGAACGACGCGGACAACTCCTTCGCCGCGGCGAGCACCGCAGCCTTCTCGTCGTCTGTCTTGTAGATCGTCACGATCACCACTTGGATCGGGGCGATCGCGGGCGGGATGCGCAGGCCCTTTTC
>CAZIQM010000087.1:0-2024 GCA_964541635.1 uncultured Candidatus Peribacteria bacterium | reverse complement strand
CCATCCTCTCGCTGAGCATGGTGATCAGCCTCCCGACGATCCACTAAGAGGATCCAGGAAGGAGCTAGCGAAAGAAGCTACCGACGCCCCTACCGGGGGGCGACCACCACTACTCATCGGGGAACGAGGACCAGGGAGCAGGACGATGAGGCGCTTTTGTATGTACAAAAGCCGCTATTGACCATCGTATGGGGCTTATAGGGCCAAAATTCTGAAAATCGCCGGATCGACCGATCTGAATCTTACGAAAAAAGTTTCACAAAAACACCGTCATTTAGGCTTATAGATGCCGTAAAAGCCTTACCACAGCAAACCCACCGGGCGAGCGGCAGATATGGCCCGCTCGGCCTCCGCGTGCTTCACCGCGTCCGCGGCGATCTGCCGGTAGCGCTTGGCATCCGTCGGGAAGAGCGCGGCCAGTTGGCCGGCCACGGTTTGCAGCTCTTCGACGCTTTCCCCCAGCGCGATGTAGTGCGTATTCGCCTGGATGGCGTCCGCGTAAGCCTTGAAGAGGGTGTCGAACTCTTCCTTCCTCGACCGGATGTCCGGCTTTTTGTCGGCGGGCAAGCCGGGGACCTTCTCCAGCTGCAAGCCCGTGTCGATCAGGACCCGCAGGATGCCGATGTCGCCGTAGCGGCCGAGTTCGTAAGCGTGGGACGCGTAGGCGTACGCCAGCTCCGGCTGCCCCCTGCGGGACGCCAGCTCGGCACGAATGCGCCACGCGCGGGCATCGACGGAGTTTTCGGAGAGCGATTCGGCCAGCACGGTATCGGCGTCGTCCAGGAGCCCCTGGCCTTCGAGCAACCGCGCGCGCGAGAGGAGGAGGTCGCGGCTGAACCACTCCGGGGCGGCTTTCTCGTACCAACCCAGCGCCGCGCGGTCATCGCCCTGGGCCTCCGCACGGCGGCCGAGGGACGACACGACGAGGAACGCGCCTTCCCAGGCGACGACGAGGAACAGGAGTGCGAGGAGCTGGCCTTCGACGCGGGAGAACGAACGGGCGATGCGCCAGTGCGAGAACGAGGCCCTGCTGACCGGCCGCTTCTCGGCGAGGTGGGTCGAGAGGAGCGCCAGCGCGATCCAGAACGGCAACGCGATGCCCACGAACTGGAGGTTGTAGTCGATGAGGTTGTGGGCCAGCACCCCGAGCACCCCGAGGAGCAACGCGACGGTGCGCGCGTCGTTCCCGAGCGACCAATCGTTCTTGCGGTCGAGGAACAGGTGCCGGATCGAGAGGCCGATGACGTAGAGGAGGAACGCCGTGAACGCGAGCGCCGCGGGCCAGCCGCGTTCGGCCGCGTATTTGAGGAAGACGTTGTGGGGATGGTCCGACGTCGCGAAGACGTCCGCCATCAGGTGCGGCTGGGCGAACCGGAAGCTGTACGGGCCGTACCCGAAGAGCGGGCGTTCGCCCGAGAGCTTCATCGACTGTTCCCAGAACTGCGCGCGTTCGTCGATGGACGACGTCCCTTCCGCGGCCTGGAACGCAATCTTGTCGCCCACGGATTGCACGTCGTACCGCGTGCCCCGCAGCGCGTTGGCCCCGGCGAAGAGGACGAGCGCGATGGCGAGGGCGGCGCCCGTTTGGACGGCGAAGCCTTTCCAGGCCTTCGCGGCGACCTTCCCCACGCGCACGTCGCGCAGGAGCAATCCGCCCCACACGGCCGCGCCGCACGCGAGCTGGCCCGCGAACGAAATGAAGGCGCCGCGCGAGTAGCTAAGGAAGAGCGTTCCCACGAGCACGCCGATGACGAACGTGCACAGCTTGCGGCGGAACGGTTCCACCTCGCGGGTCGCGAGGAGCGCGGCCAACGGCCACGCCAGCAACACGAACTCCGCCCAGGCGTTGGGCCAGTAGTCGGTATGGAAGCGCCAATCGAGGAAGGTTCCCACGAAGCGGTTCACCGGCTGGAAGACATACACCGCGAGCCCGAACAGCGACGCGACGACGGCGGACATCGTGACAACCCATAGGAATCCGTCGAGCAGCACGCTGGTTTTCGGAGTGCCCGCGCGGCGCACGA
>CAZIQM010000086.1:0-2086 GCA_964541635.1 uncultured Candidatus Peribacteria bacterium | reverse complement strand
TGTCGTCGGTGCTTCCATTATCGATGATGATCATCCGGTCCGCGAACGGCGCGTGGTGCCGGACGAACGCCTCGATGATGTCCGCTTCATTACGGACCCAGCTGATCGTCACGAGGCGCATAGCGACCGCATGCTACCATCCGTCTTACTCCATGCAGAGCTACGAGGACTTCATCGCGTCGATCTCCTTCCGGTTCATCCGGCCGCGGATGCGGATCCCGGAGGCGATAGCGATCTGGATGCAGCGCGGGCACGAGGCCTGGCGCGAGGCGTACAACCTGCGGGTCCGGGGAGACCGCCGGAATGTCCGTGGCCAGATCCGCCCGCTGTGCATCCTGCCGCGCATGTCGACGATTGCCATCGGCTGCCTGCTCAACGAGGCGGTGCATCGCATGGATCCTGCGCACGCATACGTGAACGTGGGAGTGTGGTACGGGTTCAGCTTCTTCTGCGGCGCGTGCGGCAACCCGCGCAAAACCTGTATCGCCGTCGACAACTTCTCGCAGTTCGGCGGGCCGCGTCAGGAATTCCTGCGCGAATTCAACGACAGAACGAGCGAGCGCCAGCAGTTCCACGACCTGGACTACCGCGACTACTTCGCGCGCGTCCATCGCGGACCGATCGGCGTCTACTTCTACGACGGTGATCATGCGTATGCGCATCAGCTTGAGGGCCTGCGCCTCGCCGAGCCCCATTTTGCGCCCGGGTGCATCATCTTCGTCGACGACACCAACTGGGACGAGCCGCGCCGCGCGACGGAGGATTTCCTCGCCGCACACCCCGGCGAATACGAGACGCTGCTTGATGTCCGCACGTCCGGTAACCGCCACCCCACCTGGTGGAACGGGCTTATCGTGCTGCGCAAGCGCTGAGATTCACCCCAGGACGTTCATGCCGAGATCGGCCATGAGACGCCGCACCTGCCCGGCGCAATCCTCGCGCACGCGCACGGTGATGATCTGATTTGCCCAATACGACCGGACCGTCTGGCTGACAGTTTCCACGCCGTCCGTCTCCCGCAACGTGCGGTGGAGGTCCGTCATCTCCAGTTCGGAATCCCCTGCGGCGCCCACAGGTTCAGCACAGCAGAATTTTCCGGTCAGGATGCGCGTCATGCGCTCATGCTAGCGCAGGAAACGGACTCTTGCATCGGATCGCGCGAGAGATGTACGACCAATGACCAGGCCAGCTTCTCCACGAGAGAAGCGGGCCTGGTTGTGCTCATTGGGGGTTCGGCAACGGGTAGGGCTACTTGTCTTTCTTCGGCGTCGGGTTCAGCTTCTGCCAGTCGAAGTTGCGGAGCCTCATCGTGCCCTTCTTGGGCCCGGCGAAGCCGATCAGCTCGCCGAAGCCGTCCTTGGGCTTGTACTTCTCGCTGAGGATCTCTTTTTCGTTGATGACGATGGTCAGCACCCATTCGTCATGCTCGGATTTCTGGCCCTGGAAGTGTTCATCCTTGATTTCCAGACGGTGCCATTTCCCGGACGGCAGATCCACTTTTTGTTCCTGGCCGATCGGCTTGCTCTTCTTGTCGATGACGTGCTCGGCCTTCACCGTCTTGGCGGTCACCGTAACCCGGACGGCGTTGGTGACCTCGTTGTTTCGCACCTGGCCGTTGCATCGGACCAGGAAGACGGCCTCCTCCTCGTCGCTCGAGTTCCACTCCACTTGCATTTTCCCGAGCAACATCTTGACGTTCGTGGAGTGGTTGAACATGTGCGCGCGGCCCGTCAGGGCCAGGCACTTCTGCTTGTCGTTCTTGGCGATGGAGACGCCGCTCCCCTCGTCGGGGAGCTCCACTAGCCACGTCGCGGCGTCGAGCCGCTCGAACTTGTCCTTCACTCGGTCCTGGGCCGCAGTGGCCCCGACCAGTATCAGCAGAGAGAGCAGACTGGTGATTCGCATGTTGGCACCTCGTTGTTGTTTGCCGGTTTCCCAATGAGCGTGTTGTAGATTGACTAATTTAAGAAAAAATTGCAATTTAATATAATAATGTATAGTTGCTTCACGCCGGAATCTTGCTAGCATTTCCGCACATCATCGCCTATCCAGAGAGATGCGGAGGGAACTGGCCCGTCAGACGCAT
>CAZIQM010000085.1:0-2108 GCA_964541635.1 uncultured Candidatus Peribacteria bacterium | reverse complement strand
GGACATCGGCTTCAAGTACGCCACGCTCTCGGGCGTCTCCATCGCCGCGTCCGACATCATCGTGCCGAAGGAGTACGACGTGCTCGTCGACGAAGCCAACGAGAAGGTGAAGCAGATCAACAACTTCTTCTGGAGGGGCTTCATCACCGCCGACGAACGCTACGTCCACGCCATCCGCGTGTGGGCCGAAGTGAAGAACAAGGTCTCGCAGTTCATGGTGCAGGAATTCCTCAAGGTCCCGGAGAACGACATCACCTACGTCATCGACTCCGGCGCCCGCGGTAACTGGGGCCAGGTCGCGCAGCTCGGCGCCATGAAGGGCTTGGTCGCCAACCCGTCCGGCCGCACCATCGAGCTCCCGATCAAATCGAACCTCAAGCAGGGCTTCTCCGTGCTCGAGTTCTTCATCGCCACGCACGGTGGACGCAAGGGTAAGTCCGACACCGCCCTCAAGACCGCCGAAGCCGGTTACCTCACGCGCCGCCTCGTCGACGCCGTGCAGGACACCGTCATCCGCGAGGAAGACTGCGGCACCGAGAAGTCGCACATGATCACGCGCGCCGACAGCGAGAAGATCGGCGAGAAGTTCGAAGCGCGCATCTTCGGCCGCACCCTGGCCGAGGACGTGAAGGCCGACGGCAAGACGCTCGCGAAGCGCGACCAGGAGATCGACGCCGACCTCTGCGACCTCTTCAACGAACACACGGTGGAAGCCATCGGCGTCCGCAGCGTCATGACGTGCAAGACGCGCCAGGGCATCTGCGTGAAGTGCTACGGCCGCGACCTCGGCAACAACAAGACGGTCCGCATCGGCACGCCGGTCGGCATCATCGCCGCCCAGTCCATCGGCGAACCGGGCACGCAGCTCACCATGCGCACCTTCCACATGGGAGGTGTCGCCGAAGGAGCCGACATCACGCAGGGTCTCACCCGCGTCGAGGAATTGTTCGAAGCCCGCAACCCGCGCACGTCCGCGCAACTCTCCGACCTCACGGGAATCGTGAAGGTGAGCCACAGCGGCGGCAAGACGACGGTCACGGTGAGCGAAGAAGAATCCGGCGAGGACAGCTACCACATGCAGCCCGGCTTCGAGTGCATCGTCTCCAAGGGCGACACCGTCGAAGAGCGCACGATCCTGGCCAAGTCGAAGTACGACAAATCCGTGCTCCGCTCCGATTACGCCGGCAAGGTGACCGAGATCGCCGACGGCGTCATCAAGGTCCGCCACGTCGGCCTCCTCGAGAAGGAGTACGCCTTCGACGGCCGCGAATCGATCCTCATGAAGTCCGGCGCGAAGATCCAGGTCGGCGATCCGATCAACATGGGCCACTTCAACCTCCAGGATCTCCTCGCCAAGAAGGGCGTCTACGCCGTGCAGCACTACGTCATCCAGGAGGTGCAGCACATCTACGCCTCGCAGGGCCAGACCATCAACGACAAGCACCTCGAGATCATCGTCCGCAAGATGTTCTCCAAGATCCGCATGACCGACGCCGGCGACACCGAGTACCTGCCGGGCGAAGTCGTGGACAAGGGCGAAGTCGACTACGAGAACGAGCGCTTGGCCAAGAAGACGAAGGGCAAGGCGAAGCCCGCGACCTACGAGCAGCTCCTGCTCGGCATCACCCGCGCGGCCCTCGCCACCGAGTCCTGGCTGTCCGGCGCCTCCTTCCAGGAGACCATCCGCGTCCTCGTGGACGCCGCCACGACCCGCCGGGTCGACCTCCTCAAGGGTCTCAAGGAAAACGTCATCATCGGCCGCCTTATCCCCACCGGCGACGTCTACCGCAACCGCTTCAACGTCGACGGTACCGAGAAAGAGAACCACAGGGACGCGTAATTTCCCGTTTTGGCCCTTTACTTCAACCCTTCCCTTCCGTAGGATCCCCGCACCTCGAACTATGCCTACCATCAACCAGCTCATCCGCCGGCGCCGCCGGGACAAGCGCTCCAAGAGCAAGTCCCCGGCCCTCCAGTACACCTGGAACGCGCTCCACATGCGCCCGGTCGCATTGCCCAAGGGCGCCCCGTTCAAGCGGGGAGTGTGCCTCAAGGTCACGACGATGACGCCGAAGAAGCCGAACTCCGCCCTCCGCAAAATCGCCCGC
>CAZIQM010000084.1:1207-2184 GCA_964541635.1 uncultured Candidatus Peribacteria bacterium | reverse complement strand
CATCGTCCCGACGGCGGCGTCGACCTGCGAGATCGTCGTGTCGCTCGCGGACGCGCTCAAGTGGCCCATCGACAACGACATCGCCACGTGCCTCCTCACGGGCGTCTACACCGACACGGGCGGCCTGCTGCACAGCAACACGACCGCGGAGGTGTACCGCACCGTGGCCCGACTCCTGCGCGCGGGCGCTCGGCAGCAGATGATCGTGAACGCGGTGTTCCGGACAGCGTCGCTCTCGTCGCTGAGGCTGTGGGGACGCGTGCTCGAGAAGATCACCGTGACGGACGAAGGCGGCGCGGTTTCGGCCGTGACGGAAGGCGACTTCCGCGCGACGGGCGCAGACTACAGCGACCTCGGCGGGGCGATCGACTACGTGAACGCCGTGCCGGGCATGAAGTTCTCGATGGTCCTCAGCGAGCGCGACGGCAAGGTGAAGGGGAGCATGCGCACGCTGCGCGACGACGTCGACGTGGCCGCGATGGCGGGCAAGCTCCAGGGCGGCGGGCACCGCAAAGCCGCGGGCTTCTCGGTCGACGGCAAACTCAAACCGGAAATCCGCTGGAAGGTGGTGGAGGAGACGCCGCCGGCTGCTTAAGCGTCTTTCTTCGCCGCGTCCTCCGCGGCGCGGACTTCCGCGGGCTTCGTGGTGACGAGCTTCGTTTCCTCGGGCGAGGCGATGATCTCGGTGGCCACGTGCTTGTGCTCGGCGAAGAGGATGCCCTGGCCCACGCCGCAGTTGAGCAGCAGGTACTTCTCGCCGTCCGTCAGGTAGAAGAGCTTCTGGAGCGCGTCGACCGTGGCGGGGGATTGCTTGAGGAGGATCTGCAAACTGGAGTTCGTGATGATCGGTTTGCCGAAGGGCGATTCCACGAAGTCGTCGATGTCCTGCGTGATGGTGGTGACGCCGAGCCAGTACTTGCGGGCGCGCTTCACGATGCCGTAGAGGAAGCGGGCGGAGTCCTCGTACTGCATGAGGT
>CAZIQM010000084.1:0-1197 GCA_964541635.1 uncultured Candidatus Peribacteria bacterium | reverse complement strand
TGTAGATCGCGATCGGACGGAGTTGATCCTCGAGGTCGCGGATCTGGAAGACGATCATTTGGTTGTCCAGCTCGACGTTGGTCTTCTTGTCGAAGAGGCCGGCGAAGCTGCCCTGCGTGTACTTCTGGAGGACCAGCGCCATGTTCTCGCCGCCTTCGGTCGTGTTGAGCACGTCCACGAGGTCGTGGAGCGTCGGGGGCTCGATCACGCCGGGGTTCTCGGTCGTGGTCGTGATGCCGCGCAGGGCGTAGGTGTCCATGATCGCCTTGTCGAGCACGCCGTCCTCGGCCGGGGTGATGGGGCCGAGCATGAGGCGCAGGAGGCCGTGCAGGTTGATCGCCGCCGCGCGCAGGATTTCGCCGGGTGCGGCGTCCTCGCCGCGGACCGCCTGGGGCAGGTCGAACGGGTTGATGCGGAAGGCGCTCTGGATCGAGAGGGGGATGAACGAGCCGCCGACCGCTTCGCAGAGGTTTGTGTATTCGTTTTCCGGGTCGACCACCATCACGTCGGTCCCGAGCATGAGGTAGCGCAGGATCTCGAGCTTCGCGGTGAACGATTTACCGGCGCCGGAGGTGGCGAAGAGGTTCGCGTTCGCGTTCGGCAGGTCGAAGCGGTCGAAGATGACGAGCGATTCGTTGTGGCGGTTGATGCCGTACAAGACGCCGTGGTCCGACGTGAGGTCCGAGCTCGAGAACGGGAAGCTCGACGCCAGCGGCGACGTGTTCATGTTGCGGTTGATCTCCACTTCGTCGAGGCAGAGGGGGAGCGTGCTGTTCCAGCCGTGCTCCATCTGGAAGTAGCAGGGTTTCGTGAGCACGAGCTTTCCGCCGAGGAGCGATTCGATGTCCGTCTGGACCTTCTTCAGGCGCTCTTCGTCCTCCGCGTACACCGTGATGTACATGCCGAACTGGAAGAGTTTCTCCTGCCCGCGGGCGAGGAGGTCGCGCAGTTCCTCGGCGTCCTGGAGGGCGGCTTCGAGCGTCGGGTCGCGGACGATGCCGCGCTGTTCGAGCATGCGGATCGACGAGCGGAGTTCGGCGACCTTCTTCTTGAGCATCTTCATGATCGCCTTGTTCGAGCTCGGGTAGATGAACTGCGAAATGTCGATCGTGGCGTCGAGGTTGATCGTCTGCGAGAGCCAGTTCGGGTAGATGTAGTTCGGCCAGTTGTAGACGTAGAGCGTGCGCGCGTAGAGGT
>CAZIQM010000083.1:0-2204 GCA_964541635.1 uncultured Candidatus Peribacteria bacterium | reverse complement strand
AGCGCATTTTCCACATGGATCAGGGCTCAAAAAAGGCCGTGCGTGATGGCGTCGGCCTCATCGAGCTCTCGCCCATGGCGAAGGTCCTCAACGACGCCTTCGGCATCGAATCAGGCCTCATGACGACGGTCCACAGCTACACGAACGACCAGAACCTGCTGGATTTGCCCCACAAGGACCTGCGCCGCGCCCGCGCCGCCGCCCTCAGCATCATCCCGGCCAGCACCGGCGCCGCGAAAGCGATCGGCGAGGTGATCCCGGAACTGTCCGGCAAGCTCCACGGCGTGGCCCTGCGCGTGCCGACGCCGACGGGTTCCATCACGGACCTCACGATCGTCACGAAGAAGCCGGTCACGGTCGAGGACGTCCTCAAGGCATTCGACGCGTACGCCGCCAAGAACCCCGGCATCCTGCGCGTGGAGCGCCGCCCGATCGTCTCGAAGGACATCGTGGGCGACAGCCACAGCTGCATCATCGACGCCGAACTGACGGAGGTGAAGCCCGCCGGCACGGGAAGCCTCGTGAAGGCCTTCGGCTGGTACGACAACGAGTGGGGCTACGCCAACCGCCTCGTCGAACTCGCCGACTTCGTGGGTTCGAAGCTCTGAACACCTTCAAAAAGAAGACGCGTCCTCCGGGGCGCGTTTTTCATGTCCGGTGTTTGCGTGCCGCCGTGAAGCGCCCTAATGGGGAGGGTACTTCGAGTCTCGAGTGTGCAGCCTGCAGCTGCATGTCTTCGAGTGGCACGACGTTGGCCTTCGTCCATCGTTCCATGGTTTCGGTGATGCGAGCAAGAACCGCCGCGGCGTCGATTTCGCTTAGCCTGTCGCCCCGATCTTCCAGTTCTTTCGACAGGCGCACGCCGAGTTGGATGAGCTTGCGGAGGTGATTCTTCCGCACGGCGTTCGGGAATTTCCTGATCCCCTGCTGGAACCAATCGAGCGCGGCGATTTTGTCGTTGCGGCGCATCGCCACTTCCGCCATGCCCCAGTAAATCCCGAAGTACCGTTCGTCTTCGTGGTCGTCTGGATTCCTCGGGAGCGAATCGATAAGCACCTTTTCCGCGGCATCGAGCTCGTTGCCGTTGAGGAGCTTCCACGCACGCGAACGTGCCGGCTCCGTGACGAGTTCAAACCGCCGACGCAGTCCCGCCGGGATCGACATGCCTTCCGCGCCGAAGACGCCGCGATCGTCGAGCGTCATGAGACGTTCTTCGCGCGAGTAGTCGCCGTTCTCGTCGAGCTTCTTTCCCATCGGTCGGGCAGTGTGCCAGACCCCGAGCCAACGAAAAAGCCCCTTTCGGGGCTTTCCGTAGCGGTGGAATCGCTTATTTATCGTCTTTCTTCTCGTCCACGACTTCCGCGTCGACCACGCCGTCTTTCTTGTCGCCTCCGGCCGCCTGCTCCTTCTGCGCGGATTCGTAGATGATTTTGCCGATTTCCTGGGCGACGTCGCCGAGTTCCTTCGTCTTGTCCGTGAGCTGCTGGGCCGTGGACGATTCGTCCTTCACGAGCTTCCTCAGCTCCTCCATTTTTTCCTCGACCTTCTTCTTCGTGTCGGCCGGGATCTTCGCCTCGTGTTCCTTCAGCTGCTTCTCGAGGTTGAAGATGAACGCGTCCGCGCCGTTGCGCGCGTCGATGAGTTCGCGCTTCTTCTTGTCTTCGTCGGCGTGGAGTTCTGCGTCCTTCTTCATCTTCTCGACTTCGTCCTTGCTGAGGCCCGTGGAGCCTTGGATCGTGATGTGCTGCGTCTTGCCCGTGCCCTTGTCCTTCGCCGTGATGTTCATGATGCCGTTGCTGTCGATGTCGAAGGTGACTTCGATCTGCGGCATGCCGCGCGGGGCCGGCGGGATGCCGTCGAGGATGAAGCGCCCGAGCGATTTGTTGTCGGCGGCCATTTCGCGTTCTCCCTGCACGACGTGGATTTCCACGGAGGGCTGGTTGTCGGCCGCGGTCGAGAACACCTGCGACTTCTGCGACGGGATCTTCGTGTTGCGTTCGATGACTTTCGTCGCCACACCGCCGAGCGTTTCGAGCCCGAGGCTGAGCGGCGTCACGTCGACGAGGACGATGTCCTTGTCGATGTCGCCGCCGAGGATGCCGGCCTGCACCGCCGCGCCGATCGCGACGACTTCGTCCGGATTCACGCCTTTGTGCGGCTCCTTGCCGAACAGTTCCTTCACTTTCGCCACCACGGCCGGCATG
>CAZIQM010000082.1:0-2209 GCA_964541635.1 uncultured Candidatus Peribacteria bacterium | reverse complement strand
TCCTCGGACAGATGGACGACCTCGCGATCATCCCGCTTCTCTTCTGGATCGCACTGAAGCTCATCCCCGAACACGTGAAACAGGACATCCACAAAAACGTGATCGACGTAATGGGATCATCGCGCACGACAAAATCTCCGGAACCCACCGTCGAGCTGTGATGACGCGTTTTGCTCCGGAGCGCAGGAACTTTTGACGATGTAAAAAATTAGTGACAATTCAGAGCCTTGAAATTACCGCAAGCGCCTGCTAGAAGTGCGCCCCCGGCCTCGCCAGCGAGGTCTTTTTACATTGTACTCAAAATTTCCATGAACCCGCGTCATCCGCACAAAAAACTGGGACAGGCCGCCGCCACCGCGATCTGCGGCAATGACATCCTGAGCTCGGCACTCTACGTCTCCGGCATCGCCATCCTGTTCGCAGGCGTCTACGCGCCGCTCGTGCTGCTGGGCATCGGCTTCGTGCTCTTCCTCTACAAAAAGGTCTACACGGAAGTAGTGGAGGCGCTCCCGGTGAACGGCGGCGCGTACAACTGTCTGCTCAACGGTACCTCCAAGACGGTCGCTGCAGTTGCAGGCGTAATGACGCTACTCTCGTACGTGGCCACCGCAGTCATTTCGGCGAAAGTGGGCGTGGAGTATCTGAATATCGGACTGGAGCAGGCGTCCGCGTCGCTCGGCCATCTGATCTCGCTGCCGATTCTCCCGCTCACAATCGGCGTGCTGCTCGTCTTCGCGCTGCTCGTCATCTCCGGCGTGAAAGACTCGGCCACGGTCGCATTGGGCATCTTCGTGCTGCATGTCGTCACCCTCACGCTGTTTCTGGCACTCGGAGCCGTGGCGTTCTTCAGCGGACACGCGACGCACTTCGCGGAAAATATGGCCAAAACGGGCGGACTGCTCGTGAGCCACGGCGGACTGCTGGGTACATTGACGCTTGCGTTCTCCGCGTCGCTCCTGGGCGTGTCTGGATTCGAGAGTTCTGCGAACTTCGTTGAGGAGCAGGCTCCCGGCGTTTTCCGCAAGACGCTGCGCAACATGCTCATCGGCGTCGTCATCTTCAATCCGCTCATCGCGCTCATCGTACTGAGCGCGATGCCGTACGATGCGATCATCCACGCCAAGGACTTCCTGCTCGCGGACGCGGCCAAGGTTGTCGGCGGCACGTGGTTCGCGTACCTGATGGCGGCTGACGCGTTCCTGGTGCTCTGCGGCGCGGTGCTGACGGCTTACGTGGGCGTGAGCGGCCTCCTGAGCCGCATGACGGCGGATAACTGCTTCCCCTCCGTGTTCGCGCAAGAGAACAAGCGTGGCTCATTCCCGCGCATAGTCATCGCGTTCTTCATCCTCTGCAGTTCCATCCTGCTCCTCACGCACGGCGACCTCCTCTCGCTCGCAGGCGTCTACACGATCGCCTTCCTCGGTGTAATGAGCCTCTTCGCGCTCGGGAACCTGATCCTCCGTGAAGCGCGCACGGAATTGAAACGCACGTACAGGGCGCCGCTGCTGGCCGTGTTCGTCGCGCTCCTCGCCACGACGGTCGGCATCGTGGGCAACATCCGCATCGACCCCAATAACATCGTCTTTTTCTCGGCGTACTTCATCCCGACGCTCATCATTGTCTTCTGCGTGATCCACCAGGATTTCATGTTACGCGTGCTGCTGCGCGTCACGCGGCATCTCCCGCCCGTGCACCATTTTCTCACCAGACGTTTCGACTACGTCACCGAAGGGCGGTTCGTTGCCTTCATCCACAAAGTGGACCGCCTCCAGCCGATCCTCGACTACATCAACCGCAACGAAACCGGCTGGGACATCACGCTCGTCCACTGCCGCGGCCCGGAGGATGATCTGCAGCCCTGTTGTATGGAAATCGAGGAGGCGCTGCCGTTCCTCAAGAAATCCGGTTTCTTCCCGCATTTCCAGATCCGGATGCTCTTCAAGAACATCCGCTTCAGCCCGGAAGCCATCGACCAGGTCGCCGAGGAACTGCACATCCCGCGCAACCGCATCTTCATCGGTTCCATCCACACCTTCCACGACTTCGACTACGCAGATCTCGGCGGCGTGCGCATCATCTTCGGATGACGGTCAGGTCGCGGTGAACTCCACTAGATGCGCCGCGTGCCCTGTGGTCGCAAGGAACGTCTCGACACCGTCGTGCGCGATCACGAGTGTCGCGGTGTTCACCAGCGGATGCGCGCGGACAG
>CAZIQM010000081.1:0-2358 GCA_964541635.1 uncultured Candidatus Peribacteria bacterium | reverse complement strand
CGATGATGTCGAGCACCTTCTGCAGGCCCTCCTCGTAGTGGCGGATGAGCTCGCGGTCTTCCGGCGTCAGTTCCTCGCCGGTTTCCGACGCCATGATGGCGCGGTTGATCCCCAGGAGGTCGTCGATGGCCTCAAGGAGGGGATGCCGGATCGCCGAAGATGCTGTGCTGGGAGCCATGAACTGTGTGTTTGGGGTTTCATCTAAGTATAGCAGAAAACGGCTTCCCCGACAACGATGCGGGGGCTCGTAAACAGGGGGGAAACCCTTATTCCTGGGGCTGGAGCGGCCCGAAGACGTCTTCGGGGTCCGCCCTGCGCGTCCCGCGGGGCGCGTCTTCGAGCACGCCGAGGTCCTGCGCGCCCGGCGTATCGGTCACCGACACGCCCGCGATGAGCGCGTCGCGGTTGGCATCGATCGCCTGGAGGCGCTCGGCGGCGTCGTCGAGGGATCCCTCGAAGAGGTTGATGACGTTGCGGATCTCCTTCTGCTCCGCGGTGGCCACGGCGAGCTCGCCCTGCACGCGGCCCAGTTCCGATTGCCGGGAGCCGGCGGTGGCGTAGTCCTTCGCTCGCAGGGCCTCGTTCAGGTTCCGTTGCACGAGCGACTGTTGCTTGCGCAGTTCGCGCACCTTCGCTTCGGCGTCGTCGTCGCGCGAGGCGAGCGTGGTGGTGAGGTGTTCCTGAGCGCGCGTGGCAACGTCGACGAGGCCCTCGCGGTAGGTATCGAGCGCCATTTGCCGCTCCAGGGAGCGGTTCAAACGGTCCGTCAGGTCGACCTGCAGGATGAGCCCGAGCTCCTCGAGCAGCGCGTACGACTCGTCGCGGATGCCGCCCTTGTCCTCGTGGAGGATCGCCATGCCCGCGAGCACGCCGCTGACCGCCGCGTGGTTGCCGTTCGCGAGAGGCAACGACAGGAATGCGGCGAGGTACGGGCCGAGCAGCGCGCTCGGGCGGAGCGGGGGAGCCGGCTTCACCGTGCCCACCCACAGGAGTTCGTTGGACCAGCCGATGCCCTTGCGTGCCCCGAGCGCGATGAACGCCGGAGCGCTCCCTTCACCGCCGCCGAAGCACGACGTCAGCAAGAGCGTCGCCGCCAGGAGCACCGGTGAGAGCTGTTTTTTCACATGTATATTATACCACTTTTAGTACTATTTTGACAATGAACACCTGGAGTGCTCATGAGCACAAAAAGTGGATACCCTCCAAAACGCACCAATATTGTGTTCAAAACATGAGACAATCCTGTGAGCAAGAGCAAAATTTGTCTACACCTAGATACCCCGCTTTTCGCTGGTATTCTTCAGCCAATTTCCGAGTAGGAATTTTGTTCACATCTGATGTTTTCATCCCTCTCCACGACGGCCGAAAAGCACCTCCAGACGGAGGAGGGAATCGATGGTGTGGCGCTCGATTGGAGCCCTCCACAAAACGCCGAACACGGCGATATTTGCACGTCCATCGCGCTTCGGATCGCCAAAAAGGTCAATAAATCGCCGCGCGAGATCGCGGACGCCTTGGCCAAGGCGTTGGGCGGTCACGCGGACGTCGAAAAAGCGGAGGTCGCGGGAGCGGGCTACGTGAACGTGTGGTTGAAACCGTCCGCCTTCCTCGCGGAAGAGACGGGCGTGCTCGCCGCCATCGAGCCGAAGAAAGCGAAAAAAGGCGACGCGCCGGTCATCATCGAATACTCGCAGCCGAACATCGCGAAGCCGCTCGGCATCCACCACGTGATCGGCACGGTGGTGGGACAGGCCCTCGTGAACATCGAGCGCCACGCCGGCGCCAACGTCCTCGCGTGGAACTACATCGGCGACTGGGGCACGCAGTTCGGCAAATTGGCCGTCGCGTACGAGAAGTGGGGCGGCAAGAAGCCGGTGAAGGAACACACGCTCGACGAACTCCTCGCCCTCTACGTGAAATTCCACGAAGAACTCAAGACGGACGAGAAGCTGGAAGACGAAGGGCGCGAGGCGTTCCGCAAGCTCGAAGAAGGGGATGCGACGCTCCGCGCGTTCTGGTCCGACGTCGTGTCGGTCACGAAGGCGTCGCTCGCGGGCATCTACGACCGCTTGCAGGTGTCGTTCGACCTCGACCTCGGCGAGAGCTTCTACGAAGGGAAGATGCAGCCCATCCTCGACGAAGGAAAGAAGAAGGGCGTGTTCGTCGTCGGCAACGAAGGGTCGCTCATCGTCGAGTTCCCCGAGAACGCGAACATGCCGCCGTACCTCGTGCTCAAGGGCGACGGCGCGACGCTCTACTCCACGCGCGACATCGCGCAGATGCGCTACCGCATCGACGAGTACGCGCCCAAGGCGATCTACATCTTGACCGACATCGCGCAGAAGCTGCACTTCGAAC
>CAZIQM010000080.1:0-2673 GCA_964541635.1 uncultured Candidatus Peribacteria bacterium | reverse complement strand
ATACTGGATTCGAACCAGTGACCTTCACAATGTCAATGTGACGCTCTAACCAACTGAGCTAATTGCCCGAATGTCTACGGGATGCGAATCAGATCGTGGACCGAGCGGGTGTGTTCTCCCGCGTCTCGCGTGAACGCTCGACGGCCCAACTGAGCTAATTGCCCACTGTGCTTTGAAAAGGCGGAACGCCGAAAAGCCGCAGCAGCGTAGCAATTCGCCCGGGGGGTCACAAGATCGGTTCGGGAGAAACGGGGGAGTGCCGACAATGGCCGCATGCGCGGCTTCCTCCTCGATATGCTGTTTCCGGCCCTCCCGATCGGACGGGGGGTTCCCGATCGCGCGGACGGGGAGATGCGCGCCTACCCGCTGCGGTTCGAGGGGTACCTGTTGCAGCGGCGCGGCCTGCCGTCGATCGACGTCCTCGTGTGCGGCGGGTCCTACGCCTCGTCGCCGGAGCTGCGGGAGGCGATCCGACGGTTCAAGTACCGCCGCATGGAACCCTACGGCGTCGAGCTGGGGCGCATGCTCGCGGAGACGTCGGCCTTCCTGCGGGATCGGCCGTCGCCGGTGCTGTGTCCCGTGCCGCTCCATTGGACGCGGCGGTTCTTCCGCGGGTTCAACCAAGCCGAGGTCCTCGCGCGCTCGGTGTCTGATGCGCGCGGGTGGCCCGTGGCGGAATTGCTCCGCCGCGTGCGCCCCACCGGATCCCAAGCGAAGCGATCGCACGCGGAGCGGCGCACGGCGTTGCGCGACGCGTTCGCGTGGAACGGCGGCGGCGTTCCGGCGCGCGTGGTGCTCGTCGACGACGTCGTGACGTCGGGCGCGACGCTCGAAGCGTGCGCGGCCGCGCTGCGGGGCGCTGGGGTCGCGCACGTCGACGCGATGACGCTCGCGGTCGCGTCGCCTTGACCAAGTAGTGTTTCGACCGGAGCGCGCGCGGGTCGCAATCCAATGTGTGTGGAAAACTTTTCCGTTCTCCACACCCTCGGTACGATGCGGCTCCGATGGTGGTCATCCTGTCCGCAGTGGCTTTCATTCTCCTGATCACGGGACTGATCATCGTTCATGAATTGGGCCACTACCTGGTGGCGCGTTGGAGCGGGGTGGAGGTCGAGGAATTCGGCTTCGGGCTGCCGCCGCGGGCACTGACGCTCTTCACGAAATGGGGAACGAATTTCACGCTGAACTGGATTCCGTTCGGCGGCTTCGTGCGCCTCAAGGGCGAGAACGAGACCGGCGCGTCGGCCGTCGTCCGGGGAAGCTTCCCGAACGCGTCGATCCTCAAGAGGTCGTTCATCCTCCTCGCGGGCGTGGCGATGAACTTCGTCGTCGCGATCGTCATCTTCCTGTGGGGCTTTTCGTTCGGCCACTGGGTGCCGACGTACCTCGACAAGGCGGAGATGCAGGCGGCGCGCGATCGCGGCGAACTCACGATGACCGAAGGCGTGCTCGTCACCGACGTCCTCGAAGGCGGCGGGGCGAAGGACGCCGGCGTCGAGGCGGAGATGCTCATCACCGCGGTCGACGGCGAGCCGGTCCACACGGCGGACGACGTCGTGCGTCTCCAACAGGGCAAGCGGCGCGTGGAGTACGCGATGACGTCCCTCGAGGCGTACCTGCGTGACGAAGAAGGCTCGGTGACGAAGCGGGTGTCCGTCACGGAAGGGAAGACCGGCGTCCACCTGACGACGATCGTCCTCGAGTCGTCCGCGCCGCTGCGCGGTCCCGTCATGGCCACGCGCTTGGCGCTCCGCGAAGTGGGCGTCGTGACGGTCGAAACGGTCAAAGGCATCGTCCGCTTGTTCGCGTCGCTCGCCAGCCAGGGCACGGTGCCCCAGGGCGTCACGGGCATCGTCGGCATCGCCCAGCTGACCTACACCTCCGTCCAGGAAGGATTCGGCGTCTACCTGCGCCTCGTGGCCTTGCTCAGCCTCAGCCTCGCCGTGCTCAACGTGTTGCCGTTCCCGGCGCTCGACGGCGGCCGCCTCATCTTCGTCCTCAGCGAACTCTTCGTGCGTCCCGGCACGCGCAAGATCGAAGCGGTCACGAACGCGATCGGTTTCGTGTTCTTGCTCGCCGTCATCCTCTTGGTCACTTTCTATGACATCCTCCGTCTCTTTGCTTCCAAGTAACGCGACGGCGCCCGCCGCGTTCAAGGAACAATGGCTCACGATCTTGCGCTCCCTCGAACAGAAGGTGCCGCGCAGCCAGTTCATCACGTGGTTCAAGGACACCGCGATTTTGGGCAAAGAGAACGACACGCTCATCGTCGGCTTGCCGCTGCCGATGTCGCTCAACTGGCACCTCGAACACTACCGCGCGATGACGCTGCAGTCCGCCCAGGAATCGGGCGTGGACGTCACGCAGGTCGTCTACAAAGTCGACGGCTCCCTGAAGGACGACCGCACCCGCACGTACGACTTGCTCGACGCCTTCCCCGAACCCAAGCGCCGCAAGCTGCCGGGCCGCCAGGAGATCAAACTGGCCGAAGGCATCGTGAGCAAGATCCTCAGCCCGCGCTACCAGCTCGAGAACTTCGTCGTGGGATCCAACAACCGCCTCGCGTACGCGGCGTGCCAGGCCGTGGCGGCCGCGCCGGGCGGCAAGTACAACCCGCTGTTCCTCTACGGCGGCGTCGGCCTCGGTAAGACGCACCTTCTGCAGGCGACGGGC
>CAZIQM010000079.1:0-2847 GCA_964541635.1 uncultured Candidatus Peribacteria bacterium | reverse complement strand
ACGGACCGTTTCCAGTTGGTGGTCAGCGGGTGGGAGATCGTGAACGCCTACAGCGAACTCGTGGATCCCGTGGACCAAGCGGAACGCTTCGCGGCGCAAGCCAAAGCCAAAAAAGGAGGCGACACGGAAGCGCACGGGAAGGACGACGCCTTCGTGGAGGCGCTCGAGTACGGCTGCCCGCCGTGCAGCGGCTGGGGCATGGGCATCGACCGCATCCTCGCCCTCCTCACGAACCAGGAGAACCTGCGCGACGTCGTGCTGTTCCCGATCATGAAACCTTCTCATGCGGCCTCCGGTAAACCTGCGGCCGACTCCGGAGCAAAGAAGAACTCCATTCCGGCCGCCGCACTCCCCTCCCCGGATCACCTGCTTCCGGAACACGCGAAGTACGGCCACTTGCTCGAAAGCGCTCACGGCCTGGTGGAGACGCACTCGATGCAGACGAAAGCGCACCTGATCGCCACGGGCGCCGCCATGGAAGCCTTGGCACCGCGCTTCGGGGGCGATCCCGCCACGTGGAAGGTCGCCGGCATGCTCCATGACCTCGACTGGGACAACCTGGGCAAGGACTGGGAGAAACACTGCGGCCAGTCGCTCGAAGACATGCTGAAAACCATCCAAGCGCCCGACGAGCTGCTGGGCGACATCCGCGCGCACTACCAGTCGCTCTACGGCGAGAAGTACCCGCTGGATTCATGGCTGCGCAAAGCCCTCTACTGCGTGGACGAGCTCACGGGCTTCATCATCGCCGTGACCTATGTGCGCCCCTCCAAGAAGATCGCGGACGTCGAGGTCAGCAGCGTGACGAAGAAGCTGAAGGACAAAGGCTTCGCCGCGCAGGTCGACCGCGAGCAGATCAAACAGTGCGAGACGCTCCTGGGCATTCCCCTCGCGGAAATGGTCGGGATCGTGCTCGATGCGATGAAGAAGGAGGCGGAGAACTTGGGTTTATAAGGATAATGTTCGCGATGAAGCATGCCGGCTTTGCCGAGCACGACGAATGACCGCGAGCTTGCCGAGCGGATCGCGCGAAGCGAGGCTTTGCCGAAGCTGGAGCGCACGTTGAAGGATGGGGCCCGTGGGGAAACCTTGGTTTTCCCACGATTCGCTTACCTCTTTTTGCCGAACCTCCTTCGCACCCAGGCGGTGCCCGCGGCGGCGCCCGCGGCCATGATGGCCACCGTGGCCGGACCCGAATTGTTCAGGTTGCCGCCGTTCTGCGGGCGCGGGCGGATGACATCGTTCAAGGTGTCGCCGCCGCCGTTTTTGCCACCGCTCTGGCCACCCGGTTGGAACGGGATCTCGGCGAGGGGCGTACCGGGCTTCGTGCCGCCGGGCGTGGCGCCGGGCTCGACCTGGCACAAACCGTTGCAGCCGTCACCGGGCGTCGTGTTGCCGTCGTCGCAGGCTTCCAAAGGCTTGTCGAGGACTCCGTCGCCGCAGCGGCCGCGAGAGCAGTCGGGGCGGCAAGCGGCGTTCGGCTTATCGGAGTTTTCCGCGCCGAGATCGCATGCTTCACCGGGTTCGAGAATCGCGTTGCCGCAGTAGTTGGGCGTGTACGCCACGTCCTGGACCTTCAAGCACTCGCCGTCGATGCAGGCCGTGCGGTTGGGACATTGGTCATCGGTCACGCAGCGACTGCACACGCCGTTCACGCAGCGGCCCGTGTCGCACTGGAAGTCGTACGTGCAGCGCTGGCTGGTGCCGAGCAAGCAGTCGTTGCTGCACGTGTCGCCGTCGTTGCTGTTGCCGTCGTCGCACTGCTCGCCGGGCTCGAGGCGGCCGTTGCCGCACGACGGAGGCGCGATGATGCACTTGCCCGCGGTGCAACGGTGGTCCGCCGGGCATTCTTCGTCCATGGAGCAGGGCGAGCACTTCCCTTGGCGGCAGAGGCGCGATTCGCACTGCGCCGGGGACGTGCATTCGTTGCCCGTGTTGCGGCGGCACGAGTTGCTGCACTCGTCGTTGTCGACCTGGTTGCCGTCGTCGCAGATTTCGCCGCGCTCGCGGATGCCGTCGCCGCAGACGCTGATGGGCGTTCCGGTGGTCCCATTGCCGCCGTTCGTACCGTAGAGACCGTTCACTCCGAACGTCCCGTTAACCCCTGCGATCGTCGAGATTTGGCCGTTGGTACCGACACCGAAGCCGCATCCCGGGATGCTCACGCAGCGTCGGTTATCGCACTCTTCGCAGCTGCCGCAATCGAAGTTGCTGAAGCAGCCTCGGCGCGAGGAGCTGCTGCAGGTGTTGTCCTGGCGGCAGAGGCCGCCGACACACTGCTCGCACGTGCCGCAATCGAAGTTGTTGAAGCACGCGCGGGTCGAGCTGCGCGAACTGGACGAACCCGTGCAGTTCGAAATGTTCACGCACTGGTTGTTCGAGCAACGCCGGCAGGTGCCGCACTGGGAATCGGTCGTGCAGGTCGGGTTGCAGTTCAGGAGATCGACGCACTGGTTGTTGGAGCATACGCGACACGTCCCGCACTGGGCGTCATTGGAGCAGGAAACGACGGACGAGGAGGACGAGCGGGACGAGGAGCTGGACGAGCTCGCGGCCTGCGTTTGGCACGATCCGCTACAGCGCGGGTTGCCGGAGTCGTTGTACGTGCAGGTGAGCGCCGTTTCGCTCGTGCAATCGGCGTCGACGTTGCAAAGCTTGGCGCTGCCGAAGCCACCGCATCGTTTGGTGCCGCCGGCGCCGGAGACGGCCTTGCAGACCTGGCAATCCTTGGGCAAAACGCACCTGTCCGAGCCTTTCACGCCGCCGTAGGAACACACGGAGCCGTTGTCGCACAGTTCCCCGAGAGGACCTTGGACGATGCCGTCGCCGCACTTCTCGATATGGCAC
>CAZIQM010000078.1:0-2933 GCA_964541635.1 uncultured Candidatus Peribacteria bacterium | reverse complement strand
CACGCGCTCGATGCGTTTCTCGACCGACTGCAAATCGGCGAGCACGAGTTCGAGTTCGATGATCTCGCGGTCGCGCTTCGGATCGACGCTGCCTTCGACGTGGATGACGTCGCCGCCCGTGAACACGCGGACGACGTGGCAGATCGCGTCGACTTCCCGGATGTGGCTGAGGAAGGCGTTGCCGAGGCCCTGGCCTTCGCTCGCGCCCTTCACCAAGCCCGCGATGTCCACGAACTCGATCGCCGCCGGGACCGTTTTCTGGGGCTTCACCATCTCGACGAGCTTCGTCAGGCGCTCGTCGGGCACTTCGACGATGCCGACGTTCGGCTCGATCGTGCAGAACGGATAGTTCGCTGCCTGCGCGCCTTTGGAGCGCGTGAGGGCGTTGAAGAGCGTGGATTTGCCCACGTTCGGGAGGCCGACGATTCCGATTTTGAGCGCCATGGAGCCGTGAGAATAGCCATAAGCGCAGCGGAATGCCATCGAGTTCGTCTATTGACAAAAATACCAATTATGATAGATTACTCTCCTTTATGAACCGCCGCCTCCTGTTCCTCATCGGCCTCTGCGTCCTCATGGGCGCCGTCACGACCGCGTTCGGCGCCGCCCCGAAACAAGCCCCGTGGATCACCCGCGAGGGCGCCGTCGCGATGCTCGTCGAGGCCCGTCCCGAGTGGAAGGCCGAAGTGTCCGCCGCGCGGGCGCACCCCGAGCCGGTGCCGATCTTCAACGACACGGACAACGACGAGTGGTACATCCCGTACCTGGAGGTCGCGTTCAAGCACGGCCTCATCGAGGCAACCGACTTCCACCGCGAATTCCACCCCGGCGAGTTGCTCCGCCAAGGCGACGCGATCGCGCTCGCGGTCCGTTTCAAGGCGAACGGCGACAAGACGAAAGTGCCCCAGGAAGAAGCCGACCATCCGCTCTCGATCCCGCTGCACGTGCAAGCGGCCTATGACATGGGCCTGAAACTCCCGTCGCCGCTCCACACGTGGGACGTCGTCCGCCGCGCAGAGTGGTACGCGCTCATCTCGTCCGCGGGCGTGTCGCACCCCGAGTCGATCATCGTGACGATGCCTCCCAAGGCCCAACCCGCCGCGAACCCGCCGGTGGCGCAGTTGCCCGTGACGGGGCCCGCCCCGGTCGTCACGCAGCCGACGACGCCCGTTCCGACCGCCGGTTACAAGCCGACGGACCCCACGCTCCAGCCGACGACCCCGCCCGCCCAGCAGATCACCTACGTCCCGACGCCCCAACCGACGTACGTGCCGAATCCCGCCACCTCGCATCCCGTCAGTTCCGATGACCCGTCCACCTATCCGTCGCCGGCCGATCCCAACGATGGGTACTTCGCCATCGCCGTCCCGTCTCTCGGCATCAACGACCTGAAGATCTCGCACCCGACGGACGTCGCCACCCAGCAGGGCCTGCTCGCCCCGCTCCAAACGGGCGTCGGCCACCTGTTCAGCTACCCGGGCAACGGCGGCACGGTCCTCGTGTACGGCCACAGCTCCAGCTACTCGTGGGACGTGTCCGAATACACGAAGATCTTCCGCAAGATCAACGCCCTCAAGCCGGGCGACAAGGTGTACATCGCGTACCAGGGCAAGACCTTCACCTACGAGGTCACGTTCTCGCAGACCGTCGACGCCACCGACATGTCGGCCTACCAGAAAAACAACGGCGAGGAACTGATCCTCTACACGTGCTGGCCGCCGGACGACGTGAAACAGCGCTACCTCGTGCATGCGAAGCCTGTTTCATGAGATAAACCCCTCCGGGGTTTTTCTCATGGGCTCTTTTCCCGGCAAGGAACCGCTCCAGCGCGGCGGAGCCGGCGCTTCGCGGAGCTAGTTGAGAATGCTCGCGATAAAAATCTTAACCTCTTCAGGGTAGCGAGCGACGATGCACACCCCTAGCGCACAGAGCGAGTATACGACCCCTTTGATTGTCCTCAGGGATTCGATACCGAGAGACACCCCACTGGCGAGGTAGGGGTTTTTCGGCGCGAGCACGTTCGGTGTCTTGTGATGAGCGTTCGTGTTCTTTCCCGCCGGTGTTGTAGGCGGAAAAGGCATCATTGGATTGGATTAGAATGCCTTTTCCTCGTACTGATAGTGGGCGTAAACCGGCTTTGTGATTGGCACGGCGGATGAACGCTGCCATCCGCTCATGAGCGAATCGAAGGAGCCACGCTTGACCCTGATGCCGCGGGCATGGAGGGCGTCGAAGATGTCGTTCGATTTCATGGGCCCCCTTCCTTTAAGGATATTGAGGACTCCCTCAAGGACCATTTCCTTGCCCACGAGGTCCGTGCCAGCTTCCTGGACATCTTCGGTTGGAGATTCGGCCTGAGAAGAGCTGGTAGCTGCCACAGGCTTGGCCCTTTTCCCGCTGCCGTACTTCGCCAGGAACCATCGCAAATGGTCTCGATCCTCTTCGAGTTGCGTGATCTTTTTTTCGATGCCTTCCAACTTGTGCTGGAGCTCGGAAACGTCTACTGTCTGCGCATTCTTCGTCATTCGTGATGGAGAAAAAAGTAAGGGGTGTCTTGTCGGACTCCCTTATTTTATATGCTTCGTCGCAGATTGCAAGACTCCATGACTACTCCAAGACTTGGAGTAGTCTGAGATCCTCCTTACGTCCCGATGCGCCGCAGGATCTCCTTGTTCACGAATTCCTTGGGCCGGCCGTACTTGAGGCGGCTGAGTTGCTTGAAGGCTTCGGCGGCTTGTTCGTCCTTCACGTAGCTCTTGTCGAGCCACGGGCGGGGGACTTCGATCGAGAACGGGCGGCTGGGCTGGCCGTCGACGCAGAGCTTCATCGAGCCCTTGAACGCGTCGACGTTCACGAGGTCCCCTTCGCTGAAGACCGGCGCCATTTCCTTGGCGCCGACTTCGGCGTCCTGCGGGCCGATCTTGTAGAACATC
>CAZIQM010000077.1:0-3171 GCA_964541635.1 uncultured Candidatus Peribacteria bacterium | reverse complement strand
CGTCTTCCATCGCCAGGCTCTCGAGGCGCCAGAAGGGGACGAACGTGCCGGAGTGGCCGGACGAGTTCATCTCGCTGTCGATCGAGTAGGAGAGGCGGAGGACGGCGCCGTCGAGCTCCGTGGAGTTCGGCATGCGCTTGAGGACCTGGGAAATGAGTTCGTCCTCGCGCATGAGGCCGCCGTGGATGCGGAGGATGCTCTTGGCGAGTTCGTTCACTTCGTTGAGCTTCGTGGTGCGGACGGTGCGGCGGAGCTTCGAGAGCGCGATGCCCTCGATTTGACGGATGCGCTCGCGGGTGACCTTGAAGTGCTTGCCGATCTTCTCCAGCGTCTGCTTGGGTTGACCCTGCAGCGCGAAACGGCGCCGGATCACCATCGCCTCTTTCTCCGTGAGCACCATGAACAGGTCATCCAGCAACGACTGAAGGTTGATGGCAACCTTCGTGTTTTGGGCGGTCTGCAGCGCGGCGTTGGAAGCGGAGAGGTCGGCCATAGGAGCGGGAAGGAAGAACAACCTTCGTTCTACCAGAACATTGACAGAAGAAAAAGATAATCAGGGGGTTCGCCTGGACTGTTATCCACAGTTCTGGGGCGATGCACCGAGGTAGAAGAAGGTGGTTGCAAAAAGCAGGAGAAGCTACTGTATAGCATTTTTTAAGTCTGTCAAATACTTCGAGTAAGCCTTGTATACGCCAAAAGGACGATATCCATCACTGTAAGCGGCTATCGGGTAGTGATGGCGTGATTTCAGCCGTTTTTCCGCTGCATGTACGTGTTGAGCACGATGCACGCGGCCTTCGCGTCGCCGTCGCTCGGGGTTTTTCGATCGGTGGTGAAACGTTCGTCGATGTAGTCGACCGTCGCGCCGCGCGTCGCGAGTTGCGCGCCGATCATCTTCGCGAATTTCGCCTGCGATCCTTCGACGCCCGACAGGAGAAGGGGGAGGCCGATGACGATGTCTTTCACCCCGCGTTGCTGCAACACCGCGTCGACGGCCTCGAGCAGTTCGAGTTCGTTGTGGTGGTGGATCGTGTCGAGCGGGATGACGAAATCGATCGCGCTATCGTAATAGGCGACCCCTGTTCGACGTTCGCCGACGTCGAGCGCGATGAGCTTCATGCTTATTTCTTCGCGAGCGTCGCCAAGGCCCTCGCCATCGACGACTTCTTGTTGTCGGCGTTGTTCGGCTTGATGATTCCCTTCTTGGCGGCGGTGTCGATCGCCTTGTAGACGACGGGGATCAGCTTCTGGGCTTCCTCCTTCTTTCCTTCGGCCACGGCGTCGCGCAATTTGCGCATCATCGTGCGCATGTTGGTCTTGAACGGCAGCAGCCGGCTCTGGCGAACCTTGCTCTGCTTGGCGGCTTTGACGGCGGACTTGGTGATCGGCATAGGAAAATTGGGTGAGCGGAGGGTAAGGGACGCTGCCGGGGGAGTCAAGCAAAGCCGCCTTTATTGACCCTTAAGGCACCCGGCCTACAATCGCTGCCATGTGCGGCATCTTCGGGTACGCCGGCGACAGGAGGGACGCGACCGTCATGGCCGTGGAGGGCCTCAAAAGCCTGGAATACCGGGGATACGACTCGTGGGGCGTGGCGTGGAAGGACGGACGGACGCTGGTCCATAAGAAGGAGATCGGGAAGATTTCGGGCGTCGACGGATCGACCCTCAGCACGGATTGCCCGCTGGCCATCGGGCACACGCGGTGGGCGACCCACGGCGGCGTGACCCAGGCGAACGCGCACCCGCATTTCAACGAAGACCGGACGATCGCCGTCGTGCAGAACGGCATCTTCGAAAACTACCAGGAGCTGCGCGACGAACTGAAAGCGAAGGGACACGCGTTCGTGTCGGAGACGGACACCGAGGTCGCGCCGCACCTCATCGAAGAGTATTTGAAGGAAACCAACGACTTCGCCCGCGCCGTGCAGATGGCGTGCCGGCGGTTCACCGGCCGCTATGCGGTGGTGGCCATCAACGCGGAATCGAACGTCATGGTCGCCGCGCGCACGGGCTCGCCCTTGATCGTGGGCGTCGAAAAGGGGAGCGGGTACTTCGTCGCGTCCGACACGCCCGCCTTCATGCGCCACACGCGCACCGTGCAGTACCTCGACGACGGCGAGATGGTCGTGACCGACGGGAAGTCCGTCCTCTTCTGCGACATCTACACCGGCGCGGAAAAGCCGAAGCGCGAGATCGAGATCACGTGGACCGCCGAGCAGGCGGAGAAAGGGGATTACGCGCACTACATGCTCAAGGAAATCATGGACCAGAAGCAGAGCGTGGCGCGCGCCGTGAACCAAAGCGACGAGGAAATCCTCACGATCGCCGACGCGATCAAAAACGCGCGGGGCACGTTCCTCGTGGGGTGCGGCACCGCGCACAAGGCGTGCGCCGCCGCGGAATATTTCTTCTCGGTCGTCGCGCAGCACCACGTGAACGTCGTGCCCGCGAGCGAGTTCACGGTGTACCACCACTTCCTGAAGCCCGAGAGCCTCCTCATCGTCGTGTCGCAATCCGGCGAAACGGCGGACGTGCTCGAAGCGATGCGTGTGGCGAAGTCGAAGGGCTCGAAAGTGCTCGCGATCGTGAACGTGAAGGGATCGTCGATCGACCGCGCGGCCGACTACACGCTGCTCATCCACGCGGGCCCCGAGCGCGCGGTGGCGGCGACCAAATCGTTCGCCAACCAGCTCGCGGTGCTGCTCCTGGTGGCGCACGCGCTGGCCGGGAAACTCAAGCAGGGCAAGCAACTGCTCCTCGAGACGGCGTCGATGATCAACGACATGCTCAACCCCCGCTACGCCGAGCGCATCGAAGCGCTCTCGCGCACGATCAACGCGGAGGAGGACATGTACATCATCGGCAAGTCCTGGAACTACCCGTTGGCGCTCGAGAGCGCGATCAAGATCCAGGAAGTGAGCAACGTGCACGCCGAAGGATTCGCGGGAGGCGAGCTAAAGCACGGTCCCATCGCGCTCATCGACAAGGGCACCCCGTGCGTGATCCTCGCCGGCAACGACGAAACGCTGCCGGACATTTTGAGCAACGCGATCCAGTTGAAGGCGCGCGGCGGGTTCGTCATCGGCATCGCGCCGGACAACAACGAAATCTACGACCAGTGGATCAAGGTGCCCGACCGCGATGTAGTCGAGGAACGCGAGCGGCTCGG
>CAZIQM010000076.1:0-3182 GCA_964541635.1 uncultured Candidatus Peribacteria bacterium | reverse complement strand
CGTAGCTCAGCTGGTAGAGCATAGGTATCGTAAACCTAGGGTCACCGGTTCAAATCCGGTCGTCGGCTCCATCCCTCATCGCTTCCTGACTCACGCCGACGTAGCTCAGCTGCCGGCGAGCCTTTGGGCGAGCCGCAGGAAACAAACATCTGCGCGCAGCGCCTAGGTATCGTAAACCTAGGGTCACCGGTTCAAATCCGGTCGTCGACTCCATCCCTCTCCACACTGCTCCCACGATCACGCCGACGTAGCTCAGCTGCTGCGAGCTTTAGCGAGCAATCAGAAAACAACGTCTGCGCGCAGCGCCGCATCGCAGAGGCATTTCTCATTTTGCTAAATATATAAAATATGTTATAATATACGCAATCCTCCTTACACAAACTCCCATGTCCGCACGCATCCTCATCGCCGACGACGACCAGACGATCTGCTCGCTCTTCTCGCTCGATTGCGAGAGCCGCGAGATCGACGCGCTCGTGACCGCCGTGAAGAGCGGCGACGAAGCGATCGCGGAAATGAACCGCGTGAAGCCCCAGGTGTTGGTCTTGGACCTGCGCATGAGCAAGGGAGACGGCTTCCACGTCCTGGAACACCTGAAAGCCACCGGATCCACGGTGCCCGTCATCGTGGTAACGAACTACAAGAACGCCGAGTACGAAACGCGCTGCAAGGAATACGGCGTGAAGCAGTACTTGATCAAGCACGAACACCCGATGAGCCGCATCGTCGACACCGTGACGGCCTGCATCGGCGCGTGACGGTCACTTCTTGCGGGACCCGAACCGCTGCCAGAGCGAGTAGCCGGCGATGCCGAGGCTGAGCGCGAAGAGGCCCGCGGCGAGCACGTAATGGAGCATGTCTTCGGCGCTGCGCATCATGACCGCGGAATCGCCGGGCACTTCGAGGTGGAACGTCCTCGCCACGATGAGGGCGCCGTCGGCGTCCAGGTAGCGCACGTCCATGTCGTAACCGCCCGGCTCCGGGAACTTCACGGTGAAGGTGGGGATGTTCAGTTTGTCGTTCTCCACGGAACCGGCGACGATTTCCTTGCCGTTTTGCGTCACGCGCAGGTCCGCGCTGGCGAACTCCGCGTAGTCGACGGGCTCGGCCGTGAAGAGGTCGACGTCGAATTCGATGTTCGTGTCCGCGGCCAATTCGGGCGCGTAACCGATGTCGATCATGTAGCCCCCGACTGTCGCTTCCAACGACGGTGCGTCGCCGTGGGCGAACGCGGCGAACGGGGTGAGGAGTAACGAGAGAAGGAGAAGGCGCATGGGCCCATTCTACCGCGGGCACACTCCCCAGCCATTGAAGAAACACCCGTTTTCTGCTATCATAGGGAGATTTCACAAACACACCCACACACACGATGACCATTGATGCCTGCGTCGCGCACGCGATCCACAAGGACCTCGACATCGTCGAGGCGTTGCCGGAAATCCAGGACCTCCCCGTGGAGCAGCTGGAGCCCTACGTGGAGCGCTACGTCTCCGAGATGCACCGGTCGATCCGCGACGTCATCGCCTTGAAGGGCGAACCGTTCCTGCGATCGAACGACCCCGCCGGACTCTGCGCCACGTGCCTCGAGGGCGGCGTCTCGCTCCCCCCGCGCATGCTCCTGCGCATGTGCCGCACGATCATCGACCTCCAGACGCTCGACGCGCGCTTCATCCTCGACACCGACAGCGGCGCGAGCCTGTACTTCGTGAAAATGGTCCTCGCGTAAGCTCTCCGCGGTCCCCGGGGACCGTCACTTGATCGTCTTCGTCACGATCATGTCGAGCACGCGGAGGATGGCTTTGACGACGACGTTGGGCTTCATCTTCGACATCGAAAACGACGTCTGGATCTTCCCGTCGTCGCCCTGGATGCCGAAAATGGCGAAATTCGGCTTCCCGACCGATTCGGTCAGGTCCTTGAGCTTCTGTTCGATGGGAGGAACTGCCATAGCCGAATATTAGCCGTTTGAGCCTAATTTGGCCATATTTTTGGTACTTGTCAAAATATAATAATATTTTATAATATAAAAGTTCGCACGTCTGCGAATTCCCGCCTTCGCGGGAGCCTCCTGTTTTTTGCACACCATAGTGGAGTGAACGATGAACACGATCCTCGGTTTGATGCTGGCCGTATTGTCGGCCGGCGACGTCCCCGTCAACTTCCATGACGACGGGTTCGTCTTCCCCGTCACCATCGAAATCGAAGCGGCCGACGGAACGAAGACACAGGCGACGTGGTACGGCGCGAAAGATCAGGTCGTGACGCGGTTGAAACCCGGTACGTACACGATCCTTGCCCGGAACCACCGGCTGGGCTTCCCCCAACCGGTGAGCTACGCGGTGCACGACCGGGAAATGACCTTCTACGTCTCGGGCGTCACCGTCGATCACAAACGCTTCGAGGTGAAAGAAGGAAATTACCTGACGATCCGCGTGTACGAACCCCTGTGTTCGTACAACATGGCCCGGGTCTACCTTCCGAAGGTGAAGACGTACGGTCTGATCACGGGCGCCCGTCCGTATTGGTACCAATCGATCGGCCCCGGCCAATTCGCGAAGGATGCGCCGGAAGCCTACCCCAACGGCATCCTGTTCCTCAGCGATGAGACACACGGAGTCGACAAGGTAGCGGAAGACCTTGCCGAGAAGGCCTACGCCGGAATCCATGCCGACACGATCGAAACGTACGACCATCGCGGCAATTGCCATTGGACGTACATGCACGTGGTCGACGCCACGTCGGCCGACGGCAAGCTGGTCATGCCGAAGGAACTGCTGACCGTGACCAAGGACGAGTTCAAGTCGGCATTCGCGAAAACCCTTCGCGACATGCTGGCCCACAACTGTTACCGGCCGCTCCCGAAGGAAGAAGTCGCGGCGTTGCGAAACGCCAAACTCCTCCCCGCGGAGACGCCGATCGATAAACCGCTCGTGTGGACCCTTGGCCAAGGCGTCGAGCAGGGCAAGAAGGTCGTACCCCTCTGGAACGCCCAACGCGCCCTGGAGCTCGCGAAATAGCCCCGGAACCCATTCCCGTATCGTTTCTCCACCAACGCTGAAACAGGAGCAATCCAAGGGCTCGCGACACTCGTCGCGGGCTCTTTCTTAGCGCTTGGAGAACTGCGGGGCGCGGCGGGCGCGGTGGAGACCCGGCTTCTTGCGCTCCTTGATGCGGCTGTCGCG
>CAZIQM010000075.1:0-3246 GCA_964541635.1 uncultured Candidatus Peribacteria bacterium | reverse complement strand
CCCATTCCGCCGTCTCGCTGGCGACGACGATGGCGCGAGCGCGACGACAGTCCCCCAGCGTGATAACCGCCGAATTTCTCACGAAGATGCGGCTAGTGTCACCTTCTGCGTTGCCTCCTAGGGCTTTGCACAAATCTGCGTGCGCGAACGGTGTCAGCGCAGCGAGCCCAGCTTGTAGGCCCTCCCGCGCCTCGGAAAGCTCGCGCTCGGCGGCTTCGGCGCGCTCCGCCGCGTCGAGGAGGGCGTAGAGGTTGTTGGCGAGCCATTCACCCCAATCGTGCTCGGCCACTTCGGCCTTCTCGATCGCCTCTGGCGTTGATGCGACCGGAGTTTCCGCCGGGTCAAGATACTCTTCCCACGCCTTCTCCGCAGCCGCCTTGAGCCGCCGCCCTTCCGCTACGTCGATGGTCATACCGTCAGAACGGAATATCGTCATCGAAGTCGGCCGGCTTGCCAGCCGGCTTGCCCGCCGGCTTGCTCGCGGGCCTCGCCTCCTGGCGCTCCTCGCGCTCCGGCTTGTCGCCGCCAAGCATCTGCATCCGGTCGCAGACGATCTCGGTCGAGTATTTCTCGACGCCTTCCTTGTCGGTGTACTTGCGCGTCTGCAGCCGGCCCTCGATGTAGACCGAGCGGCCCTTCTTCAAGTACTCGCCCGCGATCTCGGCCTGGCGACCGAACAGGACGACCGTGTGCCACTCGGTCTTATCCTGCTTCTCGCCGCTCTTGTCCTTCCAGGTCTCGGTCGTGGCGATGCGCAGGTTGGTCACCGCGTCCCCGCCGGTCGTGTAGCGCGTCTCCGGATCGCGTCCCAGATTGCCCAGGAGGATCACCTTGTTCACCGATGCCATGTCGTTCCCTTCGTTGTGGTCATGCCGCGCCGCCAGTCGTGCGACGTGCCGTAGCCGGTGCCGGGGAGCTCGCTCATGGTTCCAACTCCTCCAAGGTCATCGCCAGCAGGCCAAGCTCGTCGATCTTGTAGCGCGCGTAAAATCCCTTTCGCCCGAGGCCATGCACGCCGTTCGGCCCCAGGTGGTGCGGCTCGCACAACGGCACGGTCAGCATGTCGTCGGCCCGCTGCGCCGCGCCTTGGCCCTCGCGGATGTGGTGAACCTGCACGCCGTACCTATGCTGGCCGTTGACGTACTGGCATAGCACGCACGGCAGGCCGGCGACGCGCTCCATGTGACGCTTCCCTTTGGCGCTCATGCGTCCGCCGTCGTCAGCACTTCCCACGCCGCATCTACTTCCGCGAGGAACGCTTCCGCCGCCGCCTCGATCGCCGCGATCTCTGCCGTCGCTGGCTCGAACCGGCGGACGAACAGTTGACGCTTCTGGTCGCGGATGCGCGGGTCGAACGCGACGAATTCGACCCACCGTCGGCCGGAGCATGCAAGCTGCGCGAGCATCTGCGGCTTGTGCTCCTCCGGGACGACGCCGGACATGATCCAGTCGATCATCGTCGCCGTGTTCGGGCACTTCGTTTCGATCAGGCCATCGGCGCCGATGAGCCCGTCGGGCGTCGCGCCGAAGTTGTCGATGCGCGGGTGGTCGTAGAAGCCTGCGTCCGCGATCAACTCGCCCGTCTCGGCTTCGTAGGCGGACTTCGCCTCGGCCTCTTTTTCTAGGCCCCAGGTCATGGCGTCGGTCACGAAGTGCCGCACGCTGTCGCCGGTCAGGCGCTCCGCGAGCAGTTCCTTCATCAGCTTCACGCGCGCCGCGCCGGGCTTCCCGTCCTTGCGGAAGTCGAGCGCGTCGGCCATGCGCGACGCTGTGAGTTTGCCGGCGCGGGCGCGCAACCACGCTGCGAGGTCGTCGCCTTCAAGCCGCACGGCTGCCTCCCTTGTCCGCCTCGGCGGCTGCGGCCTTGAGCGAATCCAGGTGCGCGCGCAGTTCGTCGCGCACCTTGGCGTCAAGCTCCTTCCACGCCGCCTTGAGCGCCGCGGTCCCTTCCAGCGCCCTCTCGCGCAGCGTCGCCAGCACCGCCTCTTGCGCCTCCGTCATATCCTGCTCTGCCGGGCCGATGCGCCCCTCGTCGTCCTCGCCGGTTTCCAGCAGTAGCACCTTGAGAATCGCGTACTTTGTCGCATACGAAAGCGCTTTCCCGGGCGCCTTGTCGCCGTGGTCCTCGGCGTGCGCGGCGGCCGGAACCTCGATGCAGTCTTTCGGGTCGTCGACGTTCACGAACGCGACGACATATTGACCCTCGAAGCGGTTGATCGGCGTGCCGCCGGACGTGCTGCGGCCGGTGGAAACCGTCTGCGCGTTGACGAGCCTGGGGACGACGACGATTCCGTGCTCGACCAGATGCGGGCGCACCATCGCCGTAACCATGTCATGCGTAACGGCGCGGTATCCGCCACCGGAGCCGGAAACGGTCTTGTCCTTCTTGACGTACGAGACCGCTTTCATAACGGCCGCGATGCGTTGGTAGATATTCATCCCCGCGCCCCCGCCTGCGCGGCCTCGGCGGCCCGGCGCGCCCTGCGTTCGCCGTAGGCAATCGCCTCCGCGACCGTCGGGCGGCGGACCGTGTATTCGGTCGCTCCGAATTGCGCGAGCGCCGTCGACGGCGCGAACGCCTCTTGCATGTCGACGATCTCGCCGGTCGCGTTGTGGACGATCGCGTAGGTGACTTTCTGTCGATCCATGGTCATTCCTTCGTGGTGATGCGGGGAACGGGTTGGTCGCGCTTCCAGCCGCAGCGCGTCTTTGTGCGGAGGACGCCGATCGAGACGAGCCATCGGCGCTGGTGCTCGGGGTTGTTCGGGTGCGCGCGCTCGGCGTCCGCCTTGGTGATGCGTCGAAGGCGCGGCTTGACGGCCTGCGGCGTCGGGACCGCGGCGAGCTTCCGGGCGGCGGTCATCGGTCGGCCTTCATCATCGATGCCGCCAGTTCCAGCGCGTTACGGTAGTTCGTCGCGTGGTCGTTCGTGCCATGCGTACTCATCACTTGCGCAAGGAACGTGTCAGCATCCCCGAAGAAGCAACCCGTTTGCACGCGCAGGCCCTTGTCGGTGTTGAACGCGACCATCGTTGCTCCCCGCGAGCCGATGGGGCCGATCTGCACGACGGCGTTGCCAGCGGCGACCTTCGATTGGTCTTTCAGGTTCGCGCGGTACAGGTTCGCGCCGGACAGGTTCGCGCCGGACAGGTTCGCGCAGGACAGGTCCGCGTGGTACAGGTTCGCGCCGGACAGGTTCGCGCCGGACAGGTTCGCGCCGGACAGGTTCGCGCCGGACAGGTTCGC
>CAZIQM010000074.1:0-3406 GCA_964541635.1 uncultured Candidatus Peribacteria bacterium | reverse complement strand
GCAATTTGCTGCTGGCGAGCGCGATCGATGCCGCTGCGTCGCTCGCGCAGGACTGTGCGCGCTCGATCGCGTGGGACATGGCCGCGGCGGCGGAGAGGGGGGAAGCGTGAAAATCGAAATCAAGTCGCGGTTCGATGGCCGCGTTCTGTTCGCGGGCGAGTACGCCTCGCTCAAGGATGCGGTCATCGCGGCAGCCAATATTCGCGCGAACCTGTCCGGCGCGGACCTGTCCGGCGCGATCCTGTCCCGCGCGGACCTGTCCGGCGCGAACCTGTCCCGCGCGGACCTGTCCGGCGCGGACCTGTCCGGCGCGGACCTGTCCGGCGCGAACCTGTCCCGCGCGGACCTGTCCGGCGCGAACCTGTACCGCGCGGACCTGTCCTGCGCGAACCTGTCCTACGCGAACCTGTCCGGCGCGAACCTGTCCGGCGCGGACCTGTCCGGCGCGATCCTAGGGGACGGAGCGAAGTGCGTCGCCGGCAGCGCAGTCGTGCAGGTCGGCCCCATCGGCTCGCGCGGCGCGACGATGGTCGTGTTCAAAACTGACAAGGGCCTGCGCGTGCAAACGGGTTGCTTCTTCGGGGATGCTGACACGTTCCTTGCGCAAGTGATGAGTACGCATGGCACGAACGACCACGCGACGAACTACCGTAACGCGCTGGAACTGGCGGCATCGATGATGAAGGCCGACCGATGACCGCCAACAAGGACCGCTCGCCAGAGACAATCGCCGATCGCATAATCATCGCAATCGTTGTTATCGTCATCGCGCTTATCGCGCTAGGAGTGATCCGTTGAAACACATCAGCACGCACTACGACTGCGACGACTGGCGGCACTACCAATTCGCCCGGACGTGTCCGGGATTCTACGCTGACCGTCGCACCCTCTCGCAGCGCCTTGCGTGGCCGGTTGTAACCGTGCTTGCGATAGGAGTGGCGGTCATGTTCGCAATTGCATAGGGGGAACGATGGACCGCGACGACGACCGCCAACAGGCCGAGGCCAATCAGGAGTTGGAATTGATGACGCTCGCCGCCCTGGCGCGGTGCGCTGGCGCTGGCGGCAACTTCGATGACTTGCATTTCCTCGCCGCACAGCTCGGCGTTGGCGACACGTTCAAGAGGGCGCATGCGAGCCCGCCCGCAAGGTAACTGGCTCGCACTCTACCAAACCGAAGAACGCAGACAGGAGTCTAAGACGATGGGACGTTACGCAAGCGATACCGGCGGCGGTGATTTCAAGCAAGCCCCGGCCGGCAGCCACATCGGGCGCGCAATCAAGATCACTGACCTCGGCACTCAGCATGGCGAGTATCAGGGCGAGGCGACGGTCCGCAATCAAGTCCTCATCTCGTGGGAACTTCCGAACGAGACGATCGAGATCGAGGGGACCGCCAAGCCACTGATCGTGTCCAAGTTCTACACGAACAGCCTCAGCGAGAAAGCGAACCTGCGGCGTGATCTGGAGTCATGGCGCGCCCGCCCGTTCACGCCCGAGGAACTGGAGCGCTTCGACCTGATGAAGATTCTCGGCGCAACGGCCATTCTATCAGTCGTTCACAACGAGAAGGGCAAGGCGCGGGTCGTCGGTGTGTCGGCGCTCCCCAAAGGCATGACATGTCCGCCGGCCTTCAACAAGCCGTCCGCCTTCTGGATCGACGAATGGGACGACAACGCCTTTGCCGGCCTGTCTGAAGGCATTCAGAAGATCATCATGCAGTCGGACGAATACAAGGCGGCATTCACGCCTCCGAGCGAGCAACGCGCTGTCGGCAAAACGGCCGGCAAGCAACAAATCGACGACGAAGAAATCCCATTTTGACCAATGCCAACCCCGCGCGCAGGATATCGTTTGGCCGACGGAACAAAGGTTCCCGGCGTTACAACCATCCTCGGCCGCTGGAAGGATAGCGGCGGATTGCTACAGTGGGCATTCAAACAGGGGCAATCCGGCGCGCGGACCTTGTACGAGGAACGCGACAAGGCGGCGGACATCGGGACGCTGGCGCATGCCATGGTCGAACACCGCCTAACCGGGCGCGATCCTGTATTGGCGCTCGCCGGCCAGCCGGACGACTATTGCGCCAAGGCGCGCACCGCCTACGCGGCGTTCGACTCGTGGATGGCGCAGACTCAAGCGCAGGTCATCAGCGCCGAGGAGCCGATGGTATCGGAGCGGTATCGGTTCGGCGGAACGCCAGACGTGGTGCTACGGATGCCGGATGGTCGGCTGGCCCTGGGCGACGTGAAAACGTCGAACGGCATCTATCGTGACTATCTGATGCAGGTCGCGGCCTACGGCATTTTGTGGGACGAGACGCACGACGAGAAAATCTCTGGCGGGTTCCACATCATGCGGTTTAGCAAGGACGCCCCGGATTTCGAGCACCGCTATTTCGCCGAACTGGCTGACGCCGCCCGCCTGTTCGTTTTGTTGCGCGATGCTTATGACCTTGACCTGCAACTGAAAAAGCGATGCGCGTAGAACGCTGTCCGGCCTGCCACCGTCGCATCAAACGCTCGACGCAGGCGAACGCGCTATATTGGGCGCTCCTGCATGAGATCGCTGAACGGGTCAAGCCAGGAGGGCAGTCGTACGGCGCAGAGGTTTGGCACACATGGGCGAAATCGCGGTTTCTCGGATGCGATGACGTGACTCTACCGAGCGGCAAGACGATGACAATCCCGAAATCGTCGGCTGACCTGGATGTGTCGGAGTTTGCGGATTACGTTGATAAGGTCGAGGCTTGGGCCGCCGAGCGTGGCATATTTCTTGCTGATAGAGAGGCATGATGCAAACCATCAAGCTGTGTCGTGACTGCCGCCATACTGGCCGCCGACGCCGTTATCGCGGAACTGGAGAAGGGGCAGACATGATCGACGTAGCGGAAGGGCGGCGGCTCAAGGCGGCTGCGGAGAAGGCGTGGGAAGAGTATCTTGACCCGGCGGAAACTCCGGTCGCATCAACGCCAGAGGCGATCGAGAAGGCCGAAGTGGCCGAGCACGATTGGGGTGAATGGCTCGCCAACAACCTCTACGCCCTCCTCGACGCGGCGGAGCGCGCCGAAGCCGCCGAGCGCGAGCTTTCCGAGGCGCGGGAGGGCCTACAAGCTGGTCGCGATCTCATGGCCGTTGTCCACGGCGACGGAGGGCACTATCGCGAACAGTACGGGGACCGCAAAGCATCAGAAGACGCAATCGCCATCGTGGGCGCGTTGCGCGTGGCCTATGCCGACGCGCTCGCTGCGCTGACACCGTTCGCGCACACAGATTTGTGCCAAGCCCTAGGAGGCAACGCAGAAGGTGACGCTAGCCGCATCTTCGTGCGAAATTCGGCGGTTATCACGCTTGGGGACTGTCGTCGCGCTCGCGCCATCGTCGTCGCCAGCGAGACGGCGGAATGGG
>CAZIQM010000073.1:0-3689 GCA_964541635.1 uncultured Candidatus Peribacteria bacterium | reverse complement strand
GAGAAGGAGCTGACGGAAGGCGAGCTGACCCGCAAGGTCGGCCTCGACGTGAAGCGCCTCCAGGACATCGGCACGTGGCGCGGCATGCGCCATCGCAAGAAGCTCCCGGTCCGCGGACAGACCTCGCGCCGCAACGCGCGCACGAAGCGCGGCAAGCGCAAGACGGGTCTCTCCGGTCGCACGACCCTTACCAAGACGTAAATCCCCGCCGCCGTCCCTTCGGACGGTGCGCCCCCTTTTCTCCCTATGGCTGACGAACAGAAGACCACCGCGACGCCCGAGCAGCAGACCGCGTCTGCCGCCTCCCTCTTGGAGGACGCGCCGAAGGACGTCAAAAAGATCCGCCGCAACAAGAACAAGCGCGCCGTGCCCAAGGCCCGCGCGTGCATCCACTGCGGCGAAAACAACACGATCGTCACCATCACGGATTTGCAGGGCAACACGCTCGCGTGGGCTTCTTCCGGTTCTTCCGGTTTCGAAGGCACGCGCAAGTCGACCCCGTACTCCGCCAAGGTCGCCGCCGAGAACGCCGCCGCCAAGGCCGCAGGATACGGCGTCGAATCCGTCACCGTCGAGATCAAGGGCATCGGTCCGGGCCGCGAGCAGTCGCTCCGCGGGCTCCAGGCCGCCGGCCTCAACCTCGACGCGATCATCGACGTCACCCCGATCCCGCACGGCGGGTGCCGCCCGTCGCGCCGCCGCCGCGTGTAATCCCTCCTTTGCTTCTCTCCTCTCTCCATGAAGTACAACGGTCCTAAAGCACGGAAAGTTCGCCGCCTGGGCATGAACCTGTACGGCAGCGACAAGTACGATCGCGCCTTGCAGCGGAAGCCCTTCGGTCCGGGCAAGAACGCCAAAACCCGCCAGGGTCGCGATTCGGAATACGCCAAGCAGCTCAAGGAGAAGCAGAAGGCCCGCGACATGTACGGCCTGACCGAGAAATCGTTCCGCCGCCTCTACGACGAAGCCCTCAAGGCCAAGGGAAAGACGGGCGACGCCCTCCGCCAGCTCCTCGAACAGCGGTTCGACAACGTGCTCTATCGCTCCGGTTTCGCCATGACGCGCTTCCAAGCGCGCCAGTTCGCCGGCCACGGACTCTTCCTGGTCGACGGCAAGCGCGTCACCGTTCCCTCCATGCGCGTGCGTCCCGGTCAAGTCATTACGGTGCGCGCGAAGGTGAAGGATTCGCCGGTCTTCGGTACGATCCTCGATAAGAATGACAAGTACCACGCGCCGAAGTGGCTCAAGGTCGATCCGTCGGCCCTCCGCAGCGAGATCATGAGCGTGCCTGCCGCCGAAGACGGTGAGCAGGGCGTCGACATGCGCCTCGTCGTCGAGTTCTACTCCAGGAATTAATTCCACCCCCGTACGCCGGCTGTTCCCGGCGTCTTTCTCCCCTTCCTTCTTCCTTTCACTCCTATGCACATCATTCAGGAAGAAATCGGATTGCCCGTCTTCTCCTCGCAGAAGGGGTCCACTGGCGATGAGTCGCACAAGGTCTTCACGATTTCTCCGTTGCCGCCGGGCTACGGCATGACCCTCGGCAACGCGCTTCGCCGCGCGCTCCTCGGCTCCTTGCCGGGCGCCGCCGCGTCGTCCGTGCGCATCCAGGGCGTCCAGCACGAGTACACGGCCATCAAGGGCGTGACCGAGTCGGTCGTCGACATCATGCTCAACCTCAAGCAGGTGAAGTTCCGCAAGCACGCCAAGGACAGCGAAGTCATCACGCTCGACGTGAAGGGTCCGAAGGACGTCACGGCGAAGGACCTCAAGGTCTCGTCGGACATCGAGATCCTCAACCCCGACCTCCACCTGTTCACGGTCGAGAAGGGGGGAGCGGTCACGCTCCAGGTCACGGTCGACAAGGGCGTGGGCTACATCCCGGCCTCCGAGAACAACAAGAAGCGTCACGAGCCGGGCCTCATGTACATCGATGCCGTCTACTCGCCGGTCGAGCGCGTGCGCTTCGACGTCGAACCGACCCGCGTCGGCCAGCGCACGAACCTCGAGAAGCTCGTCCTCGAAGTGAAGACGACGGGTTCCCTCACGGCCGACGAAGCCGTCCGCTTCGCCTCCCAGTTGCTCCAGAGCTACTTCGGCTACTTCGGCTCCGACCAGAAGCCGGTCGAGCCCGAGTTCATGGCTGACTTCTCCCGCGCGGCGGTCCAGCCCATGGAGGAAGTCTCCGGCGGCTCCGCGGGCGCTCCGGTGAAGGAGAGCTACACCCCGATCGAGATCCTCAACCTCTCGCCCCGCACCCTCAACGCCCTCATCAACGCCGGCGTTGGGTCCATCGAACAGCTCACGAAGTGCACGGAATCGATCCTGTCGAACTTCCGCGGCTTCGGTGCCAAGGCCTTGGACGAGGTCAAAGCGACCCTCGCGACGCGTGGCCTGACCCTTTCCGACGAAAGCGAAGAATAAGGCTTGTAAACGCCCTCCCCACCCCGTATTCTCCCCCCCCCGAAGGAAGAACCCCACAAGGTACCACCTCAGCAACCCCTCCGGCTCAACCAGAAACCGAACCACGCGGCCCTCCTGCTGCGCAACCTCGCGACGAGCATCGTGCTCTACGAGACGGTCCGGACCACGAAGAAGCGCGCCAAGGTCGTTGCCCCGATGGTCGAGAAGTTGATCACGACGGCGAAGACCAAGGAACCGCGCATCGCCATCCGCGCCATCAACGCGGTCGTGATGCACGAGAACGCGAGCAAGAAGCTCATGGAGGTGCTCAAGACTCGCTATTCCAAGCGTTCGTCCGGTTACACGCGCATCACGCCCGTCGGCGCCCGCAAGGGCGACGGCGCCGAGCTCGTCGACCTCGAGTTGATGGATCGCGACGTCGAAGCCGCCCCGGCCGCCGAGAAGAAGACCTCCGCCAAAGCCAAATGAAGACCTCCACGATCAAAGTGTCGGCCCCCGCCTGGTACGTCATCGACGCCGAAGGCCAGTCTCTCGGTAAGATCGCCGTGAAGGCCGCCACGTACCTCAAGGGCAAGCACAAGGCCACCTACGCCCCGCACCAGCTGTGCGGCGACCACGTGGTCGTCATCAACTGCTCCAAGATCGCCCTGCCGCCGAAGAAGGTCTTCCGCAAGACGTACTTCCGCCACACGGGTTTCCCCGGCGGCGTGAAGAACGTCGGCCTGCAGGACATGCTCGCGAAGAAGCCGACGTACGTTATCGAGCACGCCGTGAAGGGCATGCTCCCCGATAACCGCCTCGCCCGCGAGATGATGAAGCGCCTGCACGCCTTCGCGGACGCCGAGCACGACCACGACGCCCAGAAGCCCTCTCCCCTCGACCTCAAATGAACAGCGCCTCGAAATCCTCGTACTTCTTCGCGGTCGGCAAGCGCAAGACGGCCATCGCCCACGTCAAACTGACGCAGGACGGCGGTGACGTCATCGTGAACGGCCTCAAGCTGAACAAGTACTTCGCGGGCCTGCAGATCGAGAACGCGCTCGCGCCCCTCGCCATGACCGGCGTGAAGGGCACGTACGGCGTGGAAGCCGAGGTCCTCGGCGGCGGCAAGGCCGCCCAGAGCGACGCGGTCCGCCACGGCATCACGCGCGCCCTCCTCCTCGTGCACCCCGAATTCCGCACCGAACTCAAGCGCGCCGGGTTCCTCCGCCGCGACAGCCGCATCAAGGAGCGCAAGAAGCCGGGTCTCCACCGCGCCCGCCGCG
>CAZIQM010000072.1:0-3696 GCA_964541635.1 uncultured Candidatus Peribacteria bacterium | reverse complement strand
TCCCGGCGGTCTCTCCCGCGAGCGCGCGTCCTTCGACGTCCGCGACGTGCACCCGAGCCACTACGGCCGCATCTGCCCGATCGCCACGCCGGAAGGTCCGAACATCGGTCTCGTGGTCCACTTGGCCGGCTTCTCGCGCGTGAACAAGTACGGCTTCCTCGAGACGCCGTACAAGGAGGTGAAGCACGCGGTCGCCCTCGACGCCGACAAGCTCGTCGGCCGCATCTTCGACGGCGTCGCCAAGGACGGCCGCAAGGTCATCGCCAAGGAAGGCGACGTGGTCGACACGAAGGGCTTCGCCCAGCAGATCGTGTCCGCCCTTAAGAAGGAAGGCGCGAAGGAGGTGCCGGTGCGCGGCTACGTCACCGACAAAGTGATGTTCATGGACGCCGAGCAGGAGCGCCGCCTTGTCATCGCCCAAGCCCAGGAATCGGGCTCGCTCAGCCAGTTCGGCGAGTTCCTCGACACCCGCGTCTCCGCCCGCAAGCAGGGCGAACCGGTGCAGGTGCACGTCCGCGACGTCACGCACATCGACGTCTCTCCCAAGCAAATCCTTTCGATCTCCACAGGTCTCATTCCGTTCCTCGAACACGACGACAACACCCGCGCGTCGATGGGTACGAACATGCAACGCCAGGCCGTGCCGGTCATCAAGCCGCACGCGCCGCTCGTGGGCACGGGTATCGAAGGCATCGCCGCCCGCGCGTCCGGACACGCCACCGTGGCGGAGGACGACGGCGAGGTGACCTCGGTCGACGCCTCGCACGTCAGCGTGGTGTACCGCTCCGGCCGCAAGACGACGTACCAGCTCGGCACGTTCGTCCGCAGCAACCAGGGCACGTGCTTCCACGTCCGCCCGGTCGTCACGATGGGCCAGAAGGTCCAGAAGGGCCAAACGCTGGCCGACGGCGCCGCGGTGGAAGGAGGCGAGTTGGCGCTCGGCCAGAACCTCTTCGTCGCGTACATGTCGTGGCAGGGTTTCAACTTCGAAGACGCCATCATCATCAGCGACCGCGTGATCTCGCGCGGCGACTTCGACAGCATCCACATCGAGAGCTACATCACGGACGTCCGTGAAACCAAACTCGGTCCCGAGACCGTCACGCGCGACATCCCGAACGTCGGCGAAGCCAAGCTGAAGGACCTCGACACGGACGGCATCGTCCGCATCGGCGCCACGGTGCACGAAGGCGACATCCTCGTCGGCAAGATCACGCCGAAGGGCGAGACCGAACTGACGCCGGAAGAACGCCTGCTCCAAGCCATCTTCGGCGACAAGGCCAAGGACGTGAAGGACAGCTCGCTCCGCCTCCCGGGCGGCGCCGGCGGCAAGGTGGTCGACGTGCACATTTTCGACCGCTCGGCCGGCGACGAACTCCCGACGGGCGTCATGAAGCAGATCGAAGTCTTCGTCGCGCAGACCCGCAAGATGCAGGTCGGCGACAAGATGGCCGGTCGCCACGGCAACAAGGGCGTCGTCGCCCGCATCGTCGCCGAGGAAGACATGCCGTTCATGAAGGACGGCACGCCGGTCGACATCATCCTGAACCCGCTCGGCGTCACCTCCCGCATGAACATCGGCCAGATCCTCGAAACCCACCTCGGGTGGGCGGCGAAGATCCTCGGCATCAAGATCGCCACGCCGGCGCTCGATGGCATCAGCCCCGAGCAAATCGCGGGCTTCCTGACCGCCGCCGGCCTCCCCGAAGACGGCAAAGTGCAGCTCTTCGACGGCCGCACCGGCGAACCGTTCGCGCACCGCACGACGGTCGGCCAGGTGTACATGCTCAAACTGCTCCACTTGGTTGAAGACAAGATCCACGCCCGCTCGACCGGTCCGTACTCGCTCGTCACCCAGCAGCCGCTCGGCGGCAAGGCGCAGCACGGTGGCCAGCGCTTCGGCGAAATGGAAGTGTGGGCCCTCGAAGCGTACGGCGCCGCCTACACGCTCCAGGAAATGCTCACCATCAAGTCCGACGACGTCATCGGCCGCTCAAAGGCGTACGAGGCGATCGTGAAGGGCGAGACGATCCAGCGCCCGTCCATCCCCGAATCGTTCAACGTTCTCGTGAAGGAACTCCAGGCCCTCGGCCTCAAGGTCGATCTCCTGAAGTTCAAGGACGAAGCGGCTCCCGTCGTGGAGCGCGTGACGGTGGACGCCGAAGAAGTCGAGACGATCGAACTCGCGTCGCGCGTCGAAGCCGAAGCCGACGGCGAGGACGTCGTCCCGCTGGGCGACAAGATCAGCGAGCTCAACGAAGTCTCCACGGAAACCGAGAAGGAGATCGTGGGCGGCATCGAGGAAGGGGAGGAGGTCGAAGCGTCCGGCGAGTCCGCGAAGGACGAAATGAAGGACGCCGATGCGGAGTTGGAAGCAGGCAACGCGTAAACGTATCCATCGCGTTCAAAAGGGGGCCTTCGGGCCCCTTTTTCGATCGTGCCGGTTCCGTCGAGAACGGCGTTTTTTGGCTATGGAACAACGGAAAATCAGCCGTCCAATCCGCATGGCATCCGCGGCGGCCGCCGTCCGTTCCTACGCTGGGGTCACTTCATTTCCTTCCCCATTTTCTATGAAGTCGGTGAATACCGTCACGCTCCTCGGGAACGTCGCCCGCGACCCGGAGCTCAAAGCCACGAAGGGCAAGCACTCGGTCTGCACGTTCGGTCTCGCGACCAACCGCGTGTGGAAAGATTCCGCCGGGCAAAAGCAGTCGCTCCCGGAGTTCCACTCCATCGTCGCGTGGGGCCCGCTCGCGGAGTTCTGCGCGCAGTACGTCCAGAAGGGGAACCCGCTGTTCGTGCAGGGCTACCTGAAGACCACCTCGTGGGAGGGTAAGCACGGCGAAACGCAGTACCGCACGGAGATCGTCCTCGAGGACGTCACGCTCCTCGGCAAAAAGAAGCCCGAGGAGGAAGTGGCCGAAGAGGCGAACATCCCCCAGGCCCGCGAAGAAGAGCAGGAGCTCGTCGCCGCGTAACAAAAAAAGTGCCCGCTACCCTTTGTTGCATTTGGAATGCGAACATTGGGTAGCGGGCGGGGGATTGTCACATCAACACGGAAGGCGGCTAGACGGTCAGGGGACCGTCTCGAATCAAACGGTTCATAGCGCAGCGTCCTTTTCGATGGAGACAAACCGACATTTTCCACCCGGCAGTCCGGGGGGATGCGGACACTCTACTCAGGAAAACCCATTCGTCAAGCACGTGAAAATGGCCCTATTAAGCCAATGGATACTTTTTTCGTTTTCCCTGATCCTGGTTTGATAACACTCGATGGGTCCGCTCGTTCCGGGAGGTGACATTTCTTGTACAAATACCCATTGATTCCGCTTGACTCTGCCCTTTGGGTCCTTAGAATCCCCCAGCACTATGTTGCATCGCGTGCACCCGTAGCATCAGATCTCGAAAGAGACTTCTCTGATCCTGCGGGTGAGCGTGAGCCACCCGCTTTTCGTATCTCTAGCAGGTACGGCGGACCTCCCTTCCTCATCGTGCTCTCTCACAACATCGGACGACATCATATGTTGTGAATAAGAACGTATTTAAATTTCTGTTCAGAGAAGCACGTGGGCATGTTCTGCCCGCTCTGCGGCTCATGAACAGTACAGCGTCCGAAACGCGCAAGCGTGTAGGACACGTGAAAATGTTACTCAACGCATTACATGGATGCCTCGACTTTGCATTCCGATGAAGGAC
>CAZIQM010000071.1:0-3759 GCA_964541635.1 uncultured Candidatus Peribacteria bacterium | reverse complement strand
AGCGGTAGCGTGCGGTTATGCCCAAACGACACAAGCTGCTCGCAGCGAACTGGAAAATGAATCCCCCGCCCCAAGGCTTCGACATGCCGATCGGGCCCTTCCGGCGCGCGCCCGACGTCGACGTCGTCGTGTTCCCGAGCGACCTCGATATCGACCGATGCGTCGCCGCGGAATTGGTGGTCGGCGGCCAAGCCGCCCGGCCGGACGACACCGGCGCCTTCACGGGCGACGTCTCGATGGCGATGCTCGCCGCGCACGGCTGCCTGGCCGTGCTGTGCGGCCACAGCGAACGGCGCCAGCACCACGGCGAAACCGACGAACACGTGGACGCGCAGGTCCGGGCCGCGCTGGCCCACGGGCTCCTGCCGTTCCTCTGCGTCGGCGAAACCGCCATGCAACGCGAAAACGGCGCCCAGGAAAGCGTCGTCCGCGACCAATTGCACGCGGCCCTGAAAGACGTGTCCGGATCGATCGTCGTCGCGTACGAACCCGTGTGGGCCATCGGCACCGGCAAAACAGCGACGCCCGCCGACATCCAGGCGATGCACGCGTTCATCCGTTCGTCGCTCCCCGTCGCCCTCACGCAATCGCCGCTCCTCTACGGCGGATCGGTGAAAGCCGAGAACGCCGCCGAGATCTTCGCCTGCGAAGACGTGGACGGCGCGCTCGTCGGCGGCGCGGCGCTCAAGAGCGATTCGTTCGGCGCCATCCTTTCCGCCCTCCGTTCTTCCCCCCTCTGACCATGGAATACTTCGGACTCCTGTCCCTCCTCGTCCCGGTCGGCATCCTGCTCGTCTCGTTCATCCGCCAGATCGACCAGTACGAACGCGGCATCCTCTTTACGATGGGCAAATACAGCCGCATGTGGCAACCCGGCTGGCACATCCTCATCCCCGTGTTCCAGAAATTGGTGAAGGTCGACGTCCGCGTGAAAGCGGTCGACGTGCCCGACCAGGAAGCGATCACGAAGGACAACATCCCCGTGACCATCAACGCCGTCATCTACTTCAAGGTGGCCGACGCGTCGAAGGCGGTCATCGAAGTCGAGAACTTCTACAACGCGGTGTCGCAGCTCGCGCAGACGACCATGCGCAACGCCGTCGGCGAAGTCACGCTCGACGACCTGCTCCAGAAGAAGCAGCAAGTGAGCGAAGGCATCAAGCAAGCCGTGGACGAGGTGAGCGAAGCCTGGGGCGTGGACGTGCAGTCGATGGAACTCAAGGACATCGTCCTACCTGAATCGCTCAAGCGCACGATCGCCAAAGTGGCGGAAGCCCAGCGCGAAAAACAGGCCGTGATCATCAATTCGGAAGGCGAAGTCGGCGCCGCGCAGAACATGGCCGAAGCCGCGCGGTTGCTCGCGCAAGTCCCGGGCGCGCTGCACCTCCGCACGCTGCAGAGCATCAACGACATCAGCTCGGACCAGAGCAACACGACGGTGTGGATGGTCCCGATCGAAGCGCTCAAGGCGCTCGAAGGACTCGCGGCGACGATGAAAAAGTGACCTTTGACGAAAAAGGCCGCTCCGCGACGGGGCGGCCTTTTGGATATCTATCGAAACGTCAGGCGCGGGGATTCTGGAGGATCGTGTGCGAGAGGCGGACCATGAACACGCACATGAAGGCCATCATGAACTGGCTCACGATCTGCTTGAAGACGATCATCGCGGGCATCACCGACGAAAGCACGATGGCGGCGACGAGGTCGATGACGATCGCGATGACGAACATGATGAGCGCGGCGACGATGACGTTGCCGACGATCTTCGCCCAGTACCCGCGCGTGCGGGCGTAGCTCGAGCTGACGCTGCCCATGACGCCCTTGCCTTCCGCGAGGAAGATGAGCGGCGACGCGACGAAGCGCGGGGCGATGACGATGGCGACGATCCAACCCAGGAACGGGATCCACACGAACGAGCGGATGAACGCCCACAACGACACGCCGGCGAGCGGCAAGACGACGGCCCCGGCGCGCGAGAGCGTGCCGTTCACGTCCTTGCCTTCGACCGCCACGAGCGCGAAGTACGCGTGCGCGACGAACGACACGAGGAGTGACACCAATCCCGCGAGGCCGACGAACGGCAGCATCGATTTGATGCCGGACATCGCCTGCAGGCCCGCGGCTTCGGGATCCATCGTGCCGGCGCTGTTGGCGATGAGGGCCTGGAGTTCCTGCGCGGCGGTGTCATCGCCGGCTTCCATGCGCGCGCTCAACTCCTCCATCTTCTGCATGTCCATGCCCATGCCGCCCATCATGGTGGTGACGGAATGCTGGACCTTGCCCGCGGCGTAGATGCCGACCAAGCCGGTCAACACGCCGAACACGACGGCGCCGACCGCGAGGGCCGCGAAGTGCGCCTTGTAGTACGCGAACGATTCGGACAGCAGCTGACCGAGGGGCGTCGGTCCCGCCGTCGGGGTGGAAGGAGACATGGATAATGAGGGGAAGGGATGGCTTTCACACTACCCCCGGGCGATTTGGACCGCAATTGCCGCTAGGAACGCACCCATCCGGCGCCCACCTTCGCCACGGCGCCGCCGAGTTCCAGCATCGTCAGCGTGCCGGCGAGCTCCCCCGCCGATGCGCCCGATCGTTGCACGAGGTCGTCCATCGACGACGGCAAGGTCGTGAGGAGCGCGTACACCGCGGCTTCCTCGGGCGACGACGGCGCGAAGGATGCGCGGGCGCTCGGCGCGGACGGGGCCACGACGCCGATGGCGCGCAGCACGTCGTCGGCGGAACGCAGGAGTTGGGCCTGGCCTTCCGCGATCAAGCGGTGGTTGCCTTCCACGTTCGGATCGAACAATTCGCCGGGGCACGCGAACACCTCGCGGTTTTCCTCGAGCGCCAAGCGCGCGGTGATGAGCGACCCGCTTTTCGCCGGGGCTTCGACGACGACCGTGGCCAAACAGAGCCCGGCGACGACGCGGTTGCGCGCGGGGAACGCGTGCTGCGCGGGCCCTTCCACGAACGGATACTCGCTGAGGAGCAAACCGCCGGACGCCGCGATCTTATCCGCCAGCCGCCCGTGTTCTTTCGGGTAAATCGAACCGATGCCGCTCCCCAGCACCGCGACCGTGCGGCCTCCCGCGTCGATCACGCTCGTCGCCGCGACGGCGTCCACGCCGTAGGCCAACCCGCTCACGACGGTGCAGCCGGCCTTCGCCAGCGCCGGCGCCAACCATTCCGTCGCGCGTTTGCCGTAGGCGGACATGTCGCGCGTCCCCACCACCGCGACGCACGGATGGTCGAGCACGGACAGATCGCCTTTGTACGACAGGAACACGGGCGGGTCCGCGGTCTCTTTCAGCAGGCGCGGGTACGCGTCGTCCTCGAGCGACAGGAGCGACACCCCCGCCCGTTGCAGGCGCGCGAGCTCGGCCGCGGGATCGAATTCCTCGAGCTTCACGAAGGTTTTCTGCACCGTGTCGTCCTTCGCGCCGAGCTCCTTCAACATCGCCGGCGAGAACGCCCCGAGCGCGGCGTCGAGGGATCCGAACCGCGCCAGAAGGGCGTCATAGCGCTTTTTGTTCAGGATGTTGAGCCACCAGAAGAGGAGGGCTGTTTCGAGCTGCACGGACCGATCCTAGCGCCCCTCGGTTTTCCCTGCAGAACTACGGCCGGAAACCCCTTGCCGAATCCCCTCGGACCCCACACAATGGGCCCCGTTCCGCGTTCCTCAAGCATTCGGAACGGTATGCCGACGTAGCTCAGCTGGTAGAGCATAGGTATCGTAAACCTAGGGTCACCGGTTCAAAT
>CAZIQM010000070.1:3142-3920 GCA_964541635.1 uncultured Candidatus Peribacteria bacterium | reverse complement strand
ATCGCCATCCTCGGTATGGAGGAGCTCTCCGAAGAGGACAAGAACACCGTGCTCCGCGCCCGCAAGATCCAGCGCTTCCTCTCGCAGCCGTTCTTCGTCGCCGAGGTGTTCACCGGCGCGCCCGGCAAGTTCGTGCCGCTGAAGGACACCATCCAGGGGTTCAAGGCGATCATCGAAGGGAAGTACGACGACGTTCCCGAACAGGAGTTTTACATGAAGGGCGGCATCGACGACGTCCGTGCCCCCGCCAAAGCCTGAGTATGTTCGTCGAATTGATCACCTCCGAAGGCAGCGCGTTCAGCGGGGAAGCCGTGTCCGTCACGCTCCCCAGCGGCGACGGCGAAATCACGGTCCTCGGCAAGCACGTGCCGCTCCTCTCGACGGTGGTGCCGGGCACGGTGATCGTGCGCACGCGGGACGACGAACAGTACTTCGCCGTCACGCGCGGGGTGGTGCAGGTCGGCGGCGACGCGATCCGCATCCTCTCCGACATCGCCGACCGCGCCGAAAGCCTGCAGGAAGAAGCGATCGAAGTGGCCAAGAAACGCGCGGAGGACCTCCTTGCCGCGCGCCGCACGGACTCGGAGGAATTCGCCGACGCCCGCGCCACGCTCGAGCGCGAAATCGCCCGCATCACCACCATCCACCGCCTCCGTTCCAACCGCCGCCGCCGCGTCTGATCCCATGACCCACCATCCTTCCCCGCCACCGGCCCCCCACCACGAACACGTGCAGGACGTGTCGCCCAAGGACAGCACGCTCCTCGGCTTCGGCTTCG
>CAZIQM010000070.1:0-3132 GCA_964541635.1 uncultured Candidatus Peribacteria bacterium | reverse complement strand
GCGCTCGACCTCGGCTACACGATCGCCATCCCGGCCGTGCTCTTCGGCCTCGGCGGGGGATACCTCGACAAAACGCAGGGGACCTCGCCGTTGTTCCTCCTCCTCGGGCTCCTCTTCGCGTTCGTGATTTCGTTCACGATCGTGTGGCGCAAGGTGAAGGAAATCATGGCCCGCATGCCCAAACCGCTTCCCAAGAAGAAAAAGGAACCCGTCGAAGAAGACATCGCCCGCGAGCAGGAAGCCCTGCACGACCTTTTCCGTCCCCCCAGCGACCGATGAGCGACATCAACATTTCGCTGGCGTCCGAAACGGTGGCCACCTGGGGGCCGCTGGAAATCCGCAACACCATGCTGATGGCGTGGCTCACGATGTTGTCGCTCTTCGGCGTGGCCTTCGCGCTGGGGCGCACCAGGTACGCGTTGGTCCCGGGCCGTTTCCAGGCCGCGGCCGAGCTCGTGGTCAGCGGTCTCTACGATTTGTTCGCGTCCGTCGTCCAGGACGAGCGCCTCTCGAGGAAATTCTTCCCGCTCGTCACGACGATGTTCATCTTCATCGTGATGGGCAACTGGCTCGGCATCTTGCCGGGCGTGGGGAGCATCACCATCGACGCCGTGCACGAAGGGCACCCCATGGCCATCCCGCTCTTCCGCTCCATGAACGCCGACGTGAACATGACGTTGGCGATCGCGATGGTCGCCATGGGCGCGGTGCAGTTCTACGGTATGTGGGAGCTCGGGTTCTTCTCGTACATGGGCAAGTTCGTCGTGGCGCCGTGGAAGAACCCCATGGGCACGTTCCTCGGGTTCCTCGAGGTCGTGAGCGAGCTCTCGCGCATGATCTCGTTCACGTTCCGTCTCTTCGGCAACATCTTCGCCGGCGAAGTCCTCCTCCTCGTCATTTCCTACCTGGCGCCGTACGTCGCGCCCGTGCCGTTCCTCGGCATGGAGCTCTTCGTCGGGTTGATCCAGGGCCTCGTCTTCGCGCTCCTCACCACGGTGTTCCTCAAGATCGCCGTAACCTCCCACCACGAGGCGGAGGAGCACCACCATCCCGCGCCGCCCGCGGCGGCCGCCTGACCACGCGTTTCTTTTTACCCCTCCTCTTTTCCCCCACACTTTATGGACGCAGAAGCCGTCAACAGCGCAGCGGGCATTCTCAGCAACGAGAACCTGCCCGTCGCCATCACCATCGGGTTCGGTTCCCTCGGCCCGGCCATGGCCATCGGGTTCATCGGCGCCAAGTCGGTCGAGGCCATCGGACGCAACCCCGAAGCGGGCGCCCGCATCCAGACGTTCGCGATCCTCACGATCGCCTTCGCGGAAGCCATCGCCATCTACGGCTTGGTCATCGCGCTCATCATGAAGTTCGTCTAAACCCCTTTTCCTCCCCCGTACGGTCATGAACGATCTCTTCCACGCCCTCGGCATCCAATGGTCCGTCCTGCTCGCGCAGGTCATCAACTTCGCCATCCTGGTGTTCGTCCTCTCGCGCTACGTCTACAAGCCGCTCCTCGGCGTGATCGACCGGCGGCGCGAGGCGATCGCCGAATCGATGAAGCAGGCCCAGGAAATCGAGCGCCGCAAGGAGGACCTCGACCGCGAACGCGTCGCGATCCTCCGCAAGGCCGACCAGCAAGCCGGCGCGCTCCTCGAGCGGGCCAAAGGCGAGGCGGAAGCCATCCGGACCGAGATCGAATCGTCCGCGAGGGCCCAGGCCAAGAGCACGCTCAACAAGGGGCGCGAACAGCTCGAACACGACCGCGTGACGATGATGAACGAGATCCAGCACAAGCTGGCGCACGCCATCGTGCAGTCGGCCGAGAAGATCCTCCGCCGCGAGTTCTCGAAGGAAGACCAGGACGCCTTCGAGGACGAACTGAAGAAGAACCTTCCCGCGATGCTCGCATGAGGATCCACCCGAAGGACATCGCGCGCTCCCTGGTGGACACCGTCGAAGCCGATCCCGGCGTCGACCCCGTCGAGGCGTGCTACGACGCGTTCATGCTCCTGCGCAAACGCTGCCCGGGCACGACCCCGCGCGCGTTCGTCCGCATGGTCGAGCAGGAGGTGAAGCGCCGCGGCACCACCGCGGCCGGCATGCTCTTCGTCCCGCACGAGAAATCCATCAAGGCCGAAACGCTCGAAAAACTCCTCGCGGAGAAAACGGGCAAAACCGTCCACGTCGACCGCGCGGTCGAGCCCGAACTCATCGGCGGCGCCGTGCTCTTCGTGGAACACCGCCGCCTCGACAGCAGCATCCAGGGCGCGCTCCAGGCGCTCCTGCGGACGTTCCTGCAACCCCTCGATTAATTCAGCCGTCCTCCCCATCCTCCCATGAGTCTCTCCAGCAACCTCATCAAGACGCTCGAAGAGCGCATCGCCCAGTACAAGCCTTCCGTCGAGGAGGAGCACGTCGGGACCGTCGTCCAAGTCGGCGACGGCATCGCGAAGATCGCCGGGCTCACCACGGTGGGCGCGGGCGAGATGATCGACTTCGGCAACGGGGTGCTCGGCAGCGCGCTCAACCTCGAGGAAGAACTCGTGGGCGCCATCATCTACGGCGACTTCACGAAGGTCAGCGAAGGCGACACCGTGAAGGCCATGGGCAAGGTGCTCTCCGTCCCGGTGGGGGACGCGCTCATCGGGCGCGTCGTTTCACCCCTGGGCGAAGCCAAGGACGGGGGACCGGTCTTGAAACTCCGCGAGTTCTACCCGGTCGAGAAAGTCGCGGCCGGCGTGCTCGAACGCAAATCGGTCGATACCCCGCTGCAGACCGGCATCACCGCCATCGACGCCATGATCCCGATCGGCCGCGGGCAGCGCGAACTCATCATCGGCGACCGCCAGACCGGCAAGACCGCGGTCGCGATCGACACGATCATCAACCAGAAGAAAACCCAGCAGAGCGAGCGTCCCGTGACGTGCATCTACGTCGCCATCGGCCAGAAGCAGTCCAAGGTCGCGAAGATCGTCCGCGAACTCGAGAAGCACGGCGCCATGGAGCATACGGTGATTGTCTCTGCTTCGGCAGCCGACCCCGCCGCCCTCCAGTTCATGGCTCCCTATGCCGGTTGCGCCATCGGCGAGGAATTCATGGAACAAGGCCGCGACGCCTTGATCGTCTATGATGACC
>CAZIQM010000069.1:0-3936 GCA_964541635.1 uncultured Candidatus Peribacteria bacterium | reverse complement strand
GCAGCACCGTTTTCAACGGAATTAGGATGTCCGGGAGGAATTTGAAGAACACGCAGAAGAGCGCGGTGATCGCCAGGAACGAGAGCGCCAGGTTGAGGATCGGCAGCAGGATCGCCACGGTCGGCATGACCGACGACACGTACGCAACGACGATGCTCACGATGGCCGACACGACGAGCGACACGAGCAGCAGGAAGCCGATCGTGAGGACCATGCCCACGGAGAACACGCGCTTCACGAACAGCGTCAGCACGGCGTTGGTGCCGGGATCGGTTTCGATTTTCCAGATGCGGTTGAACGCGTCCTGGAGCGCGGCCATGAGGCCGCTGGCGCCGAAGACGAGGACGGCGAACCCGATGAAGGACGCCAACGGCGTGTGGGGATTGCGCGCCGCCGCGTCGAGCATCGAGGCGACGGCCCCCATGCCCTGCTGGCCCACGAGCGCCCTCACTTCGCGGAGCAGGTAGGCTTCCACGTCCGCTTCCTGGAGAAGCATGCCCACCATCGTGATGACGATGATGAGTAGCGGGGCGATCGAGAGGATCGTGTAATACGCCGTCGAAGCGGCCAGCTGCCCGGCGTCGTCGCGCTTCCATTCCGTGGCGCTTTCCCGGAGGAGTTTCCAAAACGACATCGGCGGCGATTGTACCGCGGACGTGCGCCGGGGGCGAATCGCTCAGGCTTTTTCCACCTCCTCTTTCAGCACGTCGCACAGGCGGGCGTTCGGAGGGACGGCGTGGCCGTTCTTCCGGATGATGTCGAGGAACATCGCCTCCTCGCGCGCCGCCAGCGCCTCCTTGCGGTCCCAGAAGCCGGGATACTCCTTGTCGTAGTCGATGCCCGCGTGCCGCGTGCGCAGGTCGTGGAGGCGTTTCTCGGGACCGACGATGCCTTCCGGCAGGCAACTCAGGTCGATGTAGTGGACGCAGTGCTCGGCCACCGTGGCGTCGTCGCCCTCGAGGCGGGGGAGGCCCCGCGGTTCGGTTGCGTCGATGAAGTGCCCGCGGGGATCGTGCTCGGCGAGGATCTGCTTCGCGTACGCTTCCGCGGTCGCGCGTTCTTCGTCCGTGAACGCTTCGGGGTTTTTCGTGAGGCGCTTGTTCCAATCGTGGATCAACCCGGTCTTCACCATGTGCTCGCGCTCCTCGTCGGACATGCCGAGCAACCCCCCGAGCGCGTCGAGCCCTCGCGCCACCGCGACGCAGTGCTCGGCGACGTTCCTCCACTCCTTGCCGCGCCAGGCCGTCGAGCCCGGGACGGGTTTGAAGAGGTTGCCGTGGAGCAACGCGCGCAGCGCCTCGCGGTGCTGGAGGAGGAAACGGCTCATGCCGATCGCTTTCCGCGCGCCTTCCTCCGGCGATTCGTGTTGGTGTTCGGACATCGCACCAGTATAGCGCAGAAGCCGTTTGCCGGCCATCGGCATGCCCGGAAAGAATATTCTTGACCCTTCGGAAGGGGAGGAATATCATTTAACCAAATGGTTAAGTATTCATCCGACCGTCTCGACGCCGTCTTCGCTGCGCTGGCCGACCCCACGCGCAGGGATATCCTGCGCCGCGGATCGACGACGCAGCTGTCGATGGGGGAAATCGCGAAGCCCTACGGCATGTCGCTCGCGGCGGTCTCGAAACACGTGCGCGTCCTCGAAAAAGCGAAGTTCGTGACGAAGACCCGCGTCGGCCGCCAGTACTTCGTGACCATTCGGCCCTTCGCGTTCGAAGAAGCGTCCACGTACCTCAAGGAGTACGAGCGTCTCTGGAACGACCGACTCGACCGTCTCGAGCGGTACCTCGCGTTCCTGTCGGGACGCCGACAGAAGTGATCCTTTTTTCCGTCATTCCCTCCGCCACTTCCCCCTTCTTCCATGGATACCGCAGACGTGAACATCATCCGCATCTTCGACGCCCCGCGCGAACGCGTGTGGGAAGCCTGGACCGACGCCGAGCACGTCAAGCGATGGTGGGGGCCGGAAGGATTCTCCGCCCCGAGCGTGAAGCAGGACCTGCGCGTCGGCGGGAAATTCGTCTACGCCATGCAAGGTCCTCCCGGCACGGAGTGGGAGGCGACGAACTACAGCGGCGGCGAGTACCTCGAGATCGTCCCCATGGAGAAAATCGTCGCCCGGGAATCGTTCACCGACGAACAGGGGAATTGGATCGATCCCTCGGCCATCGGCATGCCCGGGAAATGGCCGGAGTACATGAAGGTCACCGTGACCTTCGAAGACGCCGGACCGGGGAAGACCAAGCTGACGATCCGCCACGAGGGGCATCCCCCCGAAATGGCCGCCAACGCGGAAGCGGGCTGGTCCAGCTCCCTCGACAAGTTCGCGCGCGTGCTCCAGGGTCCAGGGGCTCGTGAGTAAACGCCCGGGCGTCTGGCAGACTACGTGAAGAAACACTTTTGATTCCTTCCCCTCCGCACCCATGCGCTACGTCGACGGATACGTGATCGTGATCCCGAACAAGAACCTCGCGAAGTACAAGAAAATGGCCAAGGAAGGCGGCGCCGCCTGGATGAAGCACGGCGCCCTGCAGTACGTCGAAAGCGTCGCCGACGACATGGCGGTGGCCAAGGCGTGGGGCGGATTGATGTTCACCGAGATGACGAAGGCGAAGAAGGGGGAGACGGTCGTTTTCTCGTTCATCGTCTACAAATCGAGGAAGCACCGCGACGCCGTGAACAAGAAGGTCTACGCGCAGATGGCAAAAGACTACGACGCCGAGAAGGACAAGGACATGCCGTTCGCGATGGACCGCGTCGCGATCGGGGGGTTCGAAACGATCGTGGATCTGTGACGCCCCGGCCCTGGCGCCATCCGGTGCGTCGGACGGAGCCCGAATCGCGGGTATGCGCCGCTCGAAGCGGTTATACTGCCCGGCGTGATTACCGAGGACCATCGGAGGGACGGTCTATCCGAGTTGCATGTTTCCCGCTGGGGCATCGCCCTGGGGCTCGCCATGCTTGCGGTGTTGGTGGTCGTCATCGCGACGAACATCGACGAAGTGAAGAAGTTGCTCGAATTGTTGCAGGACGCCAAACCCGCGTGGCTCTTCGGCGCGCTCGGGCTGCAGGTGGGAACCTACGTATGCGCGGGGGCCGTGTGGGCAATGGTCCTCAGGGCGGAGGGGCACCGCCAGCCGGTGCCGGTCCTCGCGCGGTTCTCGATCGAACAATTGAGCGTGAACCAACTCATGCCCACCAGCGGCCTCATGGGCAACGTCGTGGTCCTGCGCGCCATGCGCCGCAGGGGAGTGCCCGCCCCGCTCGCCGTGGAGGCCATCGTCGCCGGCGCGCTCTCGCACTACGCGGCGTTCGCCATCGCGGCCGCGGCCGCCGTCGCCTTCCTCTGGTCGCGCGGCGACCTGACGCCCATCGTCCTCTGGCTCGTGTCGGTGGCGGCCGTCGTGATCGCCGCGTTCGTGTGCGGCATCGTGTGGATCCTCTACCACCGCCGCTGGAAAGCCCCGGCGTGGATCCGGCGGTACGGCGTCCTCTCGCGCTTCCTCGACGACATCTCCGCCATGACGGCCAAGCGCGTCCGATCGCCCCTTTTCCTGGCCAGGGCGACTGCCGTGCAGTGCTGCATTTTCGTCCTCGACGGCATGACGCTCTGGGCGGTGCTGGAGGCGCTCGGCACGCATGCCGATCCCTGGACGGCGTTCACCGCGGCCGTCGTCGCCAGCATCGCGGCCACCGTGTCGTTCCTTCCCGGCGGGCTCGGGTCCTACGAAGCGGCCTGCACCGGCACGCTCACGTTGCTCGGCGTGCCGCTCGCGGCCGCGCTGGCGGGCACGCTCTTGCTGCGCGGTTTGGCCCTCTGGTTACCGCTGATCCCGGGGTTCCTCCTGGCGCGTCAGGAGGTGGCGGGGAAGCAGCTGCATCCGGACGCATAAAGCCTTAAAGAGGATGCGAATGCGTAGCGGGGACGTATTA
>CAZIQM010000068.1:3034-4186 GCA_964541635.1 uncultured Candidatus Peribacteria bacterium | reverse complement strand
CGTTTCCCGACTCCTTGAGGTCGATGTAGAACGTGCGCTGGCGGGCGTGGATCGTCACGCTGTGGAGATCATCGGCGAAGCTGCCGCCTTGGCGACCGCCGCCGCCGTCGCGGCGCGGGGGACGCGGTGCGCCGCCGTGGCCGCCGCCGGACGGCATGCCGTCGTCGTGGTGCTGGGCGCCGCCCGTGAGTTCGGACATGGGATCGAACATGGAAAAGTGTGGAAAGATGTAAACGTTCGGCCGCCTCGCTCGTTCCTATCCGGTATACGCGCTCGGTCGTGCTCCGACGTGCGATGAGCATAGCACAGCCTGCCTCCTTCGTGAAAAAAGAGCCCCGCGCGGTGCTCGTCTGCATCCCTCAAGGACAGGAAAAAGGGATTGAGCCGACACGCGGGGCCGAAAGGTGCATTCCCCGCACCTGGGCGGCCTTCCCACATGAGAAGTTTACTATGATAAAAGTTACTATTGTATGAATATCAAATTTCTATGACACACAAGAAAAGCCCGTGTGCTTTTCCGTCACATGTCGCTCATGGACCGGTTCCAATTGCGACACTCGGTGTGACTGGAGATCCCCGTCGAGGGGCGTAGCACACGGGCCTTATCAACCTTACGAGACCTGGAATCTCGTGGCCATAAGTCACCTCTTCTTGAGAGGAAATCAATCGTCTGCAGCCACTGATATTCGGCGCGGCTGCATGATCATTATTACAGTATTTTATACTATGTCAAACATATTCTATAAAACGACAAATTTAAGCTAAAAACCACACTTTAAACTACTCTTGAACTTCCCGGGCATGCAGATGAAATATGTTCGGAGAGGGAGCTTTCCGTAGGCGAAAAAATGAACGCTTGCGTCGGCAAAGCGGGGTCAAAGCCTTTGGACCAACGCACCCTTCGTTCACTCCTTGTCCAGCGGCTTAAAGAGAATCTCCGGCTCCCCCACCTTCATCCAACCCATCGCCCCGCCCCATGCCTTGAGGTCGTCGGTGACGACGAAGTTTTTCTCTTTCATCTGTTCCGCGTACGGCACGTTCAGCTGCTTGCTGATACGGTAGGCGGTATCCGGCACGAAGGGCAGGAGCAACAACGCGACCTGGCGGAGGCTCTCGGCGACCGTGCCGAGGGTTTTGATGCGAAAGTCGGCG
>CAZIQM010000068.1:0-3024 GCA_964541635.1 uncultured Candidatus Peribacteria bacterium | reverse complement strand
GGCGTCCTCCTTGAGCTTCCAGGGCGCGGCCTCGTTGAACCCTTGGTTCATGCACGACACCTGCTCCATGATGAACTGCAGCGCGGCGTGGATTTCGAACGCGTCCATTTTCGCCGCGACCTCGCTCCAGTTCTTCGCGGCGTTTTCCGCGTCGCCGCCGCGCACGGGAACATCCACGACGCCCCCGTCCTTCCCGAGCAGCACGAGCGTACGGTTGAGCATGTTGCCCAGCTGGTTGCCGAGCTTCGCCTGGTACAACTCCTCGATGCGCTTCCAACTGAAGTCGCCGTCGCGCCCCACCGGGATCTCGTGGCACAGGAAGAAGCGGACGGGGTCCGGCTGGCCGCCGAAGCGGTCCAGGATGTCCCGGGGCTGCACGACGTTGCCGAGCGACTTGCTCATCTTTTGGCCTTCGTTGGTCACGAACCCGTGGATGAGCAATTGGTCGGGCACCTTGATACCCGCGTAATCGAGCATCGCCGGCCAGATGAGCGCGTGGAAGCGCGCGATATCCTTGCCGATGACGTGCGTCACGGTGGCGTCGTTCCAGTACCGCGCGCCCGATTCGTCGGCGAGCAGGCCCAGGCCCGAGATGTAGTTCGTGAGGGCGTCGCACCAGACGTACATCCCCTGCTCCGGGTCGCCCGGGATGTCGATCGACCACTGGAGGTTTTTCTTCGGGCGCGAGAACGACACGTCCTCGAGGCCGTTCTTGATGAGCTCGAGCGTCTCCGCGCTACGGTACTCCGGGATGATCCTGTACGTGCCGTCGGTGAGGATCTTCTGCAGGAACTCCTGCTTGTCCTTCAGCTTGAAGAACCAGTTCTCCTCGACGACTTCCTGCGGCGCGATGCCGTGGTCCGGGCACTTGCCGTCGACGAGGTCTTTCGCCGTCACGAACCGTTCGCAGCCCGTGCAGTAGAGGCCCGTGTAGGACCGCTTTTCGAGGGCGCCGGCCTCCTCCAATTTCTTCCAGAGCGCCTGCACGGTTTTCTCATGGTCGTACGCCGCGACGTTCTGCCAGTTCGTCGGATGGTCCGACGTGCGCATGAAGACGTCCGCGGACACGTTCAACGCGCGGTACATGTCCTCGAAGAGCGGCACGTTCTTGTCGACCAAGGCCTCCGGCGTCATCCCCTGCTTCTCCGCCGTCTGCTGCATCTTGATGCCGTGCTCGTCGACGCCGATCTGGAAACGCACGTCCTTTCCGCTCGCGCGGAACCAGCGGGCGACGACGTCGGCGAGGACCTTCTCGAGCACGTGCCCCAGGTGGGGCGCGGCGTTCGGGTAATCGATGGCGGTGGTGACGTACTGGCGTTTATTCATAAAAGGGCACCGCGAAAGCATACCGGAATCCCCCCGTCATGCACCCCTTTTCACTGGAACAACAACGGCAGCAGGTAACTGCCGATAAAGACGAAAATCGAGCCCGTCAGGATCGCCAGGACAATGCCGACCACGGCGTAGGTGATCGTTTCCTTCGCCTCCGAGAGGCCGTCCTCGCCGCCTTTGATCATTTGGATGCCCGCGTAGATGATCACGCACACCGCCGCCGCGACGATGAGCGGGAACAGGAAGTTCACGATGCGCTGCGAGAAGAACGCGGGGGCTCCCGTGCCCAGGTCGCAGAAGGGCAAGGTGGTGCAGATTTTCTGGAACATCTCGTCGACCCCGGGACCGGAGCCGACGCCGTCCGCGTGCGCGATGCCGACGAGGGTGAGGAGGCGGATCACAGCGCGAAGAAGGTGGTGACGCCGTGCACGAGGGCGTTGGCGAGGTTGACGATGATGGCGCCGACGATCGCCCACGTCATGCCCGTGCGGGCGGAGTTGAAGGCGCCGCTGTCGCCCGAGGCCATCAGCATGCGCATGCCGTAGTAGATGATCGCGACGACGAACACGCCGTTGAACACCGTGAGGAGCACGCTGACCGCCGCGGCGATGAGGTTGACCACGAGGTTGCCACCAGCGTTCTGGCCCCAGTTCTGCGTGACAACGAACGACACGAGCAACTGGCTGACGATGGCGACGAAGAGGCCGGCGAGCGAATAGAAGATGGCAGATTTCTGCGTGCCCACCTTGCCCTCGTCGCCGAGGTTGATGACCATCTGGAACCCGGCGAAGACGATGAAGAGCACCGAGAGGCCCGTGGCGATTTGCAGGAGGAAGAACGCAAGGTTCGGCAGCGTGGAGAGGAAAATATTCGCCGGACCTTGGCCGCATCCCGGCTGCAGCGAGCTGCACGCGGGTCCCCACTTCTCCCACAGGTTCTGGGCGTGCGCGACGTCGACGAGGCCGGCGAAGAGCAGGAGGCGCGTCATTCGAAGAAGATGGGATTGAGGAAGCGCAGGATGAATCCGGCGAGGGCGATCATCACCATGCCGCCGAGGGCCCATTCGATCTTCTCCTTGCCGCCGTCCTGGTCCCAGCTGGTCATGATGAGGATGCCGCCCCACACCGCCTGGAGCACGGCGATGCCGCTGGCCACGCCGAGCAGCCACGGCCACGACAGGTTGAAGTAATCGAAGAACACCTGCAGCGGTTCTGCGCTCACTTCCAATTCCTTCGTGCTGTCGTCGAGCGGCTGCATGAGGAAAACCGTGTTGCTCTTGCCGCAGTCGTCGATGAGGGGGTTTTTACACTCCTTGTCCTCTTCGGCGTGGCTCAGAGGGACCGCATGGAGGGCCACCCCGAGGCTAAGCAGGGCCACGAGGAGGAGCTTCGAGGAGAGGAAAAGTCGGTGTTTCATGTATCGCATTAGTATAGCAGAAAACGGCCCGAAACGCGAGGTTGCGAATAGGGCTTTCCGTCCGTAGGATATCCCCGCTCTTTGGTTTTCAGGTTCCCAAGCGGATGTAGCTCAATTGGAGCAAGCGATCGCTTGCGATCGCGCAAAGAAGCGACGCGCCCGTCGCTCTAGCTAGGAAAGCCATTCCAGAGCCGACCTTTTCTATCCTTCGGGAAACTTCAAGCGGATGTAGCTCAATTGGCTAGAGCGACGCCTTGCCATGGCGTAGGTTGCGAG
>CAZIQM010000067.1:0-4218 GCA_964541635.1 uncultured Candidatus Peribacteria bacterium | reverse complement strand
TACGGCTCGTTCGTGAACTCGCTGCACTTCCCCATCCAGATTTCGATCCGCTCCACGCGCACGAACATCGACGAGTACCTGAACAAGGTGCTCGAGTCGGGCAAGAAGCAAAAGAGCGAACTGCTCCGCAGCCAGACGGAATCGTACGTCGGCTTCATGCAGAAGCTCATCGAAGTCGCCGACATCATGGAGAAGCGGTTCTACGTCGTGATCCCCCTCGACCACACGATCCGCAAGAAGACGCTCGTCGAACAGTTCCTCGACTGGATGCACCTCGACGACACCCTCGGCAAAGCGCTTTCCCGCAACCGCGAGTTCCCGGCGCTGAGCAAGCAGCTTAACGAACGCTGCGAGCTCGTGCTCTCGGGCCTCACGAACATCGGCCTCCACGCCAAGCGCCTGAACACCAAGGAGCTCATCGAGCTCATGTACAAGGTCTACAACCCCAAAACTTCGTCGCTGGAGAAGATCCCGGACGATCTGGCTGCCATGCATACAGAGAAAACGACGCTGTAAGGGGAATTTGACTCTCCGCACCGGAATCCGTAGGATAACCGCGCTTTCGAGTTGCTCGTGCGAGAACTCGATCCACCCCCTACTTCCTCCCCTCGCACCCCAGTTTCCCTATGGCACACGCATCCTTGGCCGCGCAGACGGCGATGATGGAAGAACTCATGAAACAGTCGCCTCCGGTGTTCCGCCCCAAGCCGGGCGAACTCGTGGAGGGTTCCGTCGTGTACAAAGGCAAGAACAAGCTCCTCGTCGACCTGAACGGCGTGACGACGGGCATCATCTCGGGCCGCGAACTCCGCGACTCGTTCAACACCTTCCGCGAACTCCAGGAAGGCCAGGAAGTCTCCGCGCTCGTCCTCGAAGAGGAGAACAACGAAGGCTTGGTGGTCTTGTCGCTCCGCATGGCTAGCCAGAAGAAAGCGTGGGAGAAGTTCCACGCCATGGTCGACCAGGACGAAACGATGAAGTTCACGGCCCAGGAAGCCAACAAGGGCGGCCTCATCGCCAACATCGACGGCATCCGCGCCTTCCTCCCGGTCTCCCAGCTCTCGCCGCTCAACTACCCGCGCGTGAACAACGCCGACGCGGGCGAGATCATCAACCGCCTCGGCAAGTTCGTCGGCCACACCTTCACGGTGAAGATCGTCACGATGGACGAAGAAGCCGGCAAGATCGTCGTCTCCGAGCGCGAAGCCATGAGCGAGGAGCGCGCCAAGGCCCTCGAAGGCCTCAAGATCGGCGAGGTGAAGGAAGGCTTGGTCTCCGGCCTCGTGAAGTTCGGCCTCTTCGTGACGTTCGACGGCCTCGAAGGCCTCGTGCACATCTCGGAGATCGCCTGGGGCCACGTGAAGAACCCGGCCGAGCACGCCAAGATGGGCGACCGCGTCACGGTGAAGGTCATCGGCATCGACGGCGACAAGCTCTCGCTCTCCATGAAGCAGCTGACGAAGGACCCGTGGGAGGAGGTCGCCGAGCGCTACCCGGTGGGCAAGAAGGTCTCGGGCAGCGTGGTGCGCTTCGCCGACTACGGCGCCTTCATCCGCCTCGAGAAGGACATCAACGGACTCGTGCACCTCTCCGAGATCGCGCACCACAAGGTGACCGACCCGTCCGAGGTCCTCACGATCGGCCAGAAGATCGACGCCCAGGTGATCAACATCGACGTCGACGAGCGCCGCATCGGACTCTCCATCAAGGCCCTCCAGCCGATCGACGCCGAGACGCTGAAGAAGATCCAGGAAGAGCAGGCCGCCGAGGAAGCCGCGAAGGCCGAGAAGGCGGAAGAAACCCCGGAAGCCTGATCCCGCATCGGAATCGAACGAAGACGCCCTGGCCAACCGGGGCGTTTTTCGTACAGTGCCCCCATGGACGGGAAAGCGATCATCTTCGACTTCGACGGCGTCCTCGTGGACAGCGAAGCCCACTGGCCGGGCATCAACGTGAGGATCATGGCGGAAATCCTGCCGAGCCGGCCGTGGACGAGCCATGACGACCGCCGGATCGTCGGCCACAACCTCGAAAGCGTCCATGGACTGCTGACGAGCGAATACGGACTGCCGCTCGACCTGCCCGCCTATCGCGACGTCGTCTGGAAGCACGCGGGGCTCATTTACGACTCCCTCGCATTGCCCATGCCGGGCGTCGTTCGGTTCATCGAGCGCGCGCGTGCGCTCGGCATCCCCATGGGCGTCGCCTCGTCGAACGAACGGTCGCGGATCGACGTCGCCGTGAAACGTTTGGGGCTGGAGCCGTACTTCCGCGTCGTCTTCGGCATCGACGATGTCGGCGGCAAGGGCAAACCGGACCCCGCGGTCTACCTCGCCGCTGCCGAGGCATTGGGCACGAACCCCGCCGACTGCGTCGCCATCGAGGACTCGCCGTCGGGCATCGCCGCCGCGAAAGCCGCGGGAATGTTCTGCGTCGCGTTGGTTTCGCACCACAATTCGACCCACGACGTCTCGGCCGCGGACATGCGGACCGGCGGTTTCGACGAGCTCACGGGCTCACTCCTGGCGTAACGCCTGGGGGCTGAGGAAGTGCAAATGGATGTAGGGCACCTCCTGGCCGCCCTCCTTCCCCACGTGGAACGTCAGCCTGTAACCGTCGATCCCCTTCTCCTTCGCGAAACGCTTGGCCGTCACGATCAAATGGCCGGGGATGTGCTCGGTCGATTCGTCGATGTCCGCGATGGACGCGACGTACGTCTTCGGGATGAACAGGAGGTGCGTCGTGTCCTTCGGGTGGATGTCCTTGAACGCGATCACCGCGTCGTCCTCGTAGACGATGGCAGCGGGAACCTCGCGGTCGATGATCTTGTGGAAAATGGTGCGCTCCATGCCGCGAGCATACTCCCTTGAGTACAACGCCGCGATGAGGGAAACTTGGAACCGATGAGCATCCGGAAATTGCTGGTTTCCTCGGCGATCACCTACGTTGGGGCGGGTTTGGCGATCGGCTGCCAGATGCTCTACTACGCCGTGACCATACGGAGCGTGGACACCGCGTCGTACGCGGCGCTCCAGGCACTGACGTCCTTCACGCTGTTCCTCTATCCCGGCCGCGGGGTCGCTGCCACGTACATCGTCATACGAACGGGCGGAAACGAGCGTGACCTGCCGTCCGTGCTCTCCAACGCGACGCGGATCGCGATGATCTTCGCACTGGGAACGATGGCGCTCTTCTTCGTCATCGCCCCGTTCATGCGAACATTCCTCAACCTGGAGAAGACGGTCCCATTGGCGCTCATCGGGGTCGCGGCCGTGCCGTGCATGATGGGCGGATACTTCGAAGGAATCCTCAACGTCCAGAAACGATTCGTCGGACTCGCGATATCGCACGCCGCGTTGCCGCTCATGGGCGTCGTGGGCGCGTTGATCTTCCTGCGCGACGGATTCTCCGAAATCGACGCCGCGTTCATGATCCTGCTCAGCCATACCGCCTCGTTCATGATCACGGCGATGCTCGCGAACAGGAAGGTCTTCCGGACGCCGTGGAAGAAGAGCGTGACGTCGTTCTCCGTCCTGCGCGACGCAATCTTCATCTTCGCCGCATCCATCCTGCTCGGCTTCACCCTCCGGTTCGACACCCTGTGGGCGAAGCACGTTCTTGAGCCGACGGACGCGGGGCTCTACGCCATCGCGACATCGATCGCCGTCGTGCTCAACACGGTGGGCAACGAAAGCGCGCGCGTCACGAGCGTCATGTTCCGCAAGGATTCCGCACTGCGCATCGTGGCGGCGTCCTACGGCATCATCATCGCCGTCTGCGCGGCGCTCGCGGGCGCGTTCTCCCTGGTGGGATACCGCATCCTCGGCATGCTGGCCGGCCATCCGATCGACATCGAGTGGCCCGTGCTCGGCATGCTCTTCCTGGGAATGACGCTCAATTCCCTCGTATGCCTGGACTTCACCTGCCTGAACGTCGTGACGAAGAAGATGCACGTGGGGTTCGCGGCGGCCCTCGTCGTCACGCAGGTGATCGTGTTGTGGGCCTTCGGAACCTCGGCATTCTCGATCGCCGCCGCGCAGTGCGCCGTGATGACCATGTTCACCGTTCTGTTCTCGTTGGCGCTCGGCCGCGCCATCCGGCGGTTCAAAACACCGGTGCCGGCACATCCCGCGGATCTGCATATAGCCACCCACGGATAAAGGCCTGAAACATTGATTTTTGGCCAAAAAAAGAGGATAATAGGCATATGAAGCCGGC
>CAZIQM010000066.1:0-4295 GCA_964541635.1 uncultured Candidatus Peribacteria bacterium | reverse complement strand
TATCGGGCCCGAACCCGACACTGCTCACGACCTACAATTCGTCAGGCAATGCCACCGGTATCGCCGTCGCAGGCCGCTACGCGTATGTCGCAGATGATGGAAACGGGCTTCTGATCCTCGATATCTCGAAACCGGGAACGACGCCCACGCTCATCGGCCAATACGATACGCCGGCAAGCGCTCTCGACGTCGCAGTCTCCGGGAAATACGCGTACGTCGCGGACGGAACAGCCGGGTTGCACATCATCGACGTATCCAATCCGGCGAGCCCCAGGCTCATCGGAACGTACAACACGTCCGATACGGCCTACGCCGTTGCCGTCGCAGGAAAATACGCATACGTCGCGGACGCGACGAGCGGCATGCACGTCATCAACATTGAAGACCCCACCACTCCGACGCTCGCCGGCACGTATGCGCTGGGCGGACAAATCCGCGATGTAGCCGTGCAAGGAAGCTACGCCTACATCGGCGACATCAACTCGCTGCTGCTCCGCATCATCGACGTCAGCGATCCGACAAGGCCCATCCAAAAAGGAAGCGTGTCCGCGGGAGACTCCGTCTACGGAGTCGCGGTCGACGGACGATACGCATATGTCGCAGCAAACGGCGCAGGCATGAAGATCGTCGACGTGTCGAACCCCGCATCGCCGTCGGTTGTCGGTACGTATAACACCCCCGGTGCCGCGGTGAAAGTGGTCGTCGGCGGTCGCTACGTGTACGTCGCCGACTACAACACCGGCGGATTGCAAATCGTGGACGTAGCCAACGTCACGGCGCCCGTATCCGCAGGCTCCTACCTGACGGCAAGCTACGTATTCGATGTGGCGATCTCCGGACGGTACGTCTACCTGGCCGACTACCAACAGGGGATGGATACCATCCAAATCAACGGATTGGACGCGCCTGCCGCGACAATCGGAACGCTCGATGCCTATAATCTTAACGTTCTCTCGTCCGCCCGCATTGCATCGTCGCTTTCGGTCGAAAGCGGCCTGAACGTCACGGGCGGCATGCACATACTTGGACAATCGTCTCTGCATACGGCGTCGGGCGCCGCGTTGACATTGTCCCAATCCGGCACCACGAAAGTCCCGATCCTCATGAACGTGCGAGGTCTCTTCTCTGGCGCCACGCTGTACGCTCGCACGATGCTGCGCTCGAGCGGATCGCTCGTATGGGAAGGCGCCGCCTCGGGCGCAACCCTGTACCTTGGCGGCAAGCTTGAAGGAGCGGGCCTCAGCGACTGCGACACCGCGGGCACGAGCAAGCTGCTCTGGGACGCCACCACCGGCCGCTTCAGCTGCGGGACGGACGCCGGCGCCACCTACACGGCGGGCCAAGGCCTCAACCTGAGCACGACCAGCTTCCGCCTGAACACGACCGTGACGGGCGCCGTCATCCAGGCCGCGAACTCCCTCGCCTCCTCGGGTTCGCTCTCGTGGAAGGGGACCGCCTCCGGCTCGATCTTCAACGCGGGCGGCGGCAGCCACACGGTCTCCGCCTCGGGCTCGACCGTCTTCAACGAATTGGGCAACCCCGTCGACTTCCGCGTGGAAGGCGACACGGACGCGAACGCCCTCGTGGTCGATGCCTCGACGGACAGGGTCGGCATCGGCACCGTCACGCCGAAGACGAAGCTCGAAATCATGGGCCTCGGCTCGGGCGCGAGCCTGTACGCCGCGACGAACCTGGCCACCTCCGGCACGCTCGCCGTGAACGGCGCGACGTACTTCAAGAACGGCATCTCGCTGTGGCGCAACGGCAGCTCGCAGTTGTCGATCACCTCCGACGCGACGTCGCAGACGATCCAGAGCGGCAACGCCGAGCCCCTTGCCCTTAACCCGAGCGGCAACAAGGTCGGCGTCTTCACCAATACCCCGAAGGCGAACTTCGACGTCGTCGGAACCATTTCCGGCGTCACGGTCTATGCGACGCGCTCCTTCTCGGGAGCGGGTCTCACGGACTGCCAAAACGCCACGACGAGCAAACTCCTGTGGAACGCGACGACCGGGCGCTTCAGCTGCGGGACGGACACCGACACGAACTCGACCTACACGGCGGGCCAGGGCCTCACCCTTACGAGCACGTCCTTTAAGGTGAACAGCACGCTCACGGGTTCGATGCTGCGCTTCCTGACGGTCTCGGGCTCGACGGTCTTCGCGAAGGACACTCTCACGAGCTCGGGCACGATCATCCTCAAGAACACGACAACCTCGGCCGACCTCTTGGTGACGTCGACCACGTCGAACGCCAACGCGTACTTCGATTCCGCGACGAACACGAACGCCGGCCTGATTCTCAGGGAAAGTCTCGCGAACAAATGGACGCTCCTCGGACAAGGCACGACCGATAACTTCGTGATCTCCGGCGACGGCGGGCTCGGGACCGACGACTTCCTCACGATCGGCCAATCGGGCAACGTGGGCATCGGGCCCGGCGGCTCGATGACGCCCAAGGCGAAACTCGCGGTGACGGGCACGATCTCGGGCACGACGCTGTACGCGCTCAACAGCTTCTCCGGCGCGGGCCTCACCAGCTGCAGCAACGGCACGACCGATAAGCTCCTGTGGAACTCCACGACCGGCCGCTTCTCGTGCGGCACGGACCAAACGGGAGGAAGTAGTCTCGCGTACTCCACGGCATCGGGAATCTTCCTCAAGCTCAGCGGCGGCACCATGACGGGCACGCTGAACGTCCAGAGCGGCAACTCAGCCGCCGCCACGCTCGCGACCCTCGTGAACGTCCGCGGCACGATGTCCGGCAAGAGCCTGACCGTCATGGGCACCGGCGCCACCGCGCTGCTCTCGACCACCACCGGCACGCCGGCGGTGCGCGTCGGCGGCAGCGGCATGCTGCTCCTGGGCACGCGCAGCGAGCCTTCCACGACGCCCCAGAACACCGCGGGCATCTTCGCCCAGAAACTCGCCGGACGGCCCGTGGTGAGCCAATCTTCGGGCGCCACGTTCTCGGCCTCGCCCTTCCAAGCGGCGCTCTACGGCAACCTGATCATGGCGCTGCAGCCGGGCGGCGGCACGACGGTGAACGGCATCGGCACCACGGTGACGAACGACACGACGGTCTCGCACCCCGCGGCCGACCAAACCTTCGGCTACATGACGAACTTCGCCACGGCGGCCACGTCGGGCGACGACGCGGGAACCAGTTCGGCGAACACCGCGTTCTTCCGCGGTTCCACCGCGGGCGCGAACGGATTCTTCTTCGCAGGCCGGGTGGGCGTGGTCGACACGACGAGCATCCGCGTGTTCTCGGGCATGGCGGACCAGACGATCTCGACCATGGTCAGCGCCGATAACCCCGCCGGAAACTACGTCGGCTTCTCGTTCTCGACCGTGCGCGGCGATACCAACTGGCAATTCATCACCAAGGACAACACGACGCAGAACGTCGTGAACACGGGCCTCGCCTTCACGGCCAACAAGGTCTACGACGTGTACTTCACCTGCACGAAGCAGTGCGCGTCGATCACGTGGGAAATCCGCAACGTCACGGACGGCACGAGCGCCACGGGCACGACCAGCAGCAACCTGCCGACGACGAGCACGGCGCTGCGCATGGTGCTCGGCGTCGAGAGCGAAACGACGACCGCGAAGAACATCCGCATGCAGCAGATGTACGTCGAAGCCGACAGGTAATCATTGGAAAACAACGTGATTTTTTGTCCATTCTTTTTTTAAATGGCTGATGGAAGCCAAATCATGGAGTGAATTTCGGGTGATTGTTATTGGAACACTATTCCATTGGATTCTCAAACCCCGTGTCGCGAGGGAACCGGGTTTTTGTGCTACAATGAGGGGATTTCAATGGTCCAAACACACACAAACACACTGGCACGGACGAAGCGCACGCTCGCGCTCTTGCTCGTCGTGTCGCTGTGCATGAACGACATCGGCCAGGCGTCCGCGATCACGTACGATTCTTCGACGTCGACGTACTTCGACACGATCGACGATTTCGGCCTCGCGACGGCAAGCGACAGCATCGGCCTGCAATTCGGCGGCACGCTCGGCCAATACCTGCGCTACAACCGCGCCATCGGACGCTTCGTCTTCACGGACGACCTCGACGTGCAAGGCACGATCTCGGGCTGGGCGCTGCGCGTCATGGGATCGGCGTCGATCTCCGGCACGCTCGCGCTCGAGGGCAACACCACGCTCTCCGGCGCCGCTCTCCGCGGCTTCGGCTTGAACGTCGACTGCGACACGGCGGGCACGAGCAAGCTGCTCTGGGACACGACGACGGGCCGCTTCAGCTGCGGCACGGACACCGACACG
>CAZIQM010000065.1:0-4993 GCA_964541635.1 uncultured Candidatus Peribacteria bacterium | reverse complement strand
GTGCACGCCCTTGCCCGAGAGGGCGTTGAGGTACACGGGCAGGGTGCACACGAGGGTTTTTCCTTCGCCGGTCTTCATTTCCGCGATGCCACGGCGGTGGAGCACCGCGCCGCCGATGATCTGCACGTCGAACGGCACCATGTTCCACGTCAGCGTGCGCGAGCCCATCTCCATCGTCGTGCCCTGCAACAATTCGCACGCGCGGATCGCGACGGCGAACGCCTCGGGCAACAAATCGTCGAGGGACTCGCCCGCGGCGACGCGGTCCTTCAGCTCCTGGGTTTTGGCCGGAAGCGTCTCGAGCGTCAGGGCGAGGATCGCGGGATCCTGTCCTTTGGCGCGCACGAGCGGCACGACGGGACGGAGCTTCTTGAGCTCTTTCTCGTTCGGATCTCCCAGGAGCCTGTTGATGGAATCGAGGATCGCCACGGTACGAGCTGCGAGTCTAGCCTAAATGCCCCGGCCGTACCAGGGAACGAGCAGGTCTTTCCCGTAGGATAAACCATCAAGAAAGGCCGGAAGCGTGGTCTGAAGGGGCGAGGGGGCGGGGAAGGCCGCACCCTTCGACGCGAGGAGGGCGCGATGGGCCTCGGTCAGGTCGCCGGTGGCGGTGCCGATCGCCGCGGGGAGGTCGCCAGTCACGACGAGCGTCGGCTCTTTCCATCCATCACCGAGCACGAAGAGCGCGTCGGCCTTCGTGGAGTGCGTCCAGAGATCGGCATGGCACCGCGCGAGCGCCAACGAACTCCCGTGGTATCCCGCGAGGGAAACCTGCAATTGATCGGCGAGGGCGTTCGCGAACGCGACGCCGCCGCGCACGCTCGTGAACCCGCCGGGACCGAGGTTGCACGCGATGCGTTCGATGCCTTCTTTCTTCCATCCCGCTTCGCGCAACACGTCTTCGAGGAGCGCGATCATCCCCGCGTCGTTCGCGCGCTCAACGGAACGGAGCGAGCGCACCGAACCATCGACGCAGGCAATGTGCCCGTCGTGCGACGCGAAATCGATGCTGATGGTCCGCATGGAAGGAGCGTAGGGGAGATGCTCGGCTATTGACAAATATACGTTAAAGTTTACTTTGTTCTTCCTATGGCACTCACCGGAAAAGACGTCCTGGACGCCCTCGGCATCGACGAAACACACGAGTCGAACATCGAGCTTCCCACGCCTGCGGAGCGGATCGTATCGCTGCGCAAGGAAGGCGTGCTGCTGGACCTGCAGCGCATCGCCAAGCGAAGCGGCGGAACGGCCGCCACTGCTCGGGTATCGCGGTCCCACGTGCGGTGCATGATCGACGAAGGCCGCCGCCGGGACGAGCAACACGGCGTCTTCGACATCGAAGAGCCTCTCGGCATCGACATCCGCTTCGCGGTGGAGGAAGTCTACGCGAAACTCGAGGCGCTGCTCCCGGTCGCGGACGAGGCGTAAGATGGACCCGTGGCAGCACCCGCGCTCAGCGTCGTCATTCCCACGCACCGCCGCCCGGCGATCCTTTCGGCGTGCCTCGAACACCTCGAGCGCCAGACGATCGCTGCGGACATCGACGTCATCGTCGTGAGCGACGGACACGACCCCGCCACGGTCGAAGCGGTGAAAGGACGGGAATGGAAACTGCCCGTGCGCTTCTTCGAAATCCCCAAGAGCCAGCAGGGCGCCGCGCGCAACCGCGGCACGACGGAAGCCGCCGCGGACCTCGTCCTCTTCCTCGGCGACGACATCCTCCTCGCGCCCGGCGCGTGCGAAGCGCACCTCGCCGCGCACGCCGCCCACGCGAAGATCGCCGTGCTCGGCCGCATCGACTGGGACGGCGCCGTGGGCGTCACGCCCGTCATGCGCTGGCTCGAGAAAACGGGGTGGCAGTTCGCGTTCGACGCGCTCGAACCCTACGCGCAGCAACGCGTGCCCGAGGACGTGCAGCACCGCTACACCTACGCGAGCAACCTCAGCCTCCCGACGGACATCGCGCGCGCGGTGCCGTTCCCGGAGGGGCTCACGGAATACGGCTGGGAAGACATCGTGTTCGGGAACGAGCTGAAGAAGCGGGGCGTCGGGCTTTTCTACGCGCCGTCGGCGAACGCCGCGCACTACCACCGCATCACGCTCGAGGACTCGCTCAAGCGCATGCGCGCGATCGGCCGCACCGCCGCGATCATGGCCGCGCGCGATCCGTCGTTCGACCGTATCCCGAAAGGATGGAAACTCCTGGCATACCGCGTGCTCGCGCTGTTCCCCACCATGCGCGGGAAACACGCGAAGGCGCTGCTGGAAGGCATGTCGGGCGCGCGGTAAGATCGCTCCATGATCGTCCGCTTCGCCATGACCGTGTGGCGCGCCGTCACCGACGCGTCCTCCTACGTTTCCGATTTCGCCGCGCGCCGCGGGGGATCGGCCGTCGGATACCTCTACTTCCTGTGCGTCACGCTCGCGTTCTTCGGCCTGCTGCCCTTCGCGGTCGGCCTCGCGGTATTCGCGCCGCGGTCGCATTCCCTCGCGGACGAACAACTGGACGTCATCGACCGCTGGTACCCCGACGACCTCGTGGTCACGGTCAGCGGCGGCGTGCTCACGACGAACCAACGCGGCCCCGTGATCCTCGACCTGCCGCCCGAGTGGGAAAACAACGACCACCCCGAATGGAAACACTTCGCGGTGATCGACACGGAGGGAACCGTCGACGGGTTCGACGAGGCGGAGACGTTCCTGCTCTTCACGTCGACGTCGGCCGTCGCGCGCGACGACGACGGCACGCTTCGCGTGTTCCAGTTCGCGGAAATGGACGATGAGGACCCGGTCACGCTCGACAACGCCCTCGTGACGGAAGCGATCGGGTACGCCCGCGGCGTCACGCCTTCGCTGCCATGGATCGGCGCGCTGCTCGTGCTCCTCTTCCTCCTCGTGCTGCCGTGGGTGATCGGCGGCTTCGCGTGGCTCGGCGAATTGCTGTTCCTGACATGGGCGACCCTCGTCGTCCGCCTGTGCTCCGCCGCCATGGGCCGCGGCCTGCGCTACGGCGCGCTCTACAAGCTCGGCGCGTTCGGCGTCACGGGTTCGATGCTCCTCGCGTTCGTCGGTTCCATGACGGGCCTCGAACTCCCGCTCGTCCCGACGCTCCTCTTCTTCGCCTGGATGGTCTTCGTGCTGTCGAAGTTCCCGCATTCGAAGGCCACGCGCACGATCGCGCCCCCGCCCCCCGCCTCAGCGGTCGCGCAGCGGAAACCCGCCGCAAAAAAGACGCCGGCGAAAAAACCGGCGACGAAGAAGAAATGAGCCGCGGCGAAATCCAGCCGAAGCTCAAGCGAAGGCGGATGATCGCTCAAAGCTTGGCGATCGCCTTCATGAGGTCGCTGCCGTGCAGCCGCATCATGCAGTGTTCGATGTAGCGCAGGACGATCGTTCCGCCGTGCAGGTGGTCGATGCCGTTGCGTTCGGCATGGTCCATCGCTTCGGGCCACACCTGGTTCATGATCAGGATCGGATCCTGCTTCAACGCGCTCTCGGCGCAGGTAAGAACGACGCTGTCGGCCGCCTCCTCCGCGACGAGTGCGCGTTCACGATCGTTCAGCAGCATCATGTGGGCGCAACGATCTTCGTCGAGGCGCAGGATGTCTTCCACGCTGGCGTCCCCGCTGCGGACGTAGTCATGCAACGTCTCGATCACGCTGATCCGCGCCTCGGCCATGATGGCGAAACGAAATTTTTTCGCGTACGAATCCGCGGACTCGAACTCCTGCCTCAGGGAAGGAGGGAAGCGACTCGGCCGCAAGTACCGATCGCCGTATTCGGGATCGAGCGTCGTGACCATCAGCGTCGGTTCTACCTCAAGGAAACGTTTCATGCTAATATTATGAAATATAAGTTATATACAGTCAAATACACGCTCCAACCCGATTCTAGCACCAATACACTTGCAAATAGCCATAACAGCGCTACAATGCACTCGTAACGTCACTAGCCCGATCGATCGGGGTGGTGGCCTTCCCGCACTCACAATTTTCCCCATACCGTCATGCGCTCCTCGTTCGTCGCCGCCATCAACCAAATCTGCTCCGAGAAAAACGTGTCTCCGGACCAGGTGATCGAAGCCGTGAAACAGGCCATCGCCACCGCGTACCGCAAGGACTACGGCAACAAGGAGCAGGAAATCCGCGTGAACCTGCCCGAGAGCTCCGACGAGCCGCAGATCCTCGTGATCAAGGAAGTCGTCGAGACCGTCGAGAACGAGAACTTCGAAATCTCCCTCGCCGAGGCGAAGCGCATCAAGCGCGACGCCGACGTGGGCGACGAAATCGAGATCGACGTCACGCCCGAGGCCTACGGCCGCATCGCCGCGCAGGCCGCGAAGCAGGTCATCCTCCAGAAGCTCCAGGAGGCCGAGCGCATGAGCCTCTACATCAAATTCAAGGACCGCGAGGACGAGCTCCTCACGGCCACCGTCACGAAAACCGACCCGAACTGGGTGACGCTCGAAATCGAAGGCATGGCCGTCTCGCTGCCCTGGCGCGAGCAGATCCCCGGCGAGCACTACTACACGGGCAAGCGCATCCGCGTGTACCTCGAGAAGGTCGAAATGACCGGCAAGGGCCCGCAGCTGCGCATCTCGCGCACGCACGCGCACCTCGTGAAGAAACTCCTCGAACTCGAAATCCCCGAGGTCCGCAACGGCGACGTCCTCGTGCGCGGCATCGCCCGCGACGCCGGCTTCCGCAGCAAGGTCGCGGTGGCCAGCAAGGACCCGCGCATCGACCCGATCGGCGCTTGCGTCGGCCAGAAGGGCGTGCGCATCCAGGCCGTGATGGAAGAGATCAACGGCGAGCGAGTCGACATGCTCGAGTGGAGCGACGACCCGATCAAATTGATCTCCACCGCGCTCCAGCCGGCCGCCATCTCGGCCGTGATCATCGTGAACGACCAGGAAGCCGTGGACGCCGACGGCCGCAAGGTGAAGAAGCGCGCCGCCGTCTTCGTCGAAGAGGCGCAGCGCCCGATGGCCATC
>CAZIQM010000064.1:0-5100 GCA_964541635.1 uncultured Candidatus Peribacteria bacterium | reverse complement strand
CTTGCCGCCGTCGACCTCGGGCTTCTTCTTCTTGAACACGGCGTCGCTTTTGAGCGCGCGGCCGGCGTGCATGTCGAGCAGGTCCGCCGCGAACAGGCGGAGGCCCGCGCTGTCCCCGACCGCTTCGCACAACAGCGAGAAATCGCCCGTCGTCCCGCAGAGGCGCACGGCCGATCGGTCGGCTTCGTCCAATCCGGCGAAACGGCGGTCCCCGGCGTGCCCCGGGAGCAAGCCCAAGACGTGGAACACGCGCAGTTGGAACGGCAGGAGCGCGCGGGAGGCCCCGGCGCCGCAGGCGTGCAGGAACTGGAACAGCGCGTCGAACACCTCGGGCAGCGGCTCGCCGTCCTCGGTGAGGAGCAGCAGCAATTCGATGCCCTGCTGCGCGGCGGCGAACGACGCCGGGTGCGACAGGTCCGCAACCTCCCCGTTCAGGCGCGCCGCGACGACCGTCGCGTAGGAACCGTCCTCCCGCACGTCCACGGTCAGGCGGCGCCCCGGCAAGAGGAGCGCTCCCATGCGGCTGCCGAGCTTGCGCACGGCGCGGGCGCGCATCGCCATGCGCCCCCTCTCCCTGGTGAGGACGACGCACAAACGGTCCGCTTCGCCCACGTCGTGGGTGCGGAGCACGATCCCGTCGAGGGTCTGCTGGACGCGCGACACGGTCAGGAACGGAACGACGAACCGGCGCGTCCCACGATCCACGACAAGAGCACCGCGGCGGCCGTTTCCTCAGCGAAGACGAGAGGCAGGCTCGCGGACCATCCGGCGAGCACGGCGCGCAACAACCACGAACCCACGGACGACGAGGCCGGCACGGTCGCCATGACGGCGACGGACGCGGCGGCCAACGCGGTCGCGGCGAGGAGGCATCCCAGCAGCAGCAACGCGCCGGCGGCGACCGTCGGGGCCGCGACCACGGCGACGGGCGCTCCCGCCAGGATTTCGTTTTGGGCCTGCGGGCGGCGCGACGACGCGACGTGCACGAGGACGTTGAAGGACAAGAGGAGCGCGGTGAAGGCGCTGAGGAGCAGGAGGAGGTTCCCCCCGACGCGGGCCGTTTCGGCGGCGTCGAGCAGCTGTTCGACCGACGCTTCGCGCACGGCGATGTCGGAGAGGGTCACCGCGTCGATGCCCGCCTCGCTTCCTTCCACGAAGGCGCGGAGATCCTGGTAGGCGCGCGGGTACGCCGGCACCACCACGAAGGAATCGGGGAACGGATTCGCCACGTCGTAGTCTTCGAGGAAATCGCTCAGTGACGCGTCGCGGGCCTTTTCGTCCGCGAAGACCTGCTCGCGCGGGACGTACGTCACGCTGCGCACGGAGGGGATGGCCTGCAGCTGGAGGTGCAGCTCCTGCACGCGCTGGTCGAGCGTGCCGGGCACGAGGTCGACGTGCACCGCGCCGTGTTCCAACACCGAATCGCGCATCGTCCGCACGCCCGCGAGCGCCACGAGCAACAGCTGCACCGTGAGCAGCGACGCCGTGACGCCGAGCGCGCCGAGGCGCCATCCTTTCGTTCCCGACAAGAAGCTCCACGCGCGTTGTACGCCGCGGTACGTCGCGGCAGTGGGATCGCTATCCATGGACCCGAGTATACACCGGACCCGTCAGGCCGCCTGCGTGCTGCGCTCCAAACGGCCCACCATGTCCACGCACTCGCGCGCGCGTTCGTTCTGGGGATCGAGCTCCAACGCGCGCTGGAAGAGCAGGCGCGCCTTCGCGACGTCCTTGTTCTCCAGGTACGCGACGCCGAGGTCGCACAGCGTGAGCGGGTTGTCGTTGTCGAGGTTGAGGGCGCGTTCGAGCGTCACGATGCCCTCCGGCGCGCGCCCCGAGCGGAGCAGCGCCCAGCCGAGGCAGCGGAGGATTTCGGGATTGTTCGCGCGCAATTTGTTCGCCAGGCTCAACTCCGTGAGCGCTTCGGCCCACTTGGATTCGTGCGAGCGGAGGAACCCCACGATGTAATGCCCCATGTAACTGCCCTGGTCGAGGGCGATGGCACGTTCCGCGGCGGCTTCCGCGCGGGCGTCGTGGTCCAGCGACAGTTCGTTGTCCGCCAATTCCTCGAGCGCGGGCACGTTGGCGGGATCCTGCGTGAGCAGCTCCTCGAGCAAGAGGATCGCGTCCTCGTGTTTGCCTTGCAGCTTCAATTGCTCGGCCCTCTCCAGGGCATCGAGCGTGTCATCGGACAGCGGATCGGAGTACATAGCTTCCTATTGTAAGGCTCCGCGCACGGCGGGCAACGGAATGCGCGACTTTTTAGGCAAGCAGGAAGAAGGCCACGGTGCGCAGGATCGCGTAGGCGCCGAGCACGATGACCATCGCCACGAGGGATCCGATCATGATGTCCTTCCCCTTGTTCTTCCACTCCTCGTGCGCGCCGGACGCGGTGAGGAGCAAGGCGCCGTAGATGAAGATCGCGACCGTCAAAAAGCCGATGGAAGCGGCGAGGAACTTGATGATGTTGCCGGTCAGCTGTTCCCAGCTCAGTTTCGTCCCGATGTCGACGACGAGCGCCGAAGCGGAAGACGGGGCCAGCAGGAGCCGGAAGAGGAGGGAAATCATCGGTTCAGTATAGCATAATTTGGGGCTCCGGGCACGTTGCGTTCGCCTCCCCGGGCCTTACACTAGCATACCCATGGGTACGGATTTCGAACCCCGCCCCTTAAACGGCAGCGCGGATACCCCACCTCGGCGTGTCCAACGCGTACGCATGCCCCGCACCCCACGCGCGGAGGGCCTGCTGGCACGCGCCAACCTCGCCGCGCGCCACGCGATCCAATGGGCGCGCGACCGCGGGTGGAAACGCCTCCTGCGCGACGCAATGGTCTGGGGCGGCGGACTCCTCGTGGTCTACGGCGCCTTCCTGTGGATCACGCTCCCGAACGTCGACGACCCGACGAACCTCATTCCGGACCATAGCTCGGCCATCGTCGACCGCAACGGCGTCGAACTCTACCGCCTGTACCGCGACGAAGACCGCGAGTTCATCCCCAGCGAGCAGATCCCCGACGACATGAAGCACGCGATGGTCGCGATCGAGGACAAGCGCTTCTACGACCGCGGCTGCCTCGACGTCATCGCCCTCGCGCGCGCCGTGTTCAAGGTCGGCAACTCGGGCGGCGCCTCGACGCTCACCCGCCAGCTGGCGCGCAACGCGCTCGGCCTGCAACAGGACAACATCCTCAACCGTAAACTCAAGGAAATCATCCTCGGGTGCCAGCTCGAGCATAAGTACCCGAAAGACGAAGTCCTGGCGATGTACCTCAACTGGGTGCCGTTCGGCCCGAACGCGTACGGCATCGAGCTCGCCAGCCAGCGGTACTTCGGACGCTCCGCCAGCGGGCTCACCCTCGCGCAATCGGCGGTCTTGGCCTCGATCCCCCAGCGTCCCACGTACTTCAACCCGTACGGCTCGCACGTGCACACGACCCCGACGGAAGAAACGCAGCTGCGCATCGACGCCGGCACGCTCACGAAGGCGGACGACCTCGAGATCGGCGACGTCCGCGTGGGCCTCCTCGGCGGGACCTTCGGCACCGGCGCGTCCGCGTTCTACGTCGGCGGGCGCAGCGACCAGGTGCTGCAGAACATGCTCGACCAGGGATACATCACCGAAGAGGAGCGCGATGCCGCGACGAAGGAACTGAAGTCGATGGAATTCGCCGCGTCGCGCGACAGCATCCGCGCGCCGTACTTCGTCCTCTGGGTGCGCGAGCAAGCGGAAGAGCTCCTCGGCGGCGCCGACAGCGGGATGCTCGACCAGGGCGGTCTCACGATCGAAACGACGCTCGACTGGAACCTGCAGCAAGCGGCCGAGAAGGCGGTGGAAGCGAAGCGGAAGGAAAACATGGAGACCTACGAAGCGCAGAACGCGGCGCTCGTGTCCGCGATCCCCCAAACGGGCGAGATCGTGGCGTACGTCGGCAACTCCGATTACGGCGACGAGGAACACGGCGGCAAGATCGACATGGCCCAGGTCCCGCGCCAACCGGGCTCCAGCTTCAAGCCGCTCGTGTACGGCAATGCCTTCGAACAGGCGGGGGCCGGCCCGGCGACGGTGCTCTTCGACGTCCCCACCACGATCGGAGGCGAGCAACCGCAGAACTTCGACGGAGGATTCTGGGGACTCATGAACGCCCGCAGCGCGCTCGGCGCGTCGCGCAACATCCCGGCGATCAAGATGTACTTCCTCGGCGGGGAGCAGGACAAGGTCCTCGACTTCGTGGACCGCCTCGGCGCGCACACGCCGCTCGAAACCTACCGCAAGGCCCGCGAGACGAACCCCGACTTCGAATACGGCTGGCCGCTGGCCCTCGGCGCCGCCGAAACCCCGCTCGTCGAGATGGTGCAGGCGTACAGCACGCTCGCGAACGGCGGCAAGATGATGCCCCTCCACGGCATCAAGCGCATCACGCGCAACGGCTCGATCATCTACGAGGCGCCGGAGCACGTGGCGCAGGAAGCCGTCGACCCGCGCATCGCCTACCAGATCGTCTCGATCCTCAGCGACCCCAGCGTGCGCCCCAACGACTACTGGCGCGACGTCCTGACGGTGCCGGGCGGCCCGAGCGGCGCGAAGACCGGCACGAGCAACAAGTGCCTCAAGCGCGACGATAAGAACAACTGCACCGAGCGCCGGCCGTCCGACCTGTGGACGATGGGCTTCATCCCCGGGCTCGCCACGGGCGTGTGGGTGGGCAACGCCGACTCCGCCCCGCTTGCGGCGAAGGCCGAATCGCTGACGAACGCGTCGCCGATCTGGAAGAACTACATGGCGAACGCCCGTACGATCCTGAAGGACCTCCCCTCCTCGTTCCCGACGCCTTCGGGCATCACGAGTCCGCAGATCTCGACGCTGTCGGGGCAGCTTCCCACGGAATGCACGCCCGTCGCGTACCGCAAGAGCGACGTCTTCCTGACCGAGCGCATGCCCACCGAAGCGGATCCCGCGTGCGTGCAGCTGGAAATCGACAAAGTGACGGGCCTCTTGGCGTCGGACGAGTGCCCGCCGGAAGCCCGCGAAACGAAGAGCTTCTTCGTGGCCAGGGACGTCCTTCCCGAGCGCTTCCCCCAGTGGAACGCGTCGCTGCAGGC
>CAZIQM010000063.1:0-5121 GCA_964541635.1 uncultured Candidatus Peribacteria bacterium | reverse complement strand
AAGAACCAGAACCGCGGCGACCCGCGCATGAAGAAGTGCGAGTACTGCGACAAGAACGTGCAGTACGTCGACTACAAGGACTACCCGACGATGAAGCCGTTCATCGACTACTTCGGCAACATCCGCGCCCGCTACTACAGCGGACTCTGTCTCAAGCACCAGAAGATGCTCCGCCTGGCGGTCGAGCGCGCGCGCTTCATGGCCTTCTTGGCCTACCGCAAATAATCGCGGTTCCATCGCATTCGAAAGGGCGCCTGCGGGCGCCTTTTTCGTTTTCTGACGGTTTTGTCATGTATTTGACATAAATATAAATTAGTTTAATATAATTAAAGTGTTCTTTCAAAATCCAGTCTTTTGTAAGGAGAATGAGTCGTGAAACTGCTCATTCTGGTCCAGGGCCGAACGACGAACGATGGCAGGCTGATCAAGAGGGACGCAGATCGCTGTAGGAAAATGGTGTATAGCGGACTGCAGGCGAAGATCGGGCAGGCGACGATGACGGGTAACGACACGCGTGAGTCGGTCGCCACGATCAGCGAATTTGCCAGGCATTCGTTGGGTGTCCGGATCACGTCACAATTCGCGTGGCGAACGGAACGCGACGAAGAAGTGAAAGCGTTGGATGGCCCGATCAACCGAATCATCGTGACGAACACCGACGAGTTCATCGCCGCGAGGGATCATTACATCGGGCAGCGGTTTGCGACCGTGAACGACATTGTGATCGTCGGCCCCCTCGCTGCGGTGCTGGTCGATACGGAGGATCGAACGGTTGAGTTCATCCACCCCGACAACTACTCCTAGGCAGCGCCCCGCGCGGCGTTGCCCCACAAAAGCCCGGCGGCTTCCGCCGGGCTTTTCCATGCAAAAGCTGATTTCCAGGGGCGATTCCGAACCTCGTGGAATGATCCATTGCGCCGCTTCGTCGTCGTTTGACGCTCCTCCGCAAATGTGTACCCTTGGCCGGCACGCATGCCGTGCTTGTGTTTCTTCACTCTCCTGGCAGGAGGCAAGTCATGAAATGGATCGTAGTGCTCCGTCACGCGAACGAATCGGGAACCACACTCGGAGCGGCCAAAAAAGCGATGATCGCCCGGGCCGTGCAGGAGTTGCTCCTTGTTCGCAGCGGACGTGTTCGTGTGTTCTGCAGTACGCATCCCAATGCGGTGGAAGCCGCGCGGGAATTCGGATTCGGTCTTGATGCCGAACCCGAACCGAACGACGCCGTCTCCAAAATAGACGGCCGCTCCGGGGAAGCGTTCGACGCGCTCGTCTCGACGACGGGCGACGCCGACCTCGCGTTGGTGGTCACCCATAAAGTGGACGTCGCCGCGGCGTTCGCGCACCTCTCCCAACAACACGGGTTCCGACTCGTGGGGAGCGGACCGTTTCCCGCGGCACCGCTCCAAGGCTACTACGCCAACGTGGAAGATCGTGAAATCCGGTTCGTTGCCCATGAAGGGTAACGGACGCCGCATCCGCGAGGATGCACGCCGGCCCGAACCTCGCGTTCGGGCTTTGCCGTGCGCGCGTACGAAAAACGCCTCCGATAGGGGCGTGTTGCCCGTGTCGGTGGTGCGTCATCCCTCCGGCGTCCTATCGCGCATCCAGAAAGGCCCCGTCAGATGACGGAGCCCGGGGTTCGTTGGAATCGCACAGGAAGAGAGGCGATCATTCGGAGTCGTAGATAGGAACGAAGATCGCTCCTATGTCATCGCTGATCATAAGGCGATCCCCGCTCCGGAAGGCGATCGCCGTCACATCGCCCGTGAGATCATGCTCGACGGGAATGGTTTTGACGCGTCCTTCCCGGACGTCGATGACGAAGAGGTTGTTCCCGCGCGCGTACGCGCACCGGCCTTCGTCGAAGGCGTACGCCGTGGGAACGCCCGGCCCCCGAAGGTATTCGAAGCCGTGGCCTTCGATGTAGATCGTCACGAGGTGCTGCAGGGCCGGCAGCGAGGGTTGGCGGTGCTCGTGCACCGTGACGAAGCCGTGCGGGGTGGCGATGACGTCCCGCAAGAAGATGCCGGCATCGTTCGGGTCAAGTTGCTCGGGCGGATCGGTTTTAAAAATCTTCCGCCAGAATTCTTTCCCTAGAACCAATTCTGACAATTCTTTGGCGAGTACTTTACAGGGGGACGGGGACTGGACCATGGCAAACTCCACTCAATAAAAAACACAAAAACGATACGATGGATGCTCTTCACTGCACGATGCTGTGAACGAACCTATAAGAAATAATATAATATTATTTATTTATGTCAATATATGGGAAAAAGAAATTCCAGATATGCATCTGATGCTTTTTTCTGGCACGGTAAACCGGGATGCGCGGGGCATCCCGGTTGTGAGAGGAACATTGAAGGGACCCGATGAAAACGCTACGGAGAGTCGGATTTCGGCGGCATGCGACGTGTCCTGATTCGCGCGAACGCGCCAGAGACATGCCGTACGGCTCGCGAGCCAATCGATCTGCCGCTGTCGTACAGGTATCGGAGATACCGGGACGCCTTCTGGCGTTGAGATTCATCTTTCAGCATAGAGACGACGAATGCCCGTGGATCGCGCCAAAGGTTCTGATCGATGGAAAAAACCATGACAGTACCCATAGCAGCAATCGAACGAACACTCTGAGGACAACGAACAGCAGAAACTTCATGGCAACGACCTCGCTGCAAAAAACTCTGTCGGGATAGCGAATGCTCCCCTCGCGCTAGGCACCGGGGCGCGCAGGGCGAGGAGAACGACTGATCGTGTCAATGAACATGCACGTTGTGTCACGCAGGGGCCGCGTGATTCGTGGTGTTTTCAATTGGAGTGACTAGATCATTCCTTCGGCCAGTTCGCGTTCGGAGAGCCGTCGTCGTTGTATTCCGTTTCCTCGCGGTACGTGGGGCCATCGACGGGTGTCGGAGCGTGAGTCGGCAGAAGCTTTTGAATATCTTTTTTCGTTGCGCTCACGCCTCCGGCGACGACGAGTTCGACCGGCGCGTCCGGATCCCGCTCATCGAGCCGTCGTGCTTGTTCTTCTGCCTCAATCCACTCCGTCGACACGTTCATAATGCCCTGGAGCGGGTGATCCCTGCGATCGGCCTCCTCGGCGGTCTTGTTGAAGGGTCCCTCGTGTCCGGGGTTGCTCATGCGGGTAGGGGAATGATTACGTGAACATATTACAATAATTTAGTCTAATTGTCAATAACCCTCGCCCGCTTGGAACGAAGGTTTTGACCCACGGGTATACTGCGGATCCCATGTCCGGACACAGCAAATGGCACAACATCCGGGTGAAGAAGACCGCGGCCGACAAGGCCCGCGGGAAGGTTTATACGAAGCACGCCAAGGTGATCGAGATCGCGGCGCAGCGCGGCGGCGATCCGGATACCAACACCGCGCTCAAGAACGCGATCGCGGAAGCGAAGGCCGATTCGGTGCCCAACGCGAACATCGAGCGCGCGATCAAGAAGGGCACGGGCGAGCTGAAGGGCGAGAAGATGGAAGAGGTGCTCTACGCGTGCATGGCGCCGGGCGGCGTCGCGTGCCTCATCGAGTGCCTGACCGACAACACGAACCGCACGCTGGGGAACGTGAAGACGATCATCAGCAAGCACGGCGGGACGTTCACGGAGTCGGCGTCGGTGCTGTGGATGTTCGCGCGCCGCGGCGTCGTGGTGGCGCGCAAAGCCGGCGCGGTGAACGTGGAGGAGCTCGAGCTGCAGCTCATCGACTTCGGCGCGGAAGACGTCGAGGTTTCGGACGACGTGGTGACCGTGACGACCGACATCGCGTCCTGGACGAAGGTGCGCGATTTCCTGAAGCAGAACGGTTGGACGGTCGAATCGGCGGGGCTCCGCTACGTGGCGCAGCAGAAGGCGCCGCTGCCGGACGAGAAGGCGATGGAACAGCTCGCCGATTTCGTGGGATTGCTCGAGGAAGACGAAGACGTGAGCGAGGTGCACACGAACGCGGATATCTGAAGAGGCGATGCCTACCAGAGCCGGTCGGGCTCGTAGGCTTCGATCCATCGCCGTAGCTGGGCGTCGGTCATCGGGCGTTTCGGTTGTTCCGGTTCGGATGCCTGTCGCTGCGATTGCAGCTGTTGCTGTTGGAGTTGCTGCGATTGGACCTGTTGTTGCTGCTGCGCCTGGGCGGTCGGTTGCGGCTGGAACGCGTGCTGTTCGACCGGCGGAGGAGGGGCGGGCGGGACCTCTTCCGTCACGCTCGCATGCCGGTAATCGATGACCAGCGTTCCGTTGATGACCCTGCGCGACGTTTCGACGAGCTCGCCGAAACCGCCGGGGGAGGGTGGCGCCCCGTTCTCCGTGACGGGCGTCATGTCCGCGGCCTCCGATGGATGGCCCGTGCCTATGAGTCCTCACGCTACGCCTTTCGCACGTAAAGCAAACTTACGGCGTCACCATTTCCGGTTCCGTCACGGTGATCTGGACCGTGTCTTCGCGCTCGTTGTCGGCCAGGTCCGTCGCCACCGCGCGCAGGTCGTACGTGCCCGGTTCCACGTCGAAGTCGTACTCCAACCGGTACGGCGCCTGGGGCTTGGTACTGAGCAGCGTCTCGCCGAGGAAGAACTGCACGTACTTCACCCCGCCTTCGTCGTCCGTGGCGTTCGCTTCCACCGTGAAGGGCACGCCCCGCACCGTCTGCGTGTCGTCGTGCGGCGTGACCCACGTCACCGAGGGGCCGCCCTTGTCGTCCTCGAAGCGGAAGCGCACTTCGTCCGTCGCTTCGTTGTAGTATTCGTCGACGACCGTGAGTTTCAGGACGTGCGTGCCGCCCTCGGCGATCGAGTGGGGCACTTGGATCTTCATCGACTTCGCCGCCACGCCGCGCTCGGAGCCGGCGGGCTTGCCGTCGATTTCGGCGCGGACTTCGCGGATGCGCGAACCGACCGACACGTCGTACTTCGGTTGGAACGACGGGTACGACGCGGAGCCGCCGTCCGTCGGGAATTCGATCGTCAGCTCGGGCTTCTCCATGCGCCCGGGCGTCATCGCGAGCGTGCACTTCTCGGTCGGGGCCAGCGGCAACGGCAGGACCGATCCGCTCTGCGCGCCCGTGTTCGGGTCATACGTGCCGGCCTTCGACTGGATCCACGCCTGCAGC
>CAZIQM010000062.1:0-5211 GCA_964541635.1 uncultured Candidatus Peribacteria bacterium | reverse complement strand
GGGGCAGTGCGTCCATACGGGAGGGGATGATAGACCTTTTCGCACCCGTTGGCAGTGTGAAGCGGGATGTACTTGCAAGCGGTGCGCCGAGGGGTAGCGTGAGTCATAATCCCTTCCGCGATTCGCATGGAAAGCCTCTCCCTCCACGATGACGCTCCGATCACGCGCGTTCTGGCGCCGTACGCGGAACAGATGATTTACGGCTTTCGCGGACAAGTCGCGAACATTCCTGACGATGTTAAAAATGATCCCGCTTTGCGCGACGCGTTCTTCCAGAGGTTTTACGATATCGCGCAGGGCTTGCAGCGGGACCGCGAGATTAGTCACTCGGACCTCCTGCATGTCCGCGACGCGATCGAGGCGCTGAGGCAGCAGGTTGCGGCGGAGGTCGCTGAGGGCGTTCGCCAGGTCGTGCAGCAGGAAGCAGCCTAAAGCGTCTCTTTCGGATTAATCGCCCCTTAATGGGGCTTCTTTACAATTTCGAAAGATTTTGTGTAACAAAACGTCTTCCCTTCCGTATATAGGGATGTACGAAGACCATCATGGCAACCAGCACGCGCCACCTCCTCACCGGCATGATCCTCTCCCTCGCCATCGTGGCGGGGACGAGCGCGGGCCTGCGCATGGTGAAGAGCCAGGCGGTCGAAGCCGCGCCCTCGCCGTTCGTGCTCGCCTGCGCGGAGTAAGAAAACCCCCGGCTCAGCCGGGGGTGGCGGTGTCCTTCCGTGACCGTCATGGTGTTTTCCTGTGTCGTGGGGAGTCGGGTGCGTCGAGCGCTTTTTCTTCCTGCTCGCGCGCGTTGCGCATGAGCGCCGACCAGAGATAGATCATGAACGCGTAGAAGGCGGCGATGCCAACGACCACGTACACCCACGCGGGAAACAATCCCGCGAACCAACGCAGCGTATCGAACATGGTGCGGTCTCCTGAAAGGAACGTGTGCAGGAACATTCCTGGACGGATATATCATCCAAGGAACGGACGATTTAGTCCAGCACCTTCGAAATGGCTTGCAGCAGCGTTCCCGGATAGTAGTAGCGCAGGATCTCTTCGCCGGATTTCCCTTCGTTCGCTTGGCCTTCCGCCCCGCAGCCGCTCATGCCCACCCCGTGGCCGCGGTTCTCCATGCCCGCGCACCAGGGATCGTCCTTCGAGGTGAAAATCTCGATGAACGGGAAGCTCTTCCAACCCGCTTCCGACGCGCTGCGCGTGCGGCCGTCGTCGCTGCTGAAGTACGGCGGGCGGATGATCTGGTCGTCCTTCGTGAGGACGAGGTTCGCCGTGTCCTTCACCGCGCTGAGCCAGTGCGGGTTGCCCTTCTCGAACGATTTGCCCGTGTACTTCTGGAAGATCGCCGGGCTGTCGCTGCCGTCGTACGGTTTGCCGGGGAACTTCCGGTACGTATCGCCCATGTAGTGCGCCGCGTACGTGCGCGCGGCGATCGCGAACGCGCGTTGCTTCTCGTAGGGCTCCGTGTCCGGCTCCTCGCTAAGGCCCATCAGGTAGTCCTCCAGCGGCAATTCGTTGATGATCGCGGGCGAACCGTCGACGTCCTCGCACTCCAGCGTGCCGCGGTAATAGCGCTCCAGGGAGCCAAGATCGGCGTCGTCGCAGGAGCCGAGTCCCGCGTCGCGCGATTCGAGGCGCACGCGGATGAGCGGGCCGCCATCCCCCGCCGACGAACCGCCCTTCGAGGTTTTCGAGGAGGATTTCGACGACGACTTCGACGTCGAGGTCGCGCTCGAGTACGGGCGGCGCGAGACGCTGCTGCTGCTCTTGGACGACGAACGCGATTGCGTGGACCGGATCGACGAGCTCGACCCGGGCGCCGCGACGCGGCCGGACGGCGTGATGGCGAACGTCGTTTCCCCGATCGTGAGCGAGTACGGTCCGCGACCCGCGGGGATCTGCACCTTGAGCTGGATCGACGTCGTGGCGTGGCGCGGCACGGACGTCCCGACCGAGATGTCTCCGCGCACGGGCACGTACTCGTCGCCGATGAGCTGCCACACGCCGATCGATTGGTCCGAACGTTTCACCTTCGCGATGCGCTGCCCCGCGACGGCGCCTTCCGCGCCCGTGGTGTAGCGCACGGAGAACGGCACTTCGCCGCCCGGGCGACCACCGAGTTTATCGCTTCCCATGGCCGAAATACCTTCGCGCACGATGGGCTTCGGCGAGGACGATGCCGCGCTGCGGCCGGGCCGCGACGCCGGTTTTTTCGAAGAGCGGGACGACGAGCGGGAGCTCGACGAGCCGGGTTTCTTCGGGAACGAGATGGAGGCGCCCAGGTCGCCGTCTTCCACGTGCGTGCGGACCTGCGACAGCGTCTGGCGGACGTAGAACCCCGGGCAGCTCGTGGAGAGCAGGTCGCCGTGGCCGACGATCGGGGACGAGAACGTGTCGCCGTGGTAGCTCGCGTTCGCGTCCAGGTCGACGTCGTATTCGTCCGCGAGGTCGTCCAGCAGCCATTGCAGGGCTTTCATTTGGTCCTGGGACGGTTTTTCCACCTCGAAGTTGCCGAGCAACGCGATGCCGATCGTGTTCACGTTGTGGCAGTAGGCGTGCCCGCCCACCACGTACTTCCCTCCTGATTTCCCTTCGTAGATCTGGCCGTCTTCGTCGATCAAATAGTGGTAGCCGACGTCGCCCCAGCCGCGGTTCACCGCGTGGTACTGGTAGATCGCGCGCACGCGCTCGACGCCGCTGCGCTTGTCGCCGCCGACCGCGACGGCGGTATGGTGCACCACGAACAGGTCGACGTCCTTGCTGTACGTGTGGGGCCACAACAACGTGCTGCCGTTCACGGTGGTGGTTTTCTTCACGGTCTTGAATTCGTCGGGGTAGTCGCGCTGCGCGGCGAGGCAATCCTCCTCGCGTTCGTTCGCCGCGTCGCCGACGGTGGTGCCCGGGTCGGCGGACGACGCGCTGGACGAGGGTTTCCTGTCCGTGAAGAGCAAATCGTCGTTCGCGCCCCATTCCTCGCGCGAGAGGATTTTCGGCGTGCCGGGGTCGGTGCCCGCGATCGCGTACGACGCGGAGGCGTCGCTCACGCTGATCGGATGCACCGCGGTCGCGGCGCCCCGTACGTCGACCTCCGTGACGTCCTGCGGGAAAATCACGAGGCTGGATTCGAGCAGCGCGGGATCCTGTTCGTCATCGATCTCCACCGCCTGCCATTCCGTCCACGAACCGTCGGGCAAATGCCCGCGCACGGACGCTGTGCCCGTTTTCGAGGCGAGCGTCACGGAGACCGCGTCGATGGACGCGGACGGGTCGTGTTGCCACAGCGGCAGCGCGGCGATGGCGAGGGAAGCGAGCAGCATGGCGTTCACAGGGTCTTCCCAGTGAACAGACTTTCGTACCGATCGACCATGGTCGAAAGCGCGAATTGTTGCCTCGCGGCCTTCGCGCCGTTCTTTGAGAGCAAGTCTCGTTTTTCCTTTTCCCGCAGCGCTTTCATGCCATCCGCAAGCGTGCGGACGTTGTCCCGTTTTACCACCAAGACATCGCGCGCCGCTTCGAGGCAAGACGCAATACCGCAGGCGTCCGTCACGAGGCACGGCACGCCCATCGCCATCGCCTCCGCGACGACCATCCCGAAGGGGTCGATCGTGCGCGACGGGAGCACGAGCGCGTCGATCGTCCCGTACGCGTGCGCCGGGTCGTCCGTGCGGCCGAGGAACCGCACGCGGTGGCCGAGCCCGAGTTTGTCCGCCTGCTTCCGGAGTTCCTTTTCCTCGGGGCCGTCGCCGACGACGTCGAGCGTCACGTCGTCGAGGTCCGCCACGGCGCGCAGGAGCAGGTCCACGCCTTTCTCCTCCGCGAGGCGGCCGACGTATCCCAGGTGCAGCGAGCCGTCGTCCTTCCTTGTTTTCGTGGCTTTCCCGAACCATTCGTCCGCGATGCCGTTGGGGATGGCGACGGTCTTTTTCGGATCGAAGTCCATTTCCAAATACTGCACGCGGCTCAGTTCCGAGACGGTCACGGTCGTCGCGAAGGCGCTTTGCTTCTGCAGGAGTTTCTTCCACGGGTTCGCGGTCAGCCATCGGCCGACCGGATCGTGTTCGATCCACACCACCTTCATCCCCCGCTTGGCCGCGATGTCCGTCAGCAGCAATTTTTCCGTGAGGCTGAGCATCACGATCACGTCCAATTTCTTGAAACCCGCGAGCAATGCTTCGAGATCGGCTTTCATCTTTTTTTTCTTCACCACGAAACGCGCGATCGCCGTTTTCGAGACCGGCGGCGGACCGACGTCCAGGTCGACGACGGGCAGTTTTGCCTTCCGGAACGCGGGCGCCAGAGCTCCGCAGCTGCCCGCGAACGCCACGGAATGACCGCGTTCGGCGAGGCCGGTCGCCAGGTCCATGGTCTGCCGTTCGGCTCCCCCGCCGGGAATGCTCTCCAGCGGAAACCGCGTGAAAAGGATGTTCATCGCGCACAGTGTACGTGCACCGTTCATTGCAAATTTCTGCCAATATTGCATAATAGGCCCTTTCGTCATGGAGCCTTCCTCCCCCGTCCACCGGCGCAGCCTGACCAAGCTGCACACCGTGTTCGCGCTCGCCGCGGCGTGCATCGTGCTCCTCACGTGCCTCGTGGGCGTGTTCCTCGACATCGTTTCCGATCTTCCGCCCATCGATCCCGCGCTCCTCAAGTACCGCCAGAGCGTGCAGATCGAAGACCGCGACGGCGGCGAGCTCTACCGCATGTACGGCGACGAGGATCGCATCACGCTCGACGCCGACGGCATTTCGCCGTACCTGCGCGCGGCGATCGTGGCGATCGAGGACGAGCGGTTCTACACGCGTTCGTGGTGCGTCGATCCGATTGCCGTCGCGCGGTCCGCCGTCTCGAACCTGTGGAACGGCCGCGTCATGCAGGGCGGCTCCACCATCACGCAGCAACTCGTGCGGTCCGTGTACCTCTCGAACGAACAAACGCTGCGCCGCAAGATCCGCGAAGCCGTGCTCGCGTGCCAGATGGAGCAGCTCTACTCCAAGGACCAGATCCTCACGATGTACCTGAACCGCGTGCCGTTCGGCGGGACGCTCTACGGCGCGGAGCGCGCCGCGCAGGCGTACTTCGGGGTTTCCGCCAAGGACCTGACGCTCCCGCAGGCCGCGGTGCTCGCCGCGATCCCCCAGCGCCCCAGTTGGTACACCGATCCCGAGCGCGTGCGCACGGCGGTGGACCACGACCTGATGA
>CAZIQM010000061.1:0-5233 GCA_964541635.1 uncultured Candidatus Peribacteria bacterium | reverse complement strand
ATGCGGAGGGCCTGGCGGCCGATGCGGCCGAAGCCGTTGATGGCGAGGTTCATGGAAGAGGGGAAAAATTGAGCCAGAACTATACAGCCGACGGAAAACGGTGAAACCTGGATAATTAATGCGATTTCTGTTATAATATTGCAATGGATAAAAACGATGTGAAAGGCACGTGGGTCGAAGGCGAACGCCCCTCCGCGGAAATCACGGAGAAAGGTTTCGTGTTCGCTCGGAGTAATGAAAAAGGAAGCATTTCCAAATTCGTCGACGGGGAGTGGAAAACACTCGGACTCGTCTCGATGTACAACGACGGCGTGATCGGCGAGAGGATGTCCGTCATTAGTTTGGAAAAACGCCACGAAAACGATTTCAACACGAGTCCGGTAATGGGCGTGACGCAAAGTGCGGAAGGACAAATCGTTCGAACGACGTCTGGCACGCTGTACAAACTCGAGATTGCCCCCGCACCCGTGAAAGCGAAGGAGAAGAACGCCGTCGAAAGCGTCCTTGCCCTGCTCGGGGAAAAGTTCCTGCGCTTGTTCAAGTAACGTGGCCCGTCACCGGATTTTCAGAGAGTCGTACGTTCCACGGAGAAGGAGCGTGTCGTCTTCCATCGCGGGCGATTCGCACACCAGGAAGCCCCCGACGCCGCGCTTTTTGAGCACTTTCAGGAAATCTTTCCACCGGAGGTCGCTCTCCTCGAACGGCAAATGGTGCTTTTCGCCTTTCTCGCCGTACGCGATGCCGGAGTAGTGGATGTGCATGTTTTTCAGCGATTTTTTGCCCAGGACCTTCGCGTACCGGTCGAGCAATTCGTCGAACTCCTTCGTCGAGTTCACGGCGCCGTTCGCGCGCGCGTGCATGTGCGCGACGTCGACGCAGGGATAGATGCCGAACTCCTTCGATATCGCCAACACTTCGTCAAGCGTTCCCCACTGGCTGTGCTTGCCCATCGTTTCATATGCCAAATTCACATCGGGAAACTGCCTTTTCTTTTTCATGATGCGGTCCGTGCATCTCCGGACGCTGTCGGTCACTGCCACGGAATCCTTCCCGCCGTTGAACGCCGCGTGGACGCATACGGAGACGGCCCCGCAGACATGCGCCATCGAGAGGGCGTCGATGATCCTCCGTTCGCTCGCGGCGAGCTTTTCCTTGTCGTCGGAGTTAAGGTTGATGAAGTACGGCGCGTGGATCGTGAGCCCGATGTCCAACGTTTTCGCGAGTTCGCCGAGCGTCGCGACGTGTTCGGCGTTCTTCGGCACGCTCTGCACCCATTCGATCTCCATGGCGTCGATGCCGAGCGATTTCGCGTGTTTCAAGCCCGCGAGCGTCCCGCCCGAACCGGGGGTGGACCTGGGGGCGCCGGGACAGGCGATGCGCAGCACGGAGACAGTGTAAAGGTCCCGCGCTATGCTGTGAACGTGAAGGAACTGCCGAAGCGAACACTCGACGCGCTCCTCTCCACGCTCTACGGCGAGGCGGCGTACGCGGCCTGCGAACGCTTGCAGGACGCGGGCTTCGAAGCGTGGTGGGTCGGCGGCGCAGTGCGCGACCTGGCTCTCGGGCACGTTCCCGAAGACATCGACATCGCGACGGACGCGACGCCCGACCGGGTGAAAACCGTGTTCAAGGACGCGAAGGAAGACCCGCGGAGCCTGGCGAGCATGGTCGTGAAGACGAAAGGATTCTCCTTCGAAGTCACGACGTTCCGCACGGAAAGCGCCGCGTCATCCGGGCGGCATCCGGAAGCGATAACGTTCAGCACGAGGCAGGAAGACGTCGTCCGCCGCGATTTCACGGTGAACGCGATGTACGAAAACCCCGTCGCGCGCGAACTCTACGACCCGACGGACGGCCTGCGCGACGCCTCGGAGAAACTCGTGCGTTTCATCGGGAATCCTTCCGAACGCATCGCGCACGACGCGCTGCGCATCCTGCGCGCGGTGCGCCTGCGCGCGCGGATGGCCGGGCAGTACGAACCGGCGACCTACGCGGCGCTGCGGGACAACGCGCCGCTGGCGAAAACGCTTTCCGGGAGCCGTATCCTCGAGGAGCTCGAGAAATTGCTGGCGGGGCCGAATCCCGCGACGGGGCTCGAAGACATGTGGGAACTCGGCATCCTCTCGGCCATCGCGCCGGAGCTCCACGCCTGCAAGGGCATCGCGCAACCGGCCGATTTCCACCACGAAGGCGACGTGTGGAACCACCTCCTCGCGTGCACGGAAGCGTTCCGCCCGGACGACGACGCCGACGTCCGGCTCGCGGCGCTGCTCCACGACATCGGCAAAGTGCAGACGTTCGCCATCAAGGAGCGCATCCGGTTCGACCACCACGCGTCGGTGTCCGCCGACCTCGCGACCGCGATGCTCAAGCGCTGGCAAGCGCCGAACAAGCGTATCGAAAAAATCGATTGGCTCATCCGCCACCACATGACGATGGAAACCTTCCGCGAGCTATCGGACGAGCGGAAGGCGCACTGGTACCACCATCCGTGGTTCAACGACCTCGTGCGCGTCTTCTGGCTCGACATCGCGGGAACCGATCCCGCCGACTTCGCCTTCTACGACGCGATCGTGCAAGACCAACAAGCGTTCCTCGACTCGCACCCGCGTCCGCCGAAGCAACTGCTCTCCGGCGCGGACGTGATGGACATGCTCGGCATCAGGCCGGGCGAAGAAGTGGGGAAAATACTCCAAGCGCTGCACGACGCGCAGGTGCGCAAAGAGGTGGCGACCAAGCAGGAAGCGAAGGAATTCGTGCTACGCCGTGCCGCGGGGCAGTGAAAGCATCGCACCGACGAGCACGACCGCCCCGAACAATTGCGCGACCGACAGGACCGTGCCGTTGGCGACGTAGTCGATGGCGATGGCGGACACGGGCCACATGAGCTCGTAGATGCAGGAGTGCGACGCGGGAATGCGGCGGAGCCCCCAGTAGTAGATCGCGAGGCCGACGCCGCCCGCGCTGCACGCGATCGCCGCAAGCGCGAGCCATTGCGACCCTTCGAGCGCGGCAACGTCCGCCGACTGCCCGAGCGCGACGGCCATAACGCCCGCCATGGCCGCGGTGATGGCCACGCGCACGCCCGTCGCGACCGTCGCGGGAAGCTCGCGCAGGAGGTATTTGCTGAAGACGGTCGACGACCCCCAACACGCGGCGGCGCCGACGGCCATGAGCGCCGCGACCACCGTGCGGGCGTCGCCCGGCCCGGTCGGGAGGTGCCAACCGAACGTCACGAGGTAGCCGGCGGCCACGGCGACGAACGCCGTCGCGAAGAAGCGCGCGGTCAGGCGTTCCCGCAAGACCGCGGCCGCGCACGCGATCGTGAAAAAGGGTTGGAGTTTCTGGAGGAGGATGACGACGGAGAGGGGAGCGTACCCGACGTACGACAGCGCTTTCGTGTAGAGGAACAGCGCGAGTAATCCCGAAACGCCGCTGAGGCCGATCATGATGCCCCATTCGCGCGGGCGCATCGCGCGCACGTGCTTCCACCCCAACACGACGAACGGGGCGAAGATGACCGTGTCGAGCGCGTGCTCGAGCGCCACGACCAGCATCGACGGAACGGAAAAAAGGCCCTGGCGCAGGAGTCCGTCCATGCTCCACACGATTGCCGCGAAAACGACCGCCAGCGCGCCTTGTGCGTACATGGACGCACTCTAACGCACCGGCGGCCGTTTGGAAGCCTTAGGAAGCCCTGCCCCGGTTGAAGGCGTTCAGGATCAGCAGGAAGACGACGGCGCCGACGATCGCCATGACGAGGCTGCCGATGAAGCCGTACGCGCCGATGCCGAGCGCGCTGAAGATGAAGCCGCCGATGAAGGCGCCGATCACCCCGATCACGAGGTGTCCGAGCAGGCCGTAGCTGCTGCCCTTCACGAGCATGTCGGCGATCCAGCCGGCGAGCAGGCCGATGATGAGGAACGCGAGAAGGTTCATGGGAACGAGGGGGAAAAGGAGAATGCTCCTAAGACGCATGGAAAAGCCGCTTCTTACCCGCCCGTATGATTTTGCCGCTTCGATCGTCTGCATAAGCGCCTTTATTTCCACCCTCCTTCTCCCATGGCAGACAACGGATCCGGCGCGATGAGCGCCATCGTGGCGGTCGTCGCCATCATCGTCATCGCCTTCGTGGCGTATGTCGGCGTCATGATGTTCCGCAACCAGGCGCCTGCCAACGGCGGACCCGGCATCAACGTGAACCTGGGCACCGACAACGGCGGCGCCACGGGCAACACCGGCTACTGATCGACCGGTTCGAAAACGCCCGGAGGATTCCGGGCGTTTTTTCGTTCAGCGGAATGTCAGCGATTCGAACACCGTTTTCAACTTGAAGAGCGTGTCGTCGTACGAGTAGGGCTCTTGGCGATCGTCGCCGCAATCAGGGCCGAGATTGCAGGAATGCGTGAAGAGCGTCACGACCACGCACGAACCGCCGCGTTCGATCGCGTACGTTTCGCCGCGGTAGCGGTTGCCGGCCCCGACGCCGTCGAACTCCGTCCGCATGAACCGTTGGCCGTTCACGTCGTCCATCGTGCCGCCGTCCTGCGACGGGCATTCGGGCATCGACGCCACGTTCACCGTCGCTTCGCCCAGTGCCGATCGATCGCGCCCCGCGGGATAACCGAACGACGTGCCGACCGCCGTGTACCCGTCGGTCACGACCGTGTCGCTCTCCGTGATCGTCCAATCGGACGGAACATCGATGGTGTAGCCGATGTCGTCGTTCGCGTACGTCTCGAGCGACGCTGTGCCCGAGGGTTGTCCGCCTGAGGGCGCCGCAGTGCATGCGACGAGAAGGGAAAGCGCGAGGACGGAGAGCGTATGCTTCATATGCCCATTCTACGGACGAATCGGGAAAATGTTACACTCTTCGACCATGCTCGACCCCAACCCCTACGAATCGCCGCGCACCATCGATGAGCCGATCCGGGCGGAACTGGCGGAGGACGACGACGAACCGATCCTGCGGATGACGCACAGGACCATCCTTGGCGTAGCGCTGTGCGTCGGGGGGATGTTCGCCGCCGAAGGATTCGTGAAACGCGATGCCGAAAAAATCGCCCTCGCCGTCATCACATGCGTCGGCATCGGGCTCAGCGCGCGCCAGGCCGATTACGCGGCCATCAGGGACGCCCTTGCCGCGTCCTCGGCCCCGCGGAAGCCGAGCGAGGTGTGAATGGTGGGCGAGGGGGGATTTGAACCACCGACCGCCGGTTTATAAGTCCGGAGC
>CAZIQM010000060.1:5184-5446 GCA_964541635.1 uncultured Candidatus Peribacteria bacterium | reverse complement strand
TCTGCTCCGCGAAGCACTCTTTCGGCGTGTTCTTGAATTCATACGGGCCGGGCGTCGCCGAGACGTAGACGCGCTGCGGGCAGCGTTCCTCGAACTCCGCGAAGGTCAGCGGGCGGTTGTCGTGGCTGCTCGGCAGGCGGAAACCGTAGTCGACGAGCGTTTGCTTGCGGCTCTTGTTGCCCTCGCTCATGCCCCCGACCTGCGGGATCGAGATGTGCGACTCGTCGACCATGAGGAGGAAGTCGTCCGGGAAGTAATCGAG
>CAZIQM010000060.1:0-5174 GCA_964541635.1 uncultured Candidatus Peribacteria bacterium | reverse complement strand
CGATGTAACTGCAGTACGCCACCTCCATGATCGCGTCCGGGAAGTAATCGAGGAGCGTGCTCGGCGGATTGCCCGGGGGCGATCCCTCGAGGTAACGGACGTAGTTCTCGATGCCCGTGCAGTAGCCGGTCTCCTTGAGCATTTCGACGTCGTACTCCGTGCGCATGCGGATGCGTTCGGCCTTCGCGAACTCGCCCGCCTTCAGGAACATCGCTTCCTGGTCCTTCATCTCGGCGAGGATCCCTTCGACCGCGCGGTCGATTTTCTCCTTCGTGGTCACGTTGTGGCTTGCCGGGAAGATCGTGGCTTCGTTCAGCTCGTGGTAAACCTCGCCGGTGAAGCAGTCGACCTCCTGGATCGTCTCGATTTCGTCGAAGGGCATCTCGATGCGGATGACCGTGTCGCCGGCGGGCGGGAAGATTTCCACCGTGTCGCCGAGGACGTGGACCATGCCCTGCTTGAACTCCAGGTTCGATCTTCGGTACTGGATGTCGGTGAGACGGCGGAGGAATTTGTCGCGCTGGACCGGTTCGCCGCGCTTCACCGTGACGGCCAGCGCTTCGTAGTCGGTGACGTTGCCGAGGCCGTAGATGCAGCTGACGGACGCGACGATGAGCACGTCCCTGCGCGTGAGCAGGTTGAACGTGGCGGCGTGGCGGTACTTCTCGATCTCCTCGTTGATGCTCGCGTCCTTCTCGATGTACGTGTCGGTGTGGGGGACGTACGCCTCCGGTTGGTAGTAATCGTAGTACGAGACGAAGTACGAGACCGCGTTCTCGGGGAAGAACATTTGGAACTCGCTGCACAGCTGCGCCGCGAGCGTCTTGTTGTGCGCGAGGACCAAGGTCGGCCGCTGCACTTGCTGCACGATGTTGGCCATCGTGAACGTCTTGCCCGTGCCCGTGGCGCCGAGGAGCGTCTGGTGCTTCTGGCCGGCGACGGTCCCTTTCACCAGTTTTTCGATGGCCGCCGGCTGGTCGCCGGTGGGCTTGAACTGGGAAACGAGCGTGAATGGCAGGTTCTTCATGTGACAGGGCATTGTACCGTATGCTGTTCCATGGTCCAATACCCCGCTCGACGCCACCCCTTCGCTTCGTGCTCCTCCTTCCCGACGATTTCCGGCAAAACGACGAGGAACTCAAGAAGAAGTACATCGTGGGAAAAGTCCGGATTTTCCAACAGTCACTCGAGATCTGCCAAGACCTGCGCGCGCTCGTGGAAGAAGCCGGCACGGAGGAGGCGAAGAACCTGTCGGCGTTCGCGCAGCGCGTGTACCTGAGCGTCATGCGGGAAGACGACACGCGCGACCTCGACCTGCACATCGACATCGACGTCCTCGACGCGACCCGTTCGCAAAAAACGAAGAACGGGAAATTGTGGCGCCGCGAAGGGCAATACTTCGAGATCGACGCGGAGAAGGGCCATGAGGTGATCGCGGCGGTCGCACCCCCGCTGCGCGAAGCGATCGCCGACTACGTCCTGCCCAACATGCAACAGCGGTTCCTCGACGACCTGGACGAGAACGGGAAGTACGGGGAAATGGAGGAACTGCGCGAGAAATTCGGCGAGCTGTACGAACACGTGGTCGACGGGAAATGGCCCAAACGGAAGAAGTCCCGTCCCACGCGCCGGAATCCGCCCGGTTCGCTATAATGCGCGCGCATGATCGACCTACACGACCTCCGCACCCGGCCCGAAGCCTACCAAGACGCCGCCACGAACAAAGGCGTGAAGTCCGACGTCCTCGGGTTCCTGAAACTCGATGAAGAACGCCGCGAACTGCAGCAACACGTCGACGCCATGCGCGCGGAAAAGAACAGCGTGAGCAAAGCCGTGCCGCAGATGAAAGGCGACGAGAAGGCGAAGGCGATCGCGGACATGAAGGAGCTCGGCGACAAGCTGAAGGAGAAGGAAGAGAAGCTGACTGCGATCGAAACGGAGTGGAACGCCGCGATCCTCACGATCCCGAACCTGCCGCTGCCGGAAGTGCCGATTGGCCACAGCGAGGATGACAACGTCGTGATCCGCGAAGTCGGCACGAAACCGTCGTTCGGCTTCGAACCGAAGGACCACATGGCGCTCGGAACGGCGCTCGACATCATCGACGTCGAGCAGGCAGCGGTCGTGAGCGGCTCGCGCTTCGCCTACCTCAAGGGCGACGCCGTCCGCCTGCAGATGGCGGTGATCCAGCACACCTTCGCGACGCTCGCCGATGAGAAGCTCATCGCCGAAATCATCAAGGAGAAGAACCTGAAGCTCGCGGCCAAGCCCTTCGTCCCCATGCTCCCGCCGGTCATCATGCGCCGCGACGTCATGGAGCGCATGGACCGCCTGCAGCCCGAGGACCAGCGCTATTTGCTGCCGGAAGACGGCCAGGTGCTCGTGGGATCCGCCGAACACACGATGGGCCCCTACTACATGGAGAAGACGATCCCGGAGGAACAGCTCCCGATCCGCTACGTCGGCTATTCGTCCGCGTTCCGCCGCGAAGCCGGCACCTACGGCAAGGACATGGGCGGCATCCTCCGCGTCCACCAGTTCGATAAATTGGAGATGGAATCGTTCACGACGGCGGAGACCGGCGCGGAAGAACAGAAGCTGATCGTCGCGCTCCAGGAACACCTCGTGCAGTCGCTCGACGTGCCCTACCGCGTGCTCCAGAAGTGCACGTACGACATCGGCAAGCCGAACGCCAACGGCCTCGACATCGAGTGCTGGGTGCCGTCGCAGAAGACGTACCGCGAGACGCACACGAGCGACTACATGACCGACTACCAAGCCCGCCGCCTCGGCACGTTCTACAAGGGCGCGGAGGGCAAGAAGCTCGTGCACATGAACGACGCCACGGCCTTCGCCGTCGGCCGCATCCTCATCGCGATCCTCGAGAACCACCAGAACGAGGACGGTTCCGTGACGATCCCCGAGGTCCTGCGGCCCTACATGGCCGGGCAGAAGACGATCGTTTCGCGCTCCTGATGGGACCGACCCTCTCCGATCTCGTGTCGCTCACGGCGTTGTTGCCGGAAGTGAAGGACATGCTCGACCGTTTTCCCGCGCCGGAGAAATTGGTCCGACATATCAAAGCCGAACAACGGGATTTACTGCGGACGCTCTTGGGACACCTGTCCGAGTCTCTTCCGCAGCACGAACGCGCCGCGTTTGCCGACCTTGAAGAACGCCAATGGCAAGCACTGATCGATTCGATCGAGAAAGACGACCCCGACGGCAACGTCTTGAGTTATACGGAGATTAATACGAAAGATCTGTCGATGCGTGGAGTGAGTAGGTATCCGAAAAACGCGGACGGCCCGACGGTCACCGTGAAGATCCGCAACGTCCTCCATCCCAGCGGCGACGTGACGCTGTGGAACGACGACGGTAGCGAACTGCCTGAAGGTGCGAAATTCCTGGATTGATCGTGACCGACCCCCTCTTCCTCATCGCCGACGACAGCGTCGAAAAGACGAAACTCCTCGTGGCGGCGATCCACGCGGCGGAATGGGACATCGAAGTCGCCATCGCGACCACGACGGAGGAAGCCTACGAGATCATGCGCAAGCGCCGCGTCGATTTCGCGTTCATGGACTACTACATCCCGAACGACAACGGGCCGCACATGATCGCGCGCTTAAAAAACAGGAACCCTGAGGCAAAAATCGCGCTCGTGAGCAGCAGCAAAAAGGAATCGAACCTGAAGGAAGCCCGCGAGGCCGGCGCCGAGGCGACAATCTGCACCAGCGATCCCGCGCACGTGGTTGCCGCGCAGTTGGACGGCCTCCTGCGGTCGTGGATGGCCGCTTAGAGCTCGGACACGGCGCGACCGTGCGCCTGGAGCATGAACTCGCGCCAGATCGGCGCCGCGACCGTGAGGCCGTCGGCCGTCGGGTCCATCGGGGCGTTGTCGGCGTTGCCCACCCACACGCCCACCACGATGCGATCGTCGTAGCCGACGGTCCACACGTTGTTCACCGCGTACGAAAGGCACGTGGTCGAGACGCGGCTGCGCCGCAGGCACAGGTTGCTCGTGCCGGTCTTGGCCCCGGTCTCGATGCCCGGGATCGTGAGCATGTCGCGCCAGAACCCCTTGGGCCGCACGAGGGGATCGCGGAGGATTTCGTCGATCTCGTTGGCGGCGCGCGCATCCACCGCCTGGGTCGGTTCGGTCCGCGGGATGCGCAGCAGGACGCTGCCGTCCGATGCGTCGATGCGGTCGACCGTGCGCAGCGGCACGTAGGCGCCGCCTTCGGCGATGGTCGCGTACGCCTGGACCAACTCCGTGAGCGGCACTTCGGCGGAACCGATGGCCATCGGCCATCCGTACGCGAACCACGGATCGGTTTCGCGCGCGCGTTCGCTGTACGCGAGGGGCGTCGAGATGCCCATGCTCGCGGCGATGCGCAGGACGTCGTCCTCGCCGCCCGCGTCGAAGAACGCGCGGATCGCGGGCAGGTTCCGCGACGCCCCGAGGGCGTTTTTCACGCGCATCCACCCGCGGAAGCCGCCGTCGTAGTTCTTCGGGTTGCCGAGCTCGGGCAACGGGCCGTCGAGGATGAACGTGCCGGAGTTCGTGCCGTTGCGGGCGAGGTCCGCGGCGTAGATGACCGGCTTGATGGCGCTGCCCGTTTGCCGCGGCGACGCGGCCATGTCCACGGCGCCGTTGTCCGGGTCGTCGTAATCGACGTTGCCGACGTACGCGAGCACCTCGCGCGTTTGCCGGTCGATCGCCACGAGCGCCGCGTGCCGCGCGCCGGCGTCCCAGAGGGCTTGCTGCGAGTCTTTCACGGTCCGTTCGGCGATCGCCTGCAACCGCGGGTCGATGGTCGTCCGCACGCGCATGCCCGACCGCAGCCACGCGTCGGCGTCGCCCAGTTCCGCGAGCAATTCCCGCACGTCGAGCCGCATGGCCTCCACGAAGTGGGGCGCCGTCCGCGGTTGCACCGAGCGCTGCAACGAAATGCGCCGTAACACGAGTCCGGCGATCAGCTCCTGTTGGCGGGAAATCGAGCCGGTGCGGCGCATCGCGTGCACGACGGCCTCCGCGCGGCCGTCGATCCAGATTTCCCCCTCCGGCGTGGTGACGGCGCGCCCGAGGAGTCCGCTCTGCAGCGCGTCGTCGGGGATGGAGCGCGGCCGCACGACGCCTTTGCGCAGGTCGTTCATCAGGTCGTGGTCCA
>CAZIQM010000059.1:0-5774 GCA_964541635.1 uncultured Candidatus Peribacteria bacterium | reverse complement strand
TCGCCCGAGAAGGGACTCCAGGCAGCGGCAGCCTCCCCCGACCAGGGGAAAATCGTCCTCCAGCCGAGCAAGGCGGAGGGTTTGGCGATGCTCGTGGCGGAGATCAACGAACTCCCCAGCGAATCGTCCGCGTCGGGTCCGTCGAACGACGGTCCGGCTGCCGGCACCACGACGGCGATCGCCCAGGGCACGCAGCAAGGAACGTCCGCGCGCGACCACGCGATCGCCAACATCCCGACGCCCGCGGTCATGCAGAAACAATTGGAGGCGCACATCCGCGCCGAGGTGAAGCAACTGCGCAAGCAAACGCGCCTCATCATCCGCTCGCGCAAACCCGGTTCCGCCTACGCGCTCGCCCAGATCTACGCCAAGATCCGCCACCTCAACGCGCTCCTGGCCGACCTACTCGAAGCGTCGTACGACGTGCTCAAGAGGCTGTTCGTGAAAGTGTTCGTCGACAAACAGGCGATCGGCTGAGCGTGCCCGCGGGAATCGTCACTCGGCGTCGATGACCTTCTTGTGGTCGTGGTGCTTCTTCTTCGAGTGGTCGAGGCTCTCGATGTACTCGAGCACCCACTCGAGGATTTTGTCCGTCATCGTGAGGGGCTTCATGATGATGGCCTCCACCTCTTCCGACACGCTCTGCACCCGCTTCATGACTTTGCGCAGGTCCACGACGATGAACAGCACGTGGTAGAGGACCACCACGAGCATGACGGCCACGAGGATCAAAATGGCCGTGAGAACCGAATCCGCTGTGAGCACCATACGGTATCCTACGGTACCGGGCCCCCTCACCCATGCGCAACACGCTCCGACACCTTTGGCACCTTCCGCGCAACGCGATCGTGCTCCTCGTGCGCGGCTACCAACACACGCTCTCGCCCGACCACGGGCCGATGCGCCACGCCTTCGACTACGGCTACTGCCGCCATACGCCCACCTGCTCGCAGTACGCGATCGAGCAGCTGGAGCGCCGCGGGGCGGTCGTGGGATGCGTTTTGGCGGCATGGCGCGTGCTGTCCTGCAATCCCTGGCGCAAGCCGGACGACGCCACTATCATCTCGCGCTTTCACCGCTAAAACCGCACATGGGTCTCAACTGGCGAAACAAGGACACGACGAAGGACACCCCCGAATCGGTCATCGGCGAACTCTACGGATTCAGCACGTTCCGGGGCATGCAACGCAAAGCCATCGGGGACGTCCTCGGCGGCGACAACTCCCTCTACGTGGCGCCGACGGGCATGGGCAAGTCGCTGTGCTACCAAGTGCCGGCCATCATGCAGGAACGCGGCACCGTGACGCTGGTCACCACGCCGCTCATCGCGTTGATGCGGGACCAAGTCCGCAAACTGAAATCACTCGGGATTCCCGCGGGCATGCTGCACTCCGACATGACCGCGAAGCGCGAGGACATTTTGCAGAGCGTCCGCGACGGCAGCTACGCGATGATGTACATGTCGCCCGAACAGCTGCTGAAAGACGACGTCGTGGACACCCTCAAAAACACGCGGAAAGCCTTCATGGCGATCGACGAAGCCCATTGCATCAGCCAATGGGGGCATGATTTCCGCCCCGCCTACGGAGCGCTCGAACGATCGATCGAGGCGTGCGGTTTCGAGCACTCATCGTCGTTCACCGCGACCGCCTCCCCCGCCGTCCAACGGGACATCCAACGCTCGCTCGACATCGACAACAAGAAAGTCCGCCGCGAAAAGCCCCTGCGCGAAAACTTGTCCTACGGCGTGACGCAACTCGACGACAGGAAAGGGAAAATCGACCGCATCGCGGACCTCATCGAAGAGTACGCGCCGAACAAGGACGACGCGGTCATCCTCTACTGCGGCACGCGGCATCAAACGGACCATATCGCCAGCCTCCTCGGCTTCCGGAACATCCCCGCGCAGTTCTACCACGGCGAAATGGCGGGGAAAATGCGCAGGGACGTCGAAACGCGCTTCATGCTGTATTCCCCGCGCGTCTTGGCGGCGACGAACGCCTTCGGCATGGGCATCGACAAGCCGAACATCCGCCTCGTCATCCACGAACAACTCCCCTCGAGCGTGCAAAACTACCTGCAGGAAACGGGGCGCGCGGGGCGCGACGGCAAACCCGCGCATTGCGAACTCCTGTACACGCCGGAAGACCGCGGACTGCACGACTACTTCATCGAACGTAAATCCCCTCCCATGGACTTCGTCCGGGGCGTGTATCTCAACCTCCTCGAAGCGGAATCGAACCGCTTCGTGAAACCCGGGGACTTCTTCTCCGTCGACATGTTCCGGTTCTACCGACTGTTCGACAAGAAAAGGAAATGGGACATCGAGACGAACGAGCTGCGGGTGAATTCCGCTTTCGTGATCTTGGAACAAGCGGGGGTGATCGAACGGTCCGGGGCGAGCATGTTCCGTATGCTCAAACCCCTCGAAGGAAAAGAGGAAAAAACCGTGAAGGAACTGAACGCGCACCGCCTGATGGTCAACCGGTTCCACCTCGACCAAATGATGGCTTACGCGGGCGACGAAAAACCGAGCCAGAAGAAATTGATCACGATGCTAGGGCGAAACCCGTCCTGAGGTGCTTTCCCCTCGCCTTGTCCTCGCGTACCATCGGCCCGTCCACGACGCGGGTATCGTATAACGGCTATTACCCCAGTTTTCCAAACTGGTGACGCGGGTTCGACTCCCGCTACCCGCTCCACCGTTCATGGCACGCTTTGCGATGCTCAGAGCAGAATGTGTCTTGTTTTTGAGTGTAAAAGCGTATTTGACAAAATTTAATTTGATATTAAAATAACCGCAAGTTCTTTGGATCCACCGGCGTGCTCAAACCATAAGAAAGGAGTGAGGTTCACGAAAACGCCGAGGTTCGAAGAGAAGACGGTACGTACGCCGTCGACGTTTTATGTGCATACGATGTTTGTTTCAAAAACCTGCATGAGGAAAATTTCGCATGAATTCGAACAACGGTAATGGTTCCGCGACTGTCTCGGGAAACAGTCGGGTCGCCGAGCTCTTCGCTCAGCTCGCCCACGAAATGACCGGAAATGGCCATGCCAACGGCAAGCCGAGTGATGCGCAGGTCGTTCTGACCGGCCAGCAAATCATCTTGCCGGAGGGGGCCAGCCTTCCGGACATCATCGCCACGTTGCAGCGCAAACACGCCAGCGACGAACAGGTGATCAACTTCTCGGAGCGGATCCGCGTGAACCCCTATGACGGCGCCAAGGCTTTGGTCGCCGCCATCGAGTCCACGCTGGGCCCTGCCTCGCAGAAGATGTGTAGCTGCGGCGATCCGAACTGCGGTTCGCGCCAGCTCACCGTGGAAACCGGCCTGAACCAGAGCGTCACGCTCCCGTGGGGGTCGTTCCACTTGCCCGGCATGGAAAAGGGCAGCGTGGAGATGGACACCTACGAAGAGGACGGCCTCGTCCTGTTCAGCGTGAGCATCAAATGCAAGCGCAAGTACGAAGAACGCGTGAAGACGATGCTCGCGGCGGCGCGGGACTACGCGGCGAAGAACTCCCTGTTCAAGGGCAAGATCTTCTCCATGCGGTTCCTCGACGACAGCGGCTACAAGATCCCGATGCCCGTGCCGAAGTACTTCGACCTGGGCAACGAGGAACCGATCTTCAACGCCGGCCTGACCGAGTCCATCGAGCGCAACATCGTCGTCACCCTGCGTGATGCGGAAGCGCTGATGAAAGCGGGTGAGTCGGTGAAGACCAGCGTGCTGGCCGCGGGCGAATACGGCGTCGGCAAGACGCTGCTCGCCAACTACGTCGCGAAGGAAGCGGCGAAGTACGGATGGACCGTGATCTACGTCAAGGAACCGGGAGAACTCGAAGAGGCGCTCACCTACGCGCGCCTGTACGAACCCGCCGTGCTCCTGGTCGAAGACGTGGACCGCGTCGCGGGCGAGGAACGCACCGCCGAAGTGAATTCCTTGATCAACACGATCGACGGGGTGGATGGCAAGACGGCGCAGATCATGACGATCTACACCACCAACCATCCCGAAGCGATCAACGCCGCCATGCGGCGTCCCGGCCGCATCGACGTGGTACTCGACATCCAGGCGCCCGATGCGGACACGGCGCAACGGATGATCCGCTCCTTCCTCGGCGAACAGCTTGATCCCTCGGCCGACCTGTCGGCCGCGGGCGAGGCGCTCGCGGGGAAGATCCCCGCGTGCATCCGCCAAGCAGTCACCCGCGCGAAGAAGGAAACCCTCCGCCGCACCGGCGGGAAAATGGAACGGATCACGACGGGCGACCTTACCAAGGCCGCCACCGAAGTGGTCACGGAACACGGGCTGTTCCGCCCGACGAAGAACGACAACGGCCACGCGTTGGCCGGCCTCGGCAAGGGCCTGTCCGAAGCGGGAGAAGCGCTCACGCGCCACCTCCAGAATGGCCATGCCACCCGCGAGTTGGTTGGTGCCAACTCGGATAACTAACCACCACCCCTAACCCGGCGAGCACGCCGATCCGAAGAACGAACGGCCCCCGGGCGCTCACGCGCCCGGGGGTTTTTCTCGTACGTTTGAAGCATATCGGGTCCTTAACCTTGCCTTTAAACGAAGCGGCGTATGATGCGCGTATGGACCTCCACCCCCTCTTCGTCCACTTCCCCGTCGCGCTCCTCACGGTGTACGCGTTTTTGGAAGTGATCCGCCGTTGGACCCCCGCGGACGGCTGGCGCACAGCGCGCGCCGTGCTGGTCGTGGTCGGAACGGCCTTCGCGTTCGTCTCCCTCTCCACCGGCGAAGGCGCCGAACACGCCTTCGGGAAACCCGACCTCGTCGACGTGCTCGAAACCCATTCCCTCGTGGCCAACGTGGCGACGTGGATCTTCGCGTTCCTCGCCGCGTGCTACCTCGTGACCTCGCCCGCCGTCCACGGACTCGCGCGACGCGCGCCGTCGTCCGTCGGTTCCGCCCTCCGGAAACTCGACGTCGTGGGACGCACGGTGCTCCGCACGCCGATAGCCGACCTCGCCGCGATCCTCGGATTCCTGGCCATGGGACTCGTGGGAGCGCTCGGCGGCATCCTCGCGTACGGACCGGAGTTCGATCCGGTCACGAGCGCGGTGTACCGGCTGCTGTTCTAAGCCGCGACGAGCGTCACGATTGCGGTCCGAGTAGGGCCCGAACGTACTTCGCGTTTTCGATCCGCTGCCTGAGCAAGCGCACCGTCACGGGCGGGAACCCGAGCTCCACGGCAATCTCGAGTTGGCGTTCGAGCGCGCGGAATTCCACCGGGCGCATGTCGCACAGCGCCAAACGGTCGCCGGGAACCGCGGAATCCGACGGCAGGCCTTCCTGGCGCCACAACGAGTGGTCGCTTTCTTCGACCCCGCTCAGGAACCAGAGTTTTTCCACCGGACCCGCCGCCCAGACTTCCTGCGGCGCCCCCCCGACGATCTGCACGTCGCGGTCGAGCGGCAACACGTGCATGTTCTGCAAAAAAGTACGGGTGATGACGATCGCGTTTTCCGAGGCGGAGTGGAACATCGATCCTTCGCGCGGCGCGAGGTCGCCCTGGAGAAGGTCGAGGGGAACCGCGATGGACGGACGCCGGTGGGCCGGGGTCGAATAGCGCCGTCGATGCGCTTCGACGCCGGCGGATACCTGTTCGATGACAACCCCTCGATTGCCTGGATCCGGGATGCGCGCGTGCGTCGCGAGGATGGCGTTCCACGCCTCGCGGTCACGGTGCTTGTCGGTACTGATAGCATCAAATCCCATGTTTTTACTATAGCGTCAATAATA
>CAZIQM010000058.1:3669-5836 GCA_964541635.1 uncultured Candidatus Peribacteria bacterium | reverse complement strand
TCGATCATGAGGCGCACGTACGCGTGGTACTTCGGGAGGCTCAGGATGTCTTTCACCGAGACCATCTCCTCGAACTGCTGGCTCAGGTCCTCGGCGTCGTCGCTGCCCACCTGGAAGCTCACCATGGAACCCACGTTGCCGAACACGGCGTCGCGGAGGGCGGTGTCCCCTCCCTGGAGGGTCAATTGGCCCACGTACTGGTGCGCGATCGTCAGCGCCAAGCGGTATTTGCGGGCCTCGGAGAGGATCGTGGCGAACGACTTGGTGGCGAAGTTTTGGAACTCGTCCACGTACAGGTAGAAGTCGCGGCGGTCCTTCTCGGCGATGTCGGCGCGGCTCATGGCGTCGATCTGGAACTTCGTCACGAGCATGGAACCGAGGAAGGCCGACGTGTCTTCGCCGATCTTTCCCTTCGAGAGATTCACGAGGACGATCTTGCCGGTGTCCATCGCGTGGCGGATATCGAGCGTCGACTTCACCTGCCCCACGATGTTGCGGATGATCGGGGTAGTGAGGAGCTGGCCGATCTTGTTCTGGATCGCGGCCACGGCTTCCGTACGGTATTTGTCGCTCCAACTGGGGTATTCGACCTCCCAGAAGGTCTTCACGACGGGTTCGGTGCAGTTACTCACGATCTTCTTGCGGAACGCGTCGTCGGCGAACATGCGCAGGATGCCGAGCATCGTGGTGCCTTCGTTGTCGAGCAGCGCGATGAGCGTGTTGCGGAGGATGTACTCCATGCGTCCGGAGAAGGCCTCCGGCCACATCTTCGTGAAGATGCTCATCATGCCCGAGGCGATGAGCGGCTTCTGCTCCTGGTTCTGGACTTCGAACATGTTGAACGACACGGCGTAATCCTTGTCGCTGGGCTCGAAGAGCATGACGTCGTTCGTGCGCTCCTTGGGGATGAACTTGAGGCACGCGTCGATGAGGTCGCCGTGCGGGTCGATGACGGCCACGCCTTTGCCGCCCGCGACGTCGCTGTAGATCATGTTCTCCAAAATCGTGGACTTGCCCATGCCCGTCTTACCGATGATGTAGATGTGGCGGCGGCGGTCGTCCGGGCGGATGCCGAAGCGGAGGCGCTGGCCCTGGAACACCGATTCGCCGAGGACGGTGAGGTTCTCGGGCGCGTCGGTGATGCCTTCGACCGGCAAGTTCACCGGGGGCTCCAGCTTCTTGCTGATGACCCAGTCCATGTTCGGCGTCTTCACCATGATGCTCGGCACGTGCCAGAGCGTGGCCATTTCCTCAGCGGAGAGCAGGAACGGCCTGCGCGTGAAGCCGCTCGGGAGGGCCGTGCCCACCGTGACGCGGGCGATCTCGAACGCGTTGCTGCCGGGCAGCGAGAACGGGCGGAAGGCGCTGGCGATCTCCTCCACCTTCGCACGGGCTTCCGCCTCGAGGGCGGCGGGGGCGATGACGCTCACGCGCACGTTGGCCTGGAACATGAGGCGGTTCAACTTGTCGGCCGCTCCGCCCACGCTGTCTTCGCGGTCGTGGTTGCGCGAGCTGATCTTGGCGGGCTCGTCGGAGGCGCCGGACGACGGCGTGATTTCCTCGCCCGAGAGGAGCGAGATGGAGATCGGGGGCAGCTTGCTGAACCACATCCGCCACGTGCCCATGAGGATATCGAGCGGCCACAGGAGGAGACGCGTCCAGCCGGTGGAGAGGTGCACGGCGGTCCAGATCTTGGCGTAGCGTTCGGAGCGCTTGGCGATGCCCTTCCCGAGGTACGGGAGGAACTTCTTTGCGCGCTTCGTCAGCTTGCTCGGGGCCGGCTTGGCGACGAGCTGCACGAGTCCGCGCATGCCCGGCTTGGGGTAGCGGACGAGCGTGGAGGTGATGCCGGCCACGGTGTCGACGCTCTGGCGCGTCGAGGCATCCGTGAACTGCGGGTAGCGGCGGATCGGGAAGAGCTCCGGGTCCTTGAGCGCGAGGTCGGCGGTCACGATGATCTCCCCTTCCTTGAGGGCGAAGAGTTCGCCGCGGGCGGGTTCGATCTCGGCGTCCGGGAACTGGGCGTAGAGCTGGCTTTCGGTGAGGGCCGAGGCGCGGCGCGTGCCGCGGACGAAGAACCCGATCTTGCTCTCGGCGAGGCCCATGTCGAAGCTCACGACGCCGTCGTCGCCCTTGAGCGAGTGGAGCGCGGAGAGCGCCGTTTCGA
>CAZIQM010000058.1:0-3659 GCA_964541635.1 uncultured Candidatus Peribacteria bacterium | reverse complement strand
TAATTTTATAAAATGAGCGGGCCGCGGTTCGCGGTCGCGTCGTCCTGGACGGGCAGGCTCGGGCGGATGCGGAGCAAGGTGTTGTCGGTGTTCGAGGGCATAAGGTCTGGGGCCGGCTGCGGAGGAATCCCCGCAACCGAAGGCTTACGTGGTTTTCAGGAAGTCGCGGATCAAATCCAACGCGGCGGTGTTATAGGCGTAGTCCATGCGCATGGGGCCGAGGATGCCGATGGCGCCGTGCGTGCCGCGGACGTCGTAACGGGTCACGAGCATGCTGCAGCTTTGGATCTGCGGGAGGAGGTTCTCCTCGCCGATGTACGCGCGCACCTCGTCGTCCAACTCGACGCCGTCGAGGATCTTCGCGAGGCCCGATTCCAGCACCTCGACCACGTCCGTCGCGAGCGCGGGGCTCGAGACGAACTCCGGCTGGCGGAGCGTGTTGGCGAGACCCACGTAGTAGACCATGTCCTTGTGGGGCACCGTGGCGAACGCGACGTTCGGGATCATGTGCGAAAGGAGCGTCACCGCCTCGTAGACCTTCTCCTGGTCCTTGCGGCGGACGTACGCCTGCTTCAGGCGGTCGAAATCCTTGCGGACGGTCTGCAGCTCCTTGCTGGGCTCGATGTATTCGCGCACGTAGACCTGGTAGCCCTTCGCCGTGGGGATGCGCCCGGCGGAGACGTGCGGCTGTTCCAGGAACCCTTCCTGGCACAGCAGGCGCATTTCGTTGCGAAGCGTCGCCCCGGACACCTGGAAACTGGACCCGGCGAGCAAATTCAGCGAACCGACCGGTTCCGCCGTCTGGATGAACTGGTCGATGATGGCCGAGAGGAGCTTCGCCTGGCGCGTATTCACGGTCTTGATTATAGCACTCTTGGCGAAAGAGTGCCAGGAATACCGCTACGGGATGGGATAAACCCTTAGGCCGCCTTCTTGGCGATGCGCGCCTTGAAGCGGTCGATGCGGCCGCCGCGGGTCGTGGTCTGCTTCTTGCCCGTGTAGGCCGGGTGGCAGGCGCGGCAGGTTTCCACCGTCTGCGTCTGGACCGTGCTGGGGATCTCGTAGACGGCACCGCACGTCGTGCAGTTCGTTTTCGCGTCCGCGAACATGGTGGGGTGGATTCCGTCCTTCATAAGCCTGGGGATTCTACGGAAATATAAGGGTGATGCAAGGTCAGCTTGGCACCTTTCGGTCAAGAATTACGCCTTCGCCGCCTTCCTCTTGCTCTTCTTGGCCGCCTTTTCGACCTGTTCGGCGACTTCGAAGAGTTCTTCCACCTCCCCTTCCCGCTGCTGGGCGGCTGCCTCCGCGATCGCCTTCTCGGCTTCGGGATCGAGCATCACCACGCTCATGGTGGCGACCTTATCCGGCGGGTCGAGGCGCATGACGATGACGCCCTGCGTGGCGCGACCGCGCGACGGGATGTCCGTCAGGCCCATGCGGATCATCTGTCCTTCCTTGCTGATGCAGAGCAGGTCGCCCTGGGCGCCTTCCTCGAGCACCACGGCGCCGATGATGTCGCCGGTCTTCGGCGTCAGCTGCGCGGCCTTCACGCCCGATCCGCCGCGTCCCTGGAAGCGGTACTCCGTGACGGGGCTCATTTTGCCGAGGCCGTTCTCCATCACCACGAGCAGGCTCGCCTTGGCGGAGTTCTTGATGCTGCCGGCTTCGACCACGCGGTCTTTCTCTTCCAAGCGGATGCCGATGACGCCGGCGGCGGCGCGGCCCATCGGGCGCACGTCGTCTTCCGGGAAGCGGATGGCTTTACCCTTCTTGCTGACGATAAGGATTTCGTCCTTGCCGGACGTCGCGAGCACCCATTTCAGCTCTTCGCCCGGCGGGAGCTTCTGGGCGATGAGGCCGCTGCGGCGGATGTTGTCGAACTCCGACGTTTCCGTGCGCTTCACCGTGCCCATGTCCGTGATCATCATGAGGTACTTCACCTGGCTGAGATCGGCCTTGAGGATCGCCGTGATGCGCTCCTCCGGCTTGAGCTGGAGCAAGTTCACGATCGCCTGCCCGCGCGCGACGCGCGACGTCTGGGGCAGTTCGTAGGCGGGCATCTGGAACACGCGGCCCGTGTTCGTGAAGAACAAGAGGTCGTCGTGGTTCATGACGTGCAAGAGACTCAGCACCTCGTCGTCGTCCTTCACGTCGGCGCCCTTGATGCCCTTGCCGCCGCGGTTCTGGGCGCGGAACTGCATGGGGCTCAAGCGCTTCACGTAGCCGGAACGCGTGAGCGTCACCATCATCGGGGCGTTCGGGATCGTGTCCTTGGCGCTGAACTCGCCCGCGGCCGTGGCCACGATCGCTGTCTTGCGCTCGTTGCCGTGCGCAGCCTTCACCTCCGTGAGCTCGTCGCGGATGATGGCGTCGACCTTCTTCTTGTCTTTCAGGATGGCCTCGCACTCGGCGATGAACCGCTTCTTCTCCTTCAATTCGTCCTCGATCTTCTTGCGCTCGAGGCCCGCGAGCGTCTGGAGACGCATGTCGAGGATGGCTTGGGCTTGCAGCGCGCTGAGCTTGAATTTCTTGATGAGCGACTCTTTCGCCTCTTCCTTCGTCTCGCTGCCGCGGATGACCTTGATGACGGCGTCGATGTTATCGAGCGCGATCGAAAGGCCTTCGAGGATGTGCGCGCGGGCCTTGGCGAGGTCGCGGTCGTAGATCGTGCGGCGCGTGACGACGATGCGGCGGTGGTCGATGAAGACCTGCAACAGTTCCTGCAGGTTCATGAGGCGCGGCTGGATGCCGTCGGCCAGGGCGATCATGTTGTAGCCGAAGCTGCTCTGCAGCTCGGTCATCTTGTAGAGCTGGTTGAGGATCTTCTGCGGGTAGCTGTCCTTCTTGAGCTCGATGATGATGCGGATGCCGTCGCGGTCCGATTCGTCGCGGATGTCGCTGATGCCGACGATCACCTTCTCGTTCACCAGGTCGGCCATCTTCTCGATGAGCGTCGACTTGTTCACCTGGTACGGGATCTCGGAGATGCGGATCTGGTAGCGGCCCGTGGAACCCATCTCCTCGATCTCGGCCTTGCCGCGCATCATGAGCGAGCCGCGGCCCGTGAGGTACGCCTGCTTGATCACTTCCTTGTCGTAGACGATGCCGCCCGTCGGGAAGTCGGGACCCTGGACGAACTTGAGGAGGTCCTCGACCGTCGCGTCCGGATCCTCGAGCAGGTGGAGCGTGGCGGACACGACTTCGTTCAGGTTGTGCGGCGGGATGTTCGTGGCCATGCCGACCGCGATGCCGACCGTGCCGTTGAGCAGGAGGTTCGGGATCTTCGACGGGAGGACCGACGGTTCCTTGCGGGAGGCGTCGTAGTTCGGGCGGAAATCGACCGTGTTCTTCTCGATGTCCTGGAGCATCTCGTCCGTGATCTTCGCCATTTTCGATTCCGTGTAGCGCATGGCGGCGGCGCCGTCGCCGTCGATGGAACCGAAGTTGCCCTGGCCGTGCACGAGCGGGTACCGCATCGAGAAATCCTGCGCCATGCGAACGAGCGCCTCATAGATGGAAGAGTCGCCGTGCGGGTGGTACTTACCCATCACGTCGCCGACGATGAGGGCGGATTTGCGCAGTTTTGCGGAGGAGCGCAGGCCGAGCTCGGACATGCCGTAGAGGATGCGGCGGTGCACCGGCTTCAGGCCGTCGCG
>CAZIQM010000057.1:0-6144 GCA_964541635.1 uncultured Candidatus Peribacteria bacterium | reverse complement strand
GTCTTCCGGGAGATGTTGCGAAGCTGCGCCGCCGTGCCGTTCGGGTAATGCTCCCGGAACTTCGCCAGCGTGATTCCGTACATCGTCTTCCCGCCAGGGTCGGACGGATGGTCGGACCATCCGCCTTCCCATTTGGCGGTGACGTCGTGGCAGCGGAGGAAATTACCCAGGGCCATTGTCGCCTCTTAAACGCTACAAACAGTCGCACAAAGCTACAAATTGCGCGAGCGGTTACTGTCGATCTTCGTTCGTTGCTTCGCGCGCACCGGAGGCGGCGGCAAGAAGTGCATTCAGTCGGGCGTTCCAAGGCTTCGTGTCCACTTCGGCGACCGGGCGCGTCAGCAGGTGCTTGGCCAGGTCCGGGTTGAACGACATCTCGAACAGGATGTCATCGAGCGACTGCCGGCCATTCGGCAGCGACTGCAGGAACAGGGTGATCGTGCGGAACACACCGCCGCCCTTCAGCACGCCGAACTTGGCCTTCAACGCGGCCTCGAGCAGCCGCTGGCGCTGCGCCATCTGCTGGTTCTGCGCCGCGAAGGCCTTGTCGACCGTGTTCGAGCCGGCCGTCGTGCGGACGTCCAGTTTGCCTTCGAAGTCCATGAACGCGTGCGCCTGACGCAGCGCATTCATCTCGTCGGGCGAGTACACCTTGGCCAGGGTCGCCTCGTGCTTGCGGAACAGGTTCTCCAGCTTGGCGCGGGAGAGCCGCGTCGCGCCGGCGTCGCCGACGATCGCCGACGTCACGCCGGCCTCGCTCTTGATCCAGTCGCGGACGGCGCCCTTCAGGCCGTCGGTGGCCTGCTGGTTGCCCTTCAGCCGGCCGACCATCTCGGCCAACTGCTTCTCCGGGTCGCCGGAGCGCATGATCGAGTCGACGGCGTTCTCGGGACTGTTCCCGATCGCGGACTGCAACGCCGAGCGGCGCAGGTCGCGCTCGGTGATCTTCAGCCGGTCCTTCGCCGCGGCCACTTCCTCGGCAAGCTGCTTCGACAGCGCGCCGCCCCGCTGGACGCGGGAAAGCTCGGCGTCGACGGTCCGGGCTACTTCGGGAAACTGGTCGATCGTCTGCCGGTTGCGGTCGGCCCACTGCTTGAACTTGTCGTAGCGGATCTCGGCGTTTTCGGTCAGCACGCCGGCCTTGGCCAGGTCGCCCATCATCCAGTCGCGGACGTTCTGCTCCGTCTCGGGGAACAGGCCGCTCGTGCGCTGGCCGCCCTCGCCCGGCAACTGCGCCGGGGCCTGCTGCTCCGGCGTGAGCGCGCGCTTCAGGCTCGCGGCATCTTCCGGCCGGCGCAGGAACTTGTCGCCGAACTCGCTCGGCCGCGTCGCCGAGCTCTCCCCGCCGGTGCGCTCCGCGCGGTCGACCGCCGCGCCATACTCGCCGGCGCGGCCTTCCTTGAACCGCGGCGCGTACTCCTCTGCGTAATAGCGCGCCGCGTCGGGGTTGATCTCGTCGGTGAGCGAATTGACGATCTTGCCAAGCTGGTCGAGGCGCTGCACGTCGGCGCCGGAACCTGCGACCGACTGGCCGGAGGCTGCGATCGCGCTCTTGCGCGCCTCGGAAATCTGCGCGCGCAGCGCCTTCAGGTCGCCATAGGTGACGTCCTTGTAGGTGACCGCGCCCGTCTCCGGATCGCGCTGCTCGACCAGGCGGCGCACGCGCCCGGCGATCTCGGAATACGCGCCGGGAGCCATGCGCTCGGCATTGGCCATCTGGCTGTCGATCGCGTCGACGGCCGCTGCCAGCTTGCCGCCGGGCGCCGGCGTCGCGCTGTCGACGGCGTCGTAGGCCGCATTCTTCGCCGAGCGGCCGGCGGAGCGCGCGGCGCGGAACTCGCTGTCGAGCGCGGCGGACGCGCGGGGCTGGTTGGCCCGGTAGGTTTCGAGTTCGACGGTCTGGCGCTGCAGGTCGCGCTGTGCCGCGCTCTGGTCCTGCGTGACGTTTTTGACCGCCTCCTTGGCGCTCCGGAGGATGTCGTCGTACTGCGCCTCGGCGGTATCGGTGAACGCGCGCGGATTGGCCCCGGCCGGCGCCGACTGGTCGACGCGCGCACTCGCCGCTGACCGGCGGGCCGAATCGCGCTCGGCGAACCGCTTCGCGTCCTTGCTGCGCAGGATGTTCTCCTGCATGGCCATGCCCACGTCGTCGGCGAGCATGCCGGTCGTCGGAACTTCCGACGGGCGGGCGAACTGCGCGAAATCATCGGCGTTCCGCTCGATGTTCGCGACGGCCTGCGCCCTGTTGGTCGGCATCTGCTGCGCCACGCTTGCTGCGCTGTCCATCTCCGCTCGCGTGAACGGGTTTCCGGTCGCCGGGTTGACCGGCGCGTCGGGGTCGTAGCGGCCCTGAACCGCGTTCCGGCCGGCGTTGACGGCCGCGCCGCCCGCGCCCTCGGCCACGGACGTCAACGTCGCGCCGCCGATTCCGCCGAGCAGCGACGCGGCGGCCTGCAGGAACGGACCGGCGACGGAATCCTTGACCGCGTCAGGGGTGAACTGGTCGTAGAAGCTGGACCCAAGGCCAGCGCCAGCGCCGGCCACGGCGTCGCGCATGATCGTCGCGCCGGGATTCACGGCGTAGGGCGCCGCCAGCGTCTTCAGGATGCCGGCGCTCTGCACCGGGCCGCTGGCCAGGGGCATCGCCGGAACGAGCGCGCCGGCGGCGCCGCGCGCGGCCGCACCTGCGGTACGAATGCCGGGCGACACGGCTTCCGGCGGAATGACTGGCGTGCCGACGGCCTCGCCGACGTCGGCGGTGCGCTCGGCAATCCAGTCGGAACCCATGAACGGCTTCGTGACGCGTGAATCGACGTTGCCGCCGAACAGTTCGGCGACCTTGTCGACGCCCATGAGGCCGAGGTTGACCGCCATGGCCGCGAGATCGACCGGCGCGCCGACGGCGTCCGCGATGCCTCGCGCGCCGCGCTGGATGACATAGGTCGGTGCGTCGACGCCCTGGTTGACCGCGGGCGCGGCAGGTTGCTGCGCCGGAGCGGAACCGCCGATGATCTGCTGGATCTCGGCGTCCGTAGCGTCGTCGGGCACCGTGATCCGGCGGCCCTCGAACTCGATGACACGGGCCATCACTGCACCCGGCGCAATTGGCCGTCAGGCCCGCGCTCCCAATGTTCGACCTGCGGTGCGGCTTGTGGTGCCGCCGAAGCGGCAGGCGGCGGCGCGCCCGCTGCTTGCCCCTGCCTGCCAAGAACATTGGCCGCCGCCTGCTGCGCCAGCGCTCCATCGCTCGGAACGGCCATGCCTTTGTCGAGGTACGCCTGGGCCAGGCGCTTGTGTTCCGTGACGATGTCCCGCGCGAGCGAAATCTTGACGCTGACGCTCTGCGCGCTCTCGAAGATACCCATCGGGTCGCCGAGGATGTTCTTCATCAACCGGATGTCGCCGTCCGACACCGACCGGTTCTCCTGACCGGCGAGAGCCGACGCACCGGAATACAGGATCAACCCGCCGAGCATCTGCACCGCGGGGAGCGAAGGGTCATAAAGCTCCGGCATCAACCCGGCGAGACCTTCGGCGTTGAGCGTGCGCCTGGCCTCTTGCGCCGCAGTCGCAATTCCGTTCTGCCCGCCGAACAAGCCTCCGACAGCGTCGAGCGCCTGCCCCAACTCCTGGCCCTTGCTGCGCAGATTGCCGACGAGGCCGAACGAAGACGGGCTGTCCTTGGCTAGGCCAAGCATGCGGTCAGCCATGAGCACGAACTTGTCGCCGGCCATGATGCCGGACTGCAGATCCGTCGTCACGGAGTTCGTCAGCCCGACGTCGCCGGCGCCGCCCTCGACGTTGCCGATGTAGCCGCCGGCCGGCAGCGGCGCGCCGGTCTGCGCGTTCGTGACGCCGTCGTAGGTGATGAACGAACCCTGCGGCGTGACGTAGTTGCGCGGCGTGCGCGACGTGTCGCTCGGGTTGGCGCCGAGCACCTGGCGCTGCATCGGATCGAGCGCCGGCAGGTTGTCGAAGTTCTGGCCGAGCAGCGTCCCCTTCTGGTCGGTCTCGGACAGGATCGGTGAGAACGTGCTTCCGGCCAGTTCGCCCTGGCGGGCGAAACCGGGCGTGCCGTCGGGATTGAGCACTTCCTTCGGCGTGTAGAAGAACTTGTCGCGCTCGGTCTTCTGCGTCTGGTCGACGCCATAGCGGCGGTCGGCGCTCTCCATGTTGTTACTGCGCGCGGTCTCGGCCAGCTTCTGGCCGAAGGCGCCGGCCGTGTTGTCGTACGCTTGCCCTGTTCCAACTTGCCACGCTTGGGTCCGCGGGTCCGCCGCGCCGAAGCCGGTCGCCGCGCCCATCAATCCGACCTGGCCGAACTTGGACGGATCGTAGCCGGAGCCGAGCAGGATCGCCTGCGCGATCGGGTCGGCGCCGAGGTTCTGGACACCCGACTTCGCGGCGCGGGCCATGAGGTTGTCCATCTCCGTGTTCTCGCGCTGCGCGGCGTACAGCTTCTCGCTGTTGATCGCGTTCGCCGTCGTGTCGCCGAACAGCGACTTGCCGAGGTTGGCGAAGGCTGCGCCGAGAGGGTCGGGTCCGCGGAGGGTGTTGAAGATCTTGACCACGTCAGTTCACCCACGCCGGCGACTTGTACGACTTCTTCGGCATGCCGCCTCCGCCGTAGGAGCCGAGCATGCTGCCGAAGCCCTGCAGCAACCCGCCGATCGGGCTGATCGGCTTGTAGGCGCGCATCTCGGCGATGTCCTGCTGGTGCGGCAGGATGGCGAGGTTGCCGGAGGCGAAGTTGGCGTTCTGGCCGATATTGCGGCCGGCGGTGACGTCCTGGAAGCCCTGGTTGAGCCAGGTGTCGCCGTAACCGCCGAGCTTGGCCTGCGCCTTGGCCGAATCGGTCGCCTGCCCCATCGCGGCGGCCATGCGCTTCGCGAGCTCGGACTTGACGACCGTCGGCGCCGAGCCGGACAGGCTGCCGCCGGCGGCTTCCTTCGGCGCCTCCTGCACGGCCTGCTCGAGCGTGTCGGACCGCTCCGCGGTCTTCTGCGCGCGGTCGCCTTCGATGCTCTCCGTCGTCGACTGGCGCTGGCGGGCGTCGAACTCGGCGCGGCTTTGCTCGGCGAGCCGGTCGTTCTTGGCCATGGTGTTGCGCAGGCGCTCGTTGCGCGCCTCGGCCATGCGCCGGTTGTTGGCCTCCTGTTCGGACGCCTGGATCATCGATCCGACGGACGACAGCGCGGGGCCGATGAGAAGGCCGGCGATTTCCATTCCCGTGCACATGTCAGTTCACCACCCTTCCCGAGCCGAACCCGGTGGCGTACGGGCTCTGGTACGACTTCGTCGGCCGGTTGTTGCGCGCCTGCGCGTAGCTCGACAGGCTGTTCAGCGCGCTCGCAAAGACCTCGCCGAGCGGCGAATAGGTCGGCGGGGCCACCAGCGAGGTCGCCTGCCCGATCGCCTGCGCGTTGATGGCCTGCGGGTCGGCGCTCGCCTCGTTCAGGCTGTAGAGGCTCGACTTCGCGTTCTCGACCTGGCCACGGAGCTTGTTCGAGGCGTCCAGCGCCTCGTTCGCGATGTTGGTGCGCGCGTCGGCATTCTGCTTGGCGAGGTCGGCGAACTTCTGCGCGCCGACGGAGGATTCGAGGATGCCGCGCTCTGCCAGGTTCGCGGTCGTCTTGTCGACGGCGCGACCGTACTGTTGGTCAAGTTGCGGGTTGTAGTAGCCGGTGTAGTCGTTCCGGTAGCCGCCGTAGTAGCTGTCGCCGAACCCGGAGAACGCCTTGTCGATGCCGATCTTGCCGAGGTCGACGTCGTGCTGTCGCGAAATCTCGCGGCGTTCCATCTCGGCGGAGGCGTCGGACTTGATCTTGTTCTCGTACCCGGAAATGTCGCCGAGCGCGGCAAGCTGCGCATCAGCCGCAGCCTGGTCGATCTCGCCCTTGGCCAGGGCGGTCTGGACCGCGGCCCGCTTGTCGAACAGGCCCTTCCATTGCGCGAAGTCACCGGATTTGTATGCGTCGTAAGGCTCGTCGCCGCCCATGCACATGTTGCACCGCCTTCACTGGTGCTCCGGCGCAACGACCCCCGGCGAAATACGCTTGCTGTCGCCCTTTGTAGCCTACAATAGGAAAAAATTCAAGCGTACCTGAACACCTTCACGCCCGGCCGCTCCTCGATCATCTCGAA
>CAZIQM010000056.1:0-6247 GCA_964541635.1 uncultured Candidatus Peribacteria bacterium | reverse complement strand
CTTCTTGCCGCCCTTGAAGAACATGTGCTCCAGGAAGTGGCTGATGCCGCGCTCGCCGTTCGTTTCGTACCGCGAGCCCGCGCCGGTGAGGACGAGGACGGTGACGGATTCCGTGCCGCCGATGGGCGCGGTCAACACGCGCAGGCCGGACTTGAGGGTGTCGAGGGTGTACATGGCGGGGTCAGGAAAGGGGCCAGAGGCGCAGCATCGCGAAGCCCGCGAAGAGGCCGATGCTGCAGATGCCCACCACGGCTCCCACCACGGCGCGCCCCCCTCCTTCCTTGGCGCTGAGCACGATGCTCAGGCAGCCGTAGAGGAGGCCGATCGCGACGAGGGGGGTGGGGATGGTCGTGAGGGCGACTTGGCTCCACGGCATCCACAGGTTCTGCCGCCAGGCGACTTCGCACGCGAAGAGCGCGAGGCCCAGGAGCGTGAAGAGGACGGCCGAGAGGGAGTGGAGGAACCGGAGCATGGCGAAAAGTGTACCCGGCCTCGATCGTATCGGCGAGGTCGCTTACTTGGTCTTCTTCTGCACAGTGATGCGCTTACGGCCCTGGGCACGGCGGCGCGCCAAGACCTGACGGCCCTTCATCGTGCTCTTGCGAGACAAGAATCCGTGTTTGCGGAGCCGGCGGCGCCATTTGAGCTTTCCGAGCATTGCCGGGGGAGTCTACGGAGCCACGAAACCGTGGTCAAGTCGATTGGACTCGCTTATTCGTACCGCACGGTCTCTTCGGGTACGGCGCCGGCCGAATTGGCAGCCCGGGCAGCCACGAACAGGAGATCCGAGAGGCGGTTGAGGAACACGAGGACTTCGGGATTCACCTCCTCCACCAGGGACAGCGCGACGACGCTGCGCTCGGCCCGGCGGCAGATGGCGCGGGCGTGGTGGAGGTGCGCCCCCGCGGAGTTGCCGCTGGGGAGGATGAAGTGCGTGAGCGCGGGGAGCTGCGGTTCCATCCGGCCGATCCACGCGTCCAGCACCAGGATGTGCGACGGTTGGATGCGTTCGGTGTGTGCCTTCGTGCCGGCGGGGCTGGCGATGTCCGCCCCGAGGGTGAACAAGCGGTGTTGGATCGCCTCGAGCGCCACCTCCACGTCCTTCGGGACCGACTCGCACCGCACCACCCCGAGGAGCGCGTTCAATTCGTCGACGTCGCCGACCGCGGCGATGCGGTGGTCCGTCTTCGACACGCGTTTCCCGCCCACCAAGCCGGTGGTGCCCTTGTCTCCGGTGCGGGTGACGATCGTCATGCCACGATTTTACTTGGCGGCCGCGACGAGTCCATGCGCACCGAGGACCTTTTCGTGCTCTTTCTTCGCCTCCTCTTCGGTGAGGGTGCGGTCGGCGCTGCGGTAGGTGAAGCGCAGCGTCATGCTGTACGCGCCGGACGGGACGTTCTTGCCCGCGTAGAGGTCCTGGACGACGACGCTCTCGAGGAGCGGCGAGCCGCCGCGCAGTTTCGCGAGGAGCGGTCCCACGGCGTCCTGGTGCGCGCGCTGGACCGTGACGTCGTAGGTGACGGCCGGTTGCGAGGGGAGCGGGGTCGATTTCGTGACGGCGGGCGCCATCGAGGCCAGCGCCGCGAGGTCGACGACGGCCGCGGTGGCGCGGTGCGGCAGGTCGAAGGCCGCGACGACCGACGGCTTGAGGTCGAACACGCGCGCGACGGTTTTCCCGTTCGCCGCGATGGCCGCGCTGCGGCCGGGGTGCGCGCACGCCATGGGCGAACCGTCCTTCGCGGAGGTCGCCTCGTGGCCCAACTTTTTCAGCAGATGCGTGACGCGCTCCACGAGCGTGAGGAAGGGGTCCTGCGTCATGGTCGGCGCTTCGCCGAGGACGAGCAGCCCGCACTCGGAGCGCTCGGCGCGGTCTTTCGAGAACACGTGCGACACGTGGAAGGTGCGGAGGGTTCCCTCGGCGCGCAGGTGGTTGCGCCGCGCGTGGTCGAGGAGCTGGGGCAGCGTGGAGGGTTGGAGCAGCGAGAGTTCTTCGGTGATGGGGTTCGACACGCCGAGCGCGTGGGCGGGGTCGAAACCCGCGTCGCGCAGCAGTTTCGGTCCCACGAGCGAGAGCGGCAGCACGTGCTTGAACCCGTCCGCCGCGAGCACGCGGATCGTTTTCTGCTCGATCGATTCCGTGGGGATCGGCGTGAGCGGACCGCGCGGGCGGACTTCGGCGATGTTCTCGAAGCCGTGGATGCGGGCGATCTCCTCGATGATGTCGTGCGCGCCCTGCAGGTCGCGCAAGCGCCACAACGGCGGCGTGACCGTCAGCACGGGCGAACCTCCTTTGGCCGGCTTTTTCACCGCGCAGCCGAGCGACTCGAGGATCGAGACGATCTCCTTCGCGGCGATGTCCGTGCCGAGCACGGAGGACACACGCTCGAGCGGCACCTTGATGGCCGGCGCTTTGCCGTCGGTGCCCCAGGCTTCCAGTTTCGAGGCGACCTTCGCGCCGGGGACGAGCTCGAGGAAGAGTTCGATCGCGCGGCGCAGGCCGAGTTCCGCCGCGACCGGCGGCACGCCTTTCTCGTACACGGTCGACGCGTGGGTGCGCAGGTTTATGGCCTGCATCGTCTGGCGGATGGTGATGGGATCGACCACCGCGGCGTGCAGGAACACGCGCTTCGTCTTCGCGGTCGTGGAGCTGCGCAGGCCGCCCATGATGGCCATCAAGTCGAACACGCCCCCGTCGTCGCTGAGCACGAGCGCGCCGTCCGGCAGTTCGCGTTCCTGCTTGTCGAGCGTGACGATCTTCTCGCCGCGCTTCGCCGTGCGGAAACGCACCGTGCCCTTCAGGTCGTCGGCGTCGAACGCGTGGAGCGGCATGCCCGTTTCCATCGCCACGTAGTTCGTGATGTCGACGGGCAAGCTCACGCACTGCCAGCCGGTCGATTCCAAACGCTTGCGCATCCACTCGGGCGTTTCGCCGAGCGAATCGATCTCGAGGATGCACGCTTCGTAGCGCGACACGAGGGGCTTCGTGTCGACGACGCTCTTGAAGGGGAGCGGGGCTTTTGTGAACGCCACCTTCGGGCGCTTCGGCGCGCCTTTCGCCTTGGCCAAACCGAGCGCGACGCACTCGCGCGCGAACCCGACGTGGGACCACAGGTCGGGGCGCGTGGTGATGGCCGTGTTGTTGAAGTCGAGCACCACGCCGCCGGCGCCGAGCGCGTCGGCCAAGGGCGTGCCGGTCTTCATGTCGCCGAGGTCCACGATCGGGCGTTCGCCGTCCTCCGGCTTCGGCTGGAAGCGTCCTTCGATGCCCAATTCCTCCGCCGCGCAGATCATGCCGTGGCTTTCCTCGCCGCGGATCTTCACGGGAGAAAGCGTCATCACCTCGCCGCCGTGCCACTTCACCGTCGCGCCGACGTGCGCGAACGCGACTTTCATCCCCACGCGTAGGTTGGTCCCGCCGCATACCACTTTCTTGTCGCCTTTGTCGGTCTTCACCGTGGCGAGCGAGAGCTTGTCGGCGTTCGGGTGGCGTGCGAGCTCCGTGATTTCGCCCACGCAGCAATTGCCGAGGAACGCGTCCTGGCGGATCACTTCCTCCACTTCTGCGGTGCTGAGGGTGAGCCTGTCGGCGATGGCCTGGGGATCCTTCTCGTTCCAGGTCACGAATTCGCCCAACCATTCGAGGGAAATCTTCATGGGCGAAAGCCTACACGAGGCCGAGAAAGGCCGCGAGCGGGGGATTCCACTATTGACATAAGAAAATAATTACATATTCTGTCAACAGTGTTCGTTCAGAGCACCGGCAAGGTTGGATCTTTCCCGGTCGAGGGAAGCGTCGTGCGCATCGCGGTGCGCAGCACGCTTCTCCCGTGTCGGGAGAGTCGCCCGCCCCGTGCGTATCGGGGCACACGTAGAACGGATGTTCTGCAATGACCGCCTGTGACACTGGTTTGAGTGCTGCGATGAAGAAGTGGAACGCGTTCGTGAGCCAACGGCCGACCGTGGACGACGTCCTCGACGTCCTCCTCGTGACCACGGATCCCGACGTGCGCGAAGCCGCTTGGACCCAGCTTGTCGTCCTCAAGGGCGACACGCCCGAGAACGTGCGGAAGATCGCCTCGCACGGGGCCCTGCTGCACGACGCGAAGCTGATCCCGGAGGCTCTCCTGCTCCATGGAGGCCGCGAGGATTACGTCGTCATCATCGTCCACTTTCCGGAGTTCCGGAACGTCGCGTTGGATCGCCTGTTGGCGAGCCGCGCCTCGGTGGAGCACCTGCGGGTCGCGTATGTGCATTGCCCCGATCGTCGCAACGACATCGCCTCCTACATCATCGTTAACGATGGCGTGGTGGTCGATGATCTCGCGAAGATCGCCGCCGAGTTCTCGTACTTCCGGACGATCTGCGCGGCCCGCACCGAGTGGATCGCCGAACGTGAGAATGCGAAGGAGTTCCTGCTCCAAAGCTAGCCAGCCTTGTCCCGTTCCAGGCCAACAGGCTTGGTTCTACCATTATTCACCCCCCGACTGCTTATGCCCTAGGGGGGTTTATTAATGCGTCCATTTCATGGAAAGCCGATTTGACGGGCCCTCCCGGCTCGGGTAAATTCTCGCGGCTCTATGGCACGCATGTGCGTCAAAACCGGCAAAAAGACCTCCGTGGGTAACACCCGCAGCCACTCGCTGCGCCACACCCGCCGCACGTTCAAGGCGAACATCCAGAAGAAGCGCGTCTTCGACGCCGCGACGGGCAAGTACGTCACCATGAAGGTGTCGACGTCCTACCTGCGCACGTTGGCCAAGCGCCTGCAGCAGGGAAAGAAGGCCTGATAGTCCCCATGGTCGAGAGGGCTTTTTTGAGGTATAATGTGCGGAATGCACGATCGTGCCCAGAAACGGCAAACGAAGCGCCTCACGATGTTTCGTTGGTTGGCCTGTAGGGCGACTTTTTTGCTGTGGGCTACGTCGGGAAAGGTCTGGATGCGTATCTTCGGCATCCGCGTCCCCGCGTCGTGCGTGGTGCTGGGGGCGCCCAACATCACGCATATGAATGGGAAATTGCTCCTGGGGGAACGGGTGTTGCTGAGCTCCGAGGGGATGAATTATTCGTTCGGCCATGCCTTTCCGCGATGTTTCCTTTCGTCGAGCGCAGGAGCATCGGTCGAAATCGGCGACGATACCGAAGTGAACCTCTCGGCGATCTACGCGTCGACGTCGATCCGCATCGGCAAAAGGGTCCTTATCGCCGCCGACTGTCGCATCATCGACCATGACGGGCACGACGTGGATCGCTATCCGCGGCCGCACAAGGAAAACCTCGATGGTGAACCAATCGTGATCGAAGACGACGTTTGGCTCTGTGCCGACGTGACGGTGTGCAAAGGGGTGACCATCGGCAAGGGGAGCGTCATCGGGACGAAAAGCGTCGTGACGCACGACATTCCCCCCGGCGTGCTCGCGGCCGGCGTGCCCGCGCGGGTCATTCGGCCCCTGCGGCTCGGGGATCGATAACAGGTTTGCGCAAGTCCTTGATGGCCGCGTCGTGATGTTTGTCGTGGAGAAGTTTTTCCTTCGCCCTGCGGGAACGGCGGTCTTTCTGCTTTTTTCGCTTGAAGGCCGCGCGCATGAGCTTCGATTCCTTCCCGCGCTTCTCCACTTCGATTTTCAGGAGCAGGAGCTTGAACGCGTCGCGGCGGTTGATGGCTTGCGAGCGGTGCGAATCGCCGCGGACCGCGATGCCCGTGGGCAGGTGCGTGAGCATGACGGCGCTGCTCGTTTTGTTCACCTTCTGTCCGCCCTTGCCGCTGCCGCGGACGAACTGTTCGAGCACGTCTTCCGGCTTCACGCCAAGCTCCGTGGCCAGGCGCTCCATCGACACCGACATGTTCGCGGGGAAGGCCATGGTCAGCGGGGGGCAGAGCGGGAGAGTAGCAACTTCAGCGGCATGAATTCTTCTGATGGTTCGAGGCGGATTTGATGGTATTTCCCGCGACTCCAAAATACTTTGTAGGCGTTCGCCGTTTTTTTGCTGCGCAGGACTCGGCACGTGGAGCCGACCACCTCGAGCGCGGTGCAGTTCTCGAGCGCGATGGCCACGCCGGGCGTCGATCGCATCATTTTCTTCAGGGATGCGACTCGCTCTTTCTCCGTGTCGTAATGGGGGCAGTGCAATGCTGGGATGATGCCGAGCCCACGCACCTTAATGTACGGTGCTTTCGGGTTCACGGATTTCCACGAGTCGGAGTTGCCGTCACGGAACCAGCACACTGATCCCGCGCTCAGTCCCG
>CAZIQM010000055.1:0-6344 GCA_964541635.1 uncultured Candidatus Peribacteria bacterium | reverse complement strand
CACGGCCCCTCTCCGCGGCGCAACCCTTCAGCCTGATCATCTTCGGCGCGTCGGGCAACCTCGCGAAACTGAAGCTGTACCCCGCGCTGGCCTCGCTCGCCGCGGGCGGCCGCCTCCCGGCCGACTACTCGATCGTGGGCTTCGCGCGCACGGAGATGGACGACGAATCGTTCCGCGCGGCCGTGCGCGAATCCGTGATGGCCGGGGGCATCGACATGGACGCGCGCCAATTGGATGAATTCCTGGGCCACGTGTTCTACCAGCACGGCGGCTACGACGACGCGGGTTCGTTCGCGGCGCTGGGAACGAAACTCGACGCGATCGAGAAGGGATGGAAGGGGACGGTGCGCATGTCGTACCTGTCGATCCCGCCGTCGTCGTTCGTCAACGTGATCGAAAACCTCTGCTCGTCCGGCGTGCGCAAAGGGGAATTCCGCTGCATCGTCGAAAAGCCGGTCGGCCACGACCTCAAGAGCTTCGAGGAAATCCGCTCCGCGCTCATGCGGTCGCTGAAGGAGAGCGAAGTGTTCCTCCTCGACCACTACCTGGGCAAGGAAGCCGTCCGCAACATCTACTATCTGCGCTACGCGAACCCGGTGCTCGAGCGGTTGTTCCAAAACACGCTCATCCACCACGTGGAAATCACCGCGTCGGAAACGGTGGGCATCGAAGGACGCGCCGGCTACTTCGAAGCCGCGGGCACCCTGCGCGATTTCATCCAAAACCACATGGTGCTGATGGCGTCGCTGCTCACCATGGACCTCCGCGAGGACGAAGAGGGCTTCCGCGAAAGCCGCGCCGCGGCGCTCTCGCAGTTTTACCTCCCGCCCGCGACGGGCCTCGACGACGTGGTGCTGCAAGGGCAGTACGGCGGCGGCATCGTGAACGGCGAACCCGTGCCCGCGTACCAAGAGGAAGAAGGCGTCAAAGCGGGCTCTCGCACCAACACGTTCATCGCCCTGAAGCTACGCACGCGCGATTCGCACTTCGACGGCGTGCCGTTCTACGTCCGCACGGGCAAGCGCCTGAAGCGCCGCGAAACGCGCATCACCGTCCAATTCCAGGAACAATTCCGCGTGGGCCCCGGGAGCTCGCCCAACCGCCTCGACATCATCCTGCAGGGCGAAGCCGGCATGAAGTTCCACCTGCAAACGAAGGTCGGCGGCACCGAACCGCGCTTCCGTCCGCTGCTCATCGAGGATCCGCTCACCGTCACGGGCGACGTGCTCTCGGAGCACGGCCTCCTGCTGCTCGAAGCCATGCGCGGCAAGCAGCAGTGGTTCCTGAGCTTCGACGAAGTCCACACCGCCTGGAGCCTCGTCGACCCCATCCAAGCCCACCTCGATAACCCGAAAACGCCCCTGGCGCACTATCCCGCCGGCACCGAACTGCCCCACGAAGCGGTCGAGTGGATCGCGAAAGACGGAGTCCAATGGTACCCATGATTACCGCGATCAGATGAAGCTCGCCCAGATCCCCACCGACTCCCACGACGAATTCGTCCGTGCCGCCGCGACGGCGTTGGAGCGCGCGATCGTGCACGCGATCGAAAAGAACGGACGGTGCATCCTCGGCCTCTCGGGCGGATCGACGCCGGGACCGGTCTACGAGCAGCTCAGCCGCAAGAAAACGATCGACTGGGACGCCGTCCACGTTTTCCTGGTCGACGAACGCTGCGTGCCCGCCGACGACGACCGCAGCAACCTGAACATGATCGAGGAAACGTTCCTCCGGCACGCGCGGATCCCCGACCTGCAACGCCACGTGCCCGACACGTCCAAGGCGCCGGGGGAATGCGCCCGCTTCTACGACTACGACTTGCGGCAATTGATGCCCGACGCCGGCCCGGACGTCGTGGTCATGGGCCTGGGCGACGACGGCCACACGGCCTCGCTCTTCCCGCCGCTCACGCCCGCGGACCTCAGCGCCGCGGAATTCGCCGTCGCGACGACCGCGCCGCTCAACGCGGACGGGACGCCGAAGTTCCCGGTGAAAGACCGCATCTCGACGACGCTCACGTTGCTGCGCACCGCCGAAACGAAGGTATTCCTGCTGAACGGCGCGAACAAAAAGGCGCCGTGGGAGGCGACCACGAAAACAGGCGCGAACGTGCTGGAATGGCCCGCGAACCTCCTGCTCCACAAAGCGATCGCGGTGACGAAGTGGTGATCACTGCATCGGATCCAGGTCCACGACGTACTCCACCGCGTTGCCGGAAACGTACGCGGCGTCCAACCGGTAACCGCCGTCGTAGCCTTGGTCCGCCACCCACCTGCGCGCGGCGCGAAGCATGACCCTGCGTTTGTGGCGCGTCATGTTGAGCGAGGGGTGGTAGTCCGCGCCGTTGGTGCGCAGTTTCACTTCGACGAACGCGACGCACCGGTCGAGGGGATCGAAGGCGACGATATCGATCTCGTCGCGGCCCAGGCGGACGTTGCGCCCGAGGACGCTCATGCCGCGGCCCTTCAGATGGCGCACGGCGAGCGATTCGCCCTGGGAACCGCGTACCCGCGAGAAGTAGCCTGATTCGCGCTGCATGCCGCTATTGTGAACGAATGGTGTACGAGTGTCCACCCTTTTCGCTGGACGGGAGACGGAAGGTGTATGAGAGTACACCCACTTTCTTTTCCTCCCATGCTCGGTTTGCAGCCCGAACGCGTGACGGTCGAAATCGGTTCCGCCCCGGGCGAAAGCTGCATCACCATCGTCGGCCTCGGCGACACCGCCGTGCAGGAGAGCAAGCAGCGCGTCCGCATGGCGCTGCGCTCGAGCGGGTTCAAGCTGCCGACGGGCCGCAACGTCACGATCAACCTGGCGCCCGCGGACCTCAAGAAGGTCGGGCCGCGCTACGACCTGCCGATCGCCATCGGCCTCCTCCTGGCGCACGAACTCCTGGAACTCCCCGACGACGCGCTGAAGAGCACCGCCGTGATGGGCGAGCTCGCGCTCGACGGCGGCCTCCGGCACGTCACGGGCGTGCTGCCCGCGGCCATCGCGTGCCGCGACCACGGCATCAAGACGCTCATCGTGCCCGCGGTGAACGGCGCGGAAGCGTCGCTCGTCCCGGGCGTCACGGTGGTGGCGGCGGAATGCCTCAACGATCTCCTGGCCATCCTCAAAGGCGAACGCGCGGCACCGGCGTTCGATCCGCCGGCGTCGAGCGCCGCGAGCGACGTGACGGTCGACTTCGCCGACATCCGCGGCCAGGAACAGGCGAAACGCGCGCTGGAAATCGCCGCTGCGGGCGGCCACAACGTCCTGATGAGCGGCGCGCCCGGATCGGGCAAAACGCTCCTGGCGCAGGCGCTACGCGGCATATTGCCGCCGCTCTCGCCCGAGGAATCGCTCGAGGTCACGCAGGTGTACTCGGTGGCGAACCTGCTCTCAGCGCGTACGCCGCTCGTGCGGCAGCGCCCCTTCCGTTCCGTGCACCATACCGCCAGCGGCACGTCGCTCGTGGGCGGCGGCCAAGTGCCCGGCCCGGGCGAGATCAGCCTCGCGCACCGGGGCGTCCTCTTCCTCGACGAAGTGGCCGAGTTCCCGCCGAACGTCCTCGACGTGCTGCGCCAGCCGTTGGAGGACCGCCGGGTGACCATCAACCGCGTGCAGGGGAGCGCCACCTATCCCGCGGACGTGTTGCTCGTCGCGGCCATGAACCCGCCCGCGCACGCTGCCGCCACCGCCGCCACGATGAAACGGCGCATCAGCGCGCCGTTCCTCGACCGCATCGACCTCACGATCGACGTGCAACCCGTGCCGCTCGAGGATCTGTCGCACCGCAGGGCCCGCACGGGCGAAACCACGGACGCGATCCTGCGCCGGGTCGTCTCGGCCCGCGAACGCCAACGCGCGCGGTTCGCCGGCATGCCGATTTCGACCAACAAGGAAATGAGCATCCGCGACCTGCAGAAGTTCTGCGCGCTCGACGACGCCTCGGAGACGCTCCTGCGCCAGGCCGCGGGGCGGCTGGGCCTCTCCGCCCGCAGCTACCACCGCGCCATCAAGGTCGCGCGCACGGTGGCCGACCTCGAAGGCGCCGACGCGATAACGCCCCGGCACGTGGCCGAGGCGTTGCAATATCGCCAACCGATCGGTTTGGAGTGATCAGGGGACCACGGTCCAGCCGGTGTTGCCGCCGAACGGCACGTCTTCTTCGATCCAGTTGAACGTGCCGGACTGGTCCGTCCACATGAACGAACCCGCCTGCCCGATGCGTCCGCGGCCCGAGAGCACGAAGTTGAGGTGGCCGTCGACCGGCGCGGGCAACGACACGTCCGCGTAGAGGTTCAAAAGCGTTCCTTCGCCGCCGACGTAGGCGCGCCCGTCCGGGATCATCTGGCACACGACGTGGGTCTCGCTTTCCTTCTCCACGCCGCAGTCGGCGAGCATGTTCGCCGCGGCGTCGCCGATCTTGAAGTTCGAGACCGTGACATCGGACGCCATCAGGAGGAAATCGACGCCTTTCACGAACACCTGGCCCCCGGTCGCGCTGTCCGCCATGAACTTCACCGACGCGACCTGGCGCTGCGTGCCGACCTTCAGGGTGCCGGACGTCGGGAGGACGCTCTTGGCCAACGTGAGCTTCCCGAACGCCGTCTGGTGCTGCGGATAGACCTGGCTATCGAGGAAGAGGTACTTCGTGTTGCCCGACGTGACGCCCTCCGCCTGCATGGAGAAACTCTCGACTTCCACGAGCTCGTTGCTCGAGCCACCGCCGTCCTTGGGATCCAGATCGAACGCGATGCCGACCTTCGTCGGCACGTCGGCCGCGAATTGGTACGACGCGCCGGTCACCGTGACTTCCCACTTGCGGTGGTCGCTGTTGTCCGAGGTGGCGGGCTGCAATTCCGCGATCACGTCGCCGTCGTCTTCGACGAAGTACACCTTGCCGATCGCGTTCACCTCGCGGCGCAGGACCAACTTCACGACGCGCAGGTAGGAGGCTTCGTCGGCGCTCTCCGTGGTGCCGCCCAGGATGAGCGGCGTGCGCTCGCCGGCGAGCAGGAAGCTGTTTTTGGCGGGGAGCTGCGACGTTTTCACCGAGCTTGAGGACGACGAGGACGAGGAAGACGAACTCACGGACGACGCTTCGGATTCCTGCGACGAGGAAGACGACGACGCCGGGGCGAAGCGCCCCTTCTCGGCATCGCGGTAGTCATCAAGCTCCCCGTTCGCCTCCGCGACGAACGCGGCCGCGAGGCGGGCCATCTGTCCGCGGGTCAGTTCATGATCGGGCTCGATGCTGCCGGGCAGCGCCACGCCGTGCTCCTGCGCCGCGCGGATGTACGCCGTGTACCAGGCCCACCGCTCGGTGGGGGAGGGTTCGGGCAGCGTGTAGCCGGCCAACTCCACGAGGATCTTGGTGGCTTCCGCGTCGTTCACCGGGCGCTCGGGGTGGAAGAGCCCGTCGGGATTTCCCTGCACGACGCCGTCCTTCTTCGCTTTGCACACGTAGCGGCTGAACCACGCGTCCTTCGGGACGTCGGGGAAACAGGCGGAGGCGTCGTCGTCGAAGACGTCGACGTGCATGCTGAGCAGCGCGATTTTGGTGAATTCCGCGCGGTTGAGCGTGCGGCTGGGGGCGAAGCTCCCGTCGGGATTCCCCTGGACCGCTCCGACCTCGGTCAGGACGCTGATCGCGGCCCGCTCGGCGGTCGAAAACTTGCCGGCGTCGCTGTAGTCGTCGTCACCGTGCTGGAAATCCAGCGCGAATGCCGCGACGGGAAGGAGGGAGAGAACCGTGATGAGTGCGAGGTGTTTCTTCATAGGGCCTGAGTATACCACCGCCGCAAGATCCTTGGTCCTTCATTGCGACACGGGCGGCTCCAATCCGAACGTCTTCTTCATGTGCATGCGGATAAGTTCCACGAGGGATTCATGTTGCAGGATGCCCAAGCGAAAGAGCGTGTGCTCCATCAGCTTCGAACACTCCATTTGGTACCGTTTGGTCAGGGATCCGATGGTTTCCGCATGTTCGGCACGAATGACAAAACCTGGGTGGGATTTCAGTCTGGCGGTGGCCACCGGGAGCGAGCAATCGCACTCTTCCATGTACATGCCCACCTGCGAACACGCACGGTCCGCGAATTTCATGTATGCCTCGAATACCATCTCTTGGAGCTCTTGATGCATGCCACGACGGTATCGAAGCGCTATTAAGGGATCACAAAGACTATCCATGCCGGAAAGAGTCGGTACCCTGGGCGCATGGCCCCGTAGTTCACGCGCCCGGAGGGCGCCAGAAAAAAACTGACAACAACCGCTACGTTGGGCACTATCCGTAGTACAAGGCCCCGTAGTTCAAGAGAAGAACGGCCCTCTCCTAAGGGGCAGATGCTGGTGCG
>CAZIQM010000054.1:0-6821 GCA_964541635.1 uncultured Candidatus Peribacteria bacterium | reverse complement strand
GGATCCTCTTAGTGGATCGTCGGGAGGCTGATCACCATGCTCAGCGAGAGGATGGTGATGCACGCAACGTGCATGAGCACGAGGGGCAGCGAAGCAGCACGGTGAGTCGTGAACTTCACGGTATCCATAGTAAGACCCCGGGTGGGGTGCGGGGAGTGTACGGAGGGTGTTTTTGTTGTCGAGTAACACTTGATCTACTCTTGTGTACGCGGTTCAGGGAGGGGGAGTGCCCGGGGGAGGGGATCCGAGGGCTATTTCAACGGAGGACAGCGATGTTCGTTACACCATACTTGTATAAAATTTGTATACAATGTGTGGTGTTTTGGGCTTGGGAGAGGTCTTCACAGAATCAATAAATGTTTCTTTATATACGGTAGGGGGTGGCTTGGGCGGAGCACCCATGCACGTGAAAAAGAGGCCCGGGCGGCTCTGGTAAAAGCCCCCGTCACGAGGGCGAAGGGCGGACGATGGTCGGGACGACAGGACTCGAACCTGCGGCCTTACGGTCCCGAACCGTACGCTCTACCAACTGAGCTACGTCCCGACGGGAAACCGACGCGGGGATGGTACGCATAAGCGCAGGGGAATGCTAGTATCGTTCGCCTATGGCCACCCCCGACCGCTCCGTCGACATCTACGCCGTCCAGTACGCGGACGCCGATTACTACGCCGACCAGGTGTTTGCCCCGAGCGATACCCAGGACGCCGAGTTCGGGAAGGGCACGGAGTTCGTGCCGTTCAACTGGCTCTTCTACGTGATCCGAATCACCACCCAGGAGAAGGTGCGCACGATCCTCCTTGATACCGGCTTTACCAGTCACGACATCCTCAAAGCGTGGAACATGGACACGCTCAACGGAAAGAAGTTCGTGCTCCACGACATCCCGACGTTGCTTTCGACGATCGGCGTGAAGACGTCCGACGTGACCGACGTGATGCTCACGCACCACGATTTCGACCATGCGGGCGGGCAACACCTGTTTCCCAACGCGCACGTGCACATGAACCGCACGGCGCTCGACACGCTCCTCGCCACGAACGACACGCCGGCCGTGACGGAGAACCTGAAGGCGCGCAGGGGAGGGGGCACGCTCACGGAGTTCGACGACGCGTACGAATTCGAGGGCGTGACGATGCGCATGATCGGCGGCCACACGCCGGGATCGTGCGTGGCGGAAATGGACGTGGGCGACACGACGTACGTGTTCGTGGCCGACGAATGCTACGTGCTGGCGAACGCGGAAGAGGGGAGGACGATCGGCTACCGCATCGGCGACAAGGCGAAGAACGTCGCCTTCGTGCGCGAGATGAAAGCCCGCATCGACGCGATCGATCCGGCCGGCGCGCAAAAAGGGGCGGTCGTGAAAACGGACGCGGACAACCGCAAAACGGTCATCCTCCCGTTCCATGATCCTGCGGTCACGCGCCAATTCCCGGCGGTGGACGGGAACGACCACGTCGTGAAAATCGCCTGATTCGATTCCGCCCTCCGGCGGTTACAGCGACAGCAAGACCATCGACGCGATCGCGAGCCCGATGCCCGCGCCTTGCGTCCAGGTGATCGTTTCGCGGAGGACCAAGAACGCCAGGAGGATCGTGACGACGGGGTACAGGCCCGTCATGAGCACGACGATCGACGCCTTTCCTTTGCCGAGCGCGGAGAAGTAGAGGATCTGCCCCAGCGCCGAGACCAGGCCCGTTGCGATCGCCCACTTGATGCCCGGGTTCAGCGTTCCGTCCGCCGAATGCCACTGCGGACGGAATCCCGTCGCGGCGAACGCGACGAGGACGACGACGATGCCGGTCACGAGTTGGTAGAAAAACAGGCTTCGGCCATCGAGGGTGCTCGAGGCGATTTTGCCGAACACGCCCCATACGCCCCAGGTGGCCAGGGCGCCGAGCGAGAGAACGAACCAAGAGATTTGCATGCGTAAAACCTATCGAAGCGGCGAAAACGATCCCATTGCCAAGAATGGATGATTGTGGGAATATACTTCGGCATATGAAGCATTCCCTCCGCCTGTCCATCGTCACCCTCCTTCTCGCGCTGCCCCTCGCGGCATCCGCGCAGAGCGCCGCGATCACGCGTGCCGACTTCATCGTGAACATGATGGCGTCGAAAGGCCTCTACGGGAACGGCGGCAATTGCTTCCCCGACGTGACGAACCAGGCGTTCGCCCCGGCGGTGTGCGAAGCAAAGGCCCGCGGCTACGTGACGGGCTTCGGCGACGGACGTTTCCACCCCTACCAGAGCGTCACGCTCGTCGACGCGGCGGTTTTCGCCATGCGCCTCGAGCGCGTGTCGCTGCCGGGCGACAGCATTTGGTACCGCCCCGCTATCGAGAAACTCGCGGAGTGGGACGCCATCCCGGAATCGATCCGTTCGATCGCCGACCCGCTGTCGGTTTCGCAGGCCAACGAAGTGCTCGTGTCGGTCCGCAACCGCGGCGACGACAACGACGATAACAACGACGACGAAGAGGACATCGAGCACGACGACGACCACGATGACCTGACGGTGTCGATCACCGACGATCCGGTGCGCGCCGACGAAGGCGACATCATCGAGTACCGCATCCGCGTGCAGAACGACGACAACGACGACGTGGATGTCGACATCCGCGCCGAATTGGACGACGACGTGTCGTTCGTGTCGGCTACTGGCGGCGGCGACCACGAACAGGACCGCGTCGATTGGGACGACGTGAACATCGACGACGATGACGACGTGGTGTACACGCTCCGCGTCCGCGTTCGTAACAACGCGGGCGACACGGTGAAGCTCCGCGTGCGCGCCGACGACGAAATCGACGAAGAGTTGACGGAGATCCGCGACGGGAACGATGACAACAACGACGACGACAACGATAACGAGGACATCCGCATCACGGTCGAGGATAGCGACGATCCCGTCGATGCCGGCGACACCGTCACCTACCGCATCCGCATCGACAACCGCGGCAACCGCGACGAAAGCGTCGACGTGGAGGCCGAGCTCGACGACGACATGACCTTCGTTGCAGCGTCGCAGGACGGCGACCGCAGCGGCGACACCGTCGAGTGGGACGACGTCGACGTGAACGAAGACGACACCGAAACGCTCCTCCTCACGGTCCGCATGGACTCGTCGTTGGACGACAACGACTCGGTCACCCTGCGCGTGCGCGCCGACGGCCGCTCGTTCACCGAAACGACGCGCATCGACGACGGCAACGGCAACGATAACAACGATGACGACGCGAACGTCACGGTGTCGATCACGGACGCCGCCGACCCGGTGGAAGAGGGCGAAGTGATCACGTACCGCATCCGCATCACGAACAACGAAAACCAGATCATCACGATCGACCCGACCGCGTTCCTCGACGGCGAAACGTCGTTCGTCTCGGCGTCCGACAACGGCGACCTGCGCGGCGGCGACGAAGTGGAGTGGGAGAACATCTCGATCGCCCGCGACGAAACGAAAACCCTCCTCCTGTCGGTGCGCCCCCGCAGCAGCGTCAACGACGGGGATACCGTCCGCGTCCGCGTGGAAGCGGGGGACGACGAAGACACGGAAGACACGCGCATCGAGGATAATAACGATGACAACAACGACGACGGCGACATCCGCGTGTCGATCACGGACTCCGATGATCCGGCGCAGCCCGGCGACACGGTCACGTACCGCATCCGCGTGGAAAACCGCGACAACGACGATACGTCGGTCGACGTGCGCGCCCGCCTGGACGGCGACATGACGTACGTCTCCTCGAGCGAAAACGGCGACCTCAGCGGCAGCGAAGTCCGCTGGGACAACGTGGATATCGACGGCGACGACGACGTCACGCTCATCCTCAACGTCCGCATCCGCACCAGCGCCGACGACGGCGATACCGTGCGGCTGGACGTCGACGCGGAGGGCGTGGACGACAGCGAAACGACCCATATCGAAGATTGATGCGTTTTCCGCTGTCCAAGGGGGTTTCCGACGGCTATCCTACGGTCCTATGAACGCTGCCCCCACGGGCGGAGAAGCCACGTTCCGGGGCCTCGGGATCGCTCCCGCCATCCTCGACGTCCTCGACCGCAACAACTTCGTCACTCCCACGCCGATCCAACACGCGGCCATTCCCGCGTGCATCGAAGGCAAGGACATGATCGGCATCGCCCAGACGGGCACGGGGAAAACCCTCGCCTTCGGCATCCCGCTCATCCAGTCGATGCTGCAAGGAAAGGGCCACGGGCTCGTGGTGCTTCCCACGCGCGAGCTCGCGCTGCAAGTCGACGAAACGCTGCAGAAGATCGGCGGACCGCTCGGCGTGCGGACGGCGGTGCTCATCGGCGGCGCGTCCATGAATTTGCAGCGGAACATGATCCGCAACCGCCCGCACATCGTGGTGTGCACGCCGGGCCGCCTCATCGACCACCTGGAACAAAAAACCATCACGCTCAAGAGCGTCGTCGCGTTGGTCCTCGACGAGGCCGACCGCATGCTCGACATGGGCTTCGCCCCGCAGATCAACAAGATCCTCGCGGAGGTCCCGAAAGAGCGGCACACGATGCTCTTCTCGGCCACTATGCCGAACGAAATCGTCTCGATGGCCACCAAACACATGCAATTGCCGTTGCGCGTGGAAGTCGCCACGCAGGGCACGACCGCCGAACGCGTGGAGCAAGAAGTCATCATCGCGCGCCGCGACATGAAGACGCAGCTCCTGCAGAAGCTCCTCGCCGACCACGCCGGATCCGTCCTCGTCTTCTCGCGCACGAAGCACGGCGCGAAGAAGATCACGACGCTCGTCCGCGCCATGGGCCACACCGCCGCCGAAATCCACAGCAACCGCTCGCTCGCGCAGCGCCGCGAAGCGCTCGACGGTTTCAAGTCGGGCAAGTACCGGGTGCTCGTCGCCACCGACATCGCCGCGCGCGGCATCGACGTCACGGGCATCGAACTCGTCGTGAACTACGACCTTCCCCAGGACCCCAACGACTACGTGCACCGCATCGGGCGCACGGGGCGCGCCGGGCGATCGGGCAAGGCAGTGTCCTTCGCGTTGCCGGAGCAGGCGGGCGACATCCGCAGCATCGAGCGCCTCACGCGCGTGAAAATCCCCACGAAGTTCCCGAGCGACCTCGGCACCTTGCCGGCGCTCAGCTCGTCGGTCGAAGCCGCGTCGTGGGCCAAGGAATCCGATGACCGCGCCCCGCGGGGCCAAAGCGGCGGTTTCCGGCGTTCCGGACCCCCTCGCAGGTCCGGGGGCGGAGGTGGCGGACGCGGGGGATTCCGCCGCGGGCGAAGGTAAAAGCCCTGTTCGGCCACCGGGAAGGGGACTAGAATGGGCGACCGTTTTCCCACGCCCCATGTTCACCGTCACGCTCACGGAAATCATCGGCATCGTCCTGTCGGTCATCGCGAGCATCGTCGTCGGCGGGGCGTGGTATTCGCCGTTCATGTTCGGGCGCGTCTGGATGGAGGAAGTCGGCCTGACGGAAGAGAAAATGCAGAACATGCGCACGACGCCCATGCAGGCGATTTCGATCGCCGTCGTCCTCGGGGCGCTCTTTGCGGTGTGCATGAACGTGCTGTTTTCGTGGCTCGGCGTCCGGACCGTCCCGCAGGGGACGCTGTTCGCGTTCGCGTCCTGTTTGACCTTCTTCGTCATCCCGTCGCTCATCCACGCGGTGTTCGAGGACACGTCCCGTAAAGCGTGGGCCATCTACGCGTCGCACGAATTGTTGCTCTCGGCGGTGATCGGTGCGATCGTGTCGTGGTCCATCCTCGCGTGACCCTGACCGTCGGATCGCCGGCACCGTCGTTTTCCCTCGCGGACCAGCGGGGGACCTTCCGTTCGCTGCGCGATTTTTCCGGTTCCTGGACGGTGCTGTACTTTTACCCGAAGGACGACACGCCCGGGTGCACGACCGAAGCGTGCGCGTTCCGCGACATGCAGGGGGAGTTCGCCGCGGCGGGCATCGCCGTGGTCGGGATCAGCCCCGATTCCGTCGAAAGCCACGCCGGGTTCGCCGCGAAACACCGCTTGGGGTTCACCCTGCTCGCCGACCCGTCGAAAGCCGTCCTCGAGGCCTACGGCGCGTGGGGCGAACGTTCGATGTACGGCAAGGCCTACATGGGGGTGCTGCGGAGTTCCGTGCTCGTTTCGCCCGACGGAACGGTCGCGAAGGTGTACCCGAAGGTATCGCCCCAAGAACATGCGGCGGAAATCCTGGAAGACGTCAAATCGCTCTCGGCGTGAGTCTGGTACGATGCGGGGGATTTCCCCCCATCGACCATGAAGCGTTCCCTTATGGTGCTCATCGGCCTCGTCGCGGTCGCCATCGTGCTCGCGCTGTGGGCCGTGTCCGGTTACAACGCGCTCGTCACCGGGCGCCAGAACGTCGACACGGCGTGGAGCGCCGTCGAAACGCAGTACCAGCGGCGGTTCGACTTGATCCCGAACGTCGTGAACTCGGTGAAGGGCAGCGCCGCCTTCGAGCAGCAAACCCTCACGGACGTCACCGCCGCCCGCACGCAGTGGCAGAGCGGGGGATCGCTCGAAAACCGCGTGGAGGCCGCCACGAAGCTCGATAGCGCGCTCGGCCGGCTCATGGTGACGGTGGAGGCGTACCCGCAGTTGAAGTCGACGGAAGCCTTCCGCGACCTCATCACCGAACTCGAGGGCACGGAAAACCGCGTCTCGGTCGCCCGCCTCGATTACAACAACGCCGTGCGTGACTACAACCTCACGGTTCGGCGCTTCCCGGGCATGATTTTGGCCTCAGTGTTCGGTTTCCAGCCCGAACCCGGTTTCGAAGCGGCCGACGGCGCCGAGACCGCTCCC
>CAZIQM010000053.1:0-7239 GCA_964541635.1 uncultured Candidatus Peribacteria bacterium | reverse complement strand
GTCGAGGGCGATGAGGTCGCGCTCTTCCTCGGTCTTGCCTTCGAGCATGTTCAAGCCCATCGGGCGTTCGGTGTCCGCCGGGTTGAAGTAGATCACGTCGTCGGCGCGCTCGCGCGGGATGTACGGGAGCAGGTCGTCGATGAGCGAACCGTGCGGGTCGACCACGCACACGCCCTTCCCGTTGTGGAAGTCCTGGCGCGCCATGAGCTGGATGATCGACGATTTACCCGTGCCGGTTTGCCCGATGATGTAGAAGTGGCGGAAGCGGTCGTCGTTCTTCATGAAGATTTTCTTCTTCTCGCCGCGGTAGGTGTTGGTGCCGAGGAACAATCCTTCCTCGGGCATGTTCTTCGGGGCGGGCGCGACCTTGAAGTTCTGCCACTTGATCGTCTCAACCTTGTTGTACTTGCTGTGCGGCAGGTGGAACACGCTGGCGAGCTCGGCCGAGCCGAACAGGAACGGCCTGTGGCGGAGGCATTCGCGCACAGACCGGCGCGGCGAGCGGCGGACGAACCGTTCGAGCAGCGACCGCTTGTTTTCCATGGATCCCGACTTGAACGAGTTGCCGCGTACTTCGTTGAACTGGCTGAACGACGCGTCGATCGAATCGAGGATCGACGCCGCGCGCTGTTGCGTGGCGGCGGAGGCGACGAGGCGGACGACGCCGCTGAAGCCGGGGTTGCCCGCTTTTTCGTCGAGCGCCTTGCTGTATTCCTCCACCATCTGCGACACGCGGCCGCCTTCGTGCTTCTCTTCGCCCAACGTGCCGTCCCCGGACGTGAAGACGTCCACGATGCTGCGGAGCCAGAACACGGGGTTCATCCACGAACCGCGTTTCTTCTTCTTCGAATTCAACAGGTCCGCGGCTTCGTCCTGGTATTTCTTCTGCCAGCCCGACTTGGCGGGCCGCAGGACGATCTGCACGGCCGCGCCTTCGTCGCCCTTCAGTTTCGAAAACGCGTTCGTGATCGAGTTCAGCGGGTCACTCTTCAGCTGTTGGTACGTTTTGAAGGTCGAGACGGCCGGACCGCCGGGCCACAGGCTCTTCACCGCGGTCACGCTCGTGGGCGTGAAGATGTTGTAATCCTCGACTTCGTCGATGATGCACTCCGGGTAGAACGACGTGATTTGTTTTTCGACGAGCGCCGAATAGCGCCGCGGGCACGCGACGAAGAACAGGATTTCGCCGGCGAGCGCCGCGTACTCGAGCGAGAAGAACGGCTGCCCCGTCCAATGCCGCGACAATTTCCCGTTGTGGAGGGCGTGGAGCGATTGGAACAAGTGGTCCATGACGCCGATCACCTCCTTGTAGTCCTTGCCGAATTGCTCCGATTCCGACTCTTTCTCCTCGCGCGATTCCTTCTTCGGGACCAAGAGTTGCAGGAACACGATCTCTTCCTCGCGCTTCCGGTCCGCGTTCCAACGCAGCAACGACAGCGCGACCGCCGTGGCGGCGGCGATGCCGAGGAGAAGGCCAATGGCAGCGATAATGTCGGCCATCGAAAGTATCGTACCATTGTACCAGATTTCATGCTTCGGGCCTATACTGTCCTCCCGTGAAACGCCCCCTGTCCCTCCTCTGGCTCCAGCTGCTGCGCCACCACCTCAGAAGCGCGCTCCGGGGCACTATGAGGTATCTATTCGGCAAACGGGGGCAGCGGCGCGTCCAAAGCCTCCGCATGTACTACCGCATGCAGGCGAACTTCGTGCAGCGGACCGGCGGATCGTTGCGGTCGCTCGCGGGGGACAGGGAAGTGCGGTTGTGGATCGACGGCTACGACGTGTTCCGCAGGATCGAAACGCTCATCGGGCGCGCGAGCGTGAGCATCGTCATCCAGATGTTCATCTGGAAGGATGACCGCACGGGGCGGCAGGTCGCGCGGTGGTTGCTCGACGCGGCCGACCGCGGCGTGACGGTGGAAATCCAGAAAGAAGCCGTGGGGGATTTCTTCGAATCGTACAGCGACTTCCTCGGCACCAAGACCTCGGGCGAGGCGCTCTGGAAGGCCTTCTGGAACCACCCGCGCATCCGCATTTCGTACGACACGCACCGCGACCACGCGAAAGTCTACGTCATCGACGGCCACACGCTGCTCCTCGGCGGCATGAACATCGCCGACGAGTACCGTTACGAATGGCACGATTCGATGGTGGAGCTCCGGGGTTCCTCGATCGTCGAGCAATTCCTTCTGCGCAAGAAACCCGCGCAAAAGCGCGTTCCCGTGAGGATCGTCGCGAACACGGAGGAGTCGAAGGACATCCGCCCCGCGTTCATGGAGCTCCTCCGTTCCGCGAAGGAGCAGGTGGTGGTCGAGCACGCGTACCTGTCGGACCCCGAAGTGATCGACGAACTGGTGGCGATGAGCAAGCGGGGCATCAGGCTCACGATCATCATTCCCGGCAAATCGAATTTCCACGGCCACACGAACATGCTCGCGATCGGGCGCCTCATGACCGAAGGCGATCTCAGCAACATCCGCGTGTTCCTGTACCCGGGCTTCTGCCATTCGAAAGTGATCCTCGTCGACAGCACGTCGGCGTTCCTGGGTTCCGCGAACCTCTACAAAGGCTCGCTCGACGAAATGGGCGAGGTGAACGTGCTCATCCGCGGGCGCATGCGCGCGCTGTGGCACCTCAAGGAAATGCTGCGCCACGACGTGCTCGTCAGCAAACCGCTCTCCGGTCCGCCCGCGTTCCTCTGGGTCTCGCGGTGGATGTCGTGGCTCGGGCTTTAACGAACCTCACCCCCGACCCCTCTCCCACTGCCGATACGCCCGCCGGGAGAGGGGAGGGCGGTTTGCAAGATCTCGCCTAGGACAATGTGAAAGTTGTTGAGTACTTCCTCATTCGTAAAACGAATAATCGTATAACCTTCTGAACGCAGAGCCTGTTCCCGTTCTTCGTCGTATTCTTTTTGAGTTTCATGCGATGAACCATCCACTTCGACAACTAGCTTCGGTTCATGGCAAAGGAAATCGACGATGTATTCGCTCAACGGCACCTGTCGTCGGAATTTTAAGTTTCCAAGTTTGTGATTTCGTAATGCTGACCAAAGTTTTTTCTCCGCCACCGTCATGTGTTTTCGTAGCTGACGTGCATAATGGAGCTTGCGACCGTAACGCTCAATTCGTGTTTCATCATTTGGCATACGAGCATTCTGTCGCATTAAAAATCCCCCTCTCCTGGGTGGCTGCCGGGTTGGTAGGAGAGGGGTTAGGGGTGAGGTAAAAAGCGTTCTTATTCATGAAGGCACAGGTCATGTCATTCTTTCGATCAGCGCTTGTTTGAATTCCGTCGGCACGATATCCATCGAAAGAATTTCGTCGACGCCCACGAGCGTTACGCCGTAAAAATCAGCATCGTTGGAACGAACCATTTCTGACCCCTTTCCTGTACCGATGTCTCCTCCTGCGTAATTGCATGAGAAAAATGTTTGAATCGTTTCGTTTCCGCCGCCGTCCGTGAAGGATTGTTGGAATAATTGTTCGCCGATGTCTACGGCGATTCCTACCTCCTCGAACACTTCGCGTTTCACCGCCTCCTCCAGCGATTCGCCTGCTTCCACGGTACCTCCAGGACTCACCCAATATTCACGCCCGGCGTGTTTTCGATGGATCAATATCGCTTTTCGGTCGATGATGATAACGGCGCGGGCGCCTCGTTTTGGCATGCCAAAAATCTACCACACTTCTTGCGCCTCACGCTCCCGGGTGCGTTTTCTGCCAATCGGCGTACACGCGCTCGACCATCTCGAGCAGCGATTTGATCGTCATGTCCTTCTTGATGAAGTACTCGTCGGCGCCGAGGTCCTTGCCGCGTTCCCTCGACTTCTCGTCCGCGAAGTTCGTGAGCATCACGACCGGGAATGCGCGCTGCGCGCGGGGGAACTGTTCGAGGACCTGGAAGCCGTCGATTTTCGGCATGTGGATGTCGAGGACCAGCACCTGGGGGAAGCGCTCCTTGAGCGCCGCCAGGGCCTGTTCGCCGTCTTCGACCGCCCGGATCGGGAAACCCGCCACGGAGAACTTCTTCACGTAGAGGTTGCGGAGGACGGGATCGTCTTCGGCGATGAGGATGTCCGGCTTGATCATGTTTACTGAGAATTATACAGGAAAACGAGGTTTTTTGCCAGGTCGACTTTACCCCCGCGGCGGAGGCTTCCCGAAGCACATTGCCGTGGCATCAAATGGCGATTTGTGCTAGAATGATGGGAAATGAACAAATACACACCCGTCCTGTTCATGGCGGCGATCGTCGCGACGACCGCGCTCGTGGGTACCGTCGGGAGGCAGGTGCGCGCCGACGTGGCGCACGTCGATTGCGTCGGCAAGACGTACGGCGTTCCCGGATGCCCGCTGAAACAACTGTCGGAGACCTGCGGCAACGGCACCGTGGAGGAAGGCGAGGAGTGCGACAACGGCGCCGCGCGCAACGGCGCGGGCAATTGTTCGAACGTGTGCATGTTCCTGGCGTGCGGCGACGGCGTCGTGTCGAAAGAGCTCGGCGAGGAATGCGAGCCGAAGCGCGAGGAGATCTACGCGATCGATCCCGCGACGGGCAAACTCACGACGGTGTTGCGGTTCACGGCGGCGTCGTGCGGCACCGTGTGCAGCGTTCCCGTGTGCAGCGGCGACGGCGTGTGTTCCGGCGGCTGCACGCGCGAATTCAAGCAATCGTGCGCCGCGGCACCCCAGTCGTCCTCCGCGTCGTCCGAAAGCGTTTCGTCCGCGCCGCCCGCCGTTTCGTCTTCGTCGTCGTCCGCGTCGTACGTCGCCCGCTGCGGCAACGCGACGAAGGACCCGGGCGAACAGTGCGACGACGGCAACACGCTCGACACCGACGGATGCACCATCGCGTGCAAACTCCCGCGCTGCGGCGACGGGGCGGTCCAACGGGGCGAACAGTGCGACGACGGCAACGCCCTCGACAACGACGGCTGCACGAACAAGTGCGCGAAACCCTCGTGCGGCGACGGCATCGTCCAGAAAGACGAACAGTGCGACGCCGGCGGCAACAATTCCGACTACCTCGCGAACGCCTGCCGCAACGACTGCAGCGCGCCGCGCTGCGGCGACAAGGTGACCGATAACGGCGAAGAGTGCGACGGCGGCGATTCGTGCACCAACGAGTGCGTCCGCGTGAAAACGATCGCCGGACTCATCGGCGATACGCCAGGGTTGGGGAAGGTCGCGATCGTGCTCTCCGCGTTCGGCGCGTTGCTCGTGCTCACGTTCGTTTTGCGCCGTTTCGTGCACCGTGCGGTGAAACACGTCGCCGGCGAAGACGTCGCCCGCTCCATCGACGATATCCCGCTCGACGAAATCGAGATGCCCTGGCACACCTGGGCGGGACGCGACAACAAGTGACATGAAAAAGGGCCCGAAGGCCCTTTTCGTTTTCACCGTGGAAACAACGTCAGGCGACCGAGACGCGGACGTAGCCCGTGACCTTCGCGCCGGCAAGGTACTGCTCGACCGTCTGCGACGGGTCCTTCACGAACTGCTGCTTCAGGAGCGCGCTCTCTTCGCGGAACTTCTTCTCCTTGCCGACCATGATCTTGTCGAACATGGCTTCGGGCTTGCCTTCCTTCTTCAGCTGCTCGCGCCAGATTTCCTTCTCCTTCTCCACGACGTCGTCCGTGATTTCCTCGGGGGAGACGACCTTCGGGCTGGCGGCGGCGGCGTGCATGGCGGCGTCGCGCGCGTGCTCCTTGGTGCCGCCGTCGAGGGCGACGACCGTCGCGATCTTCGCGTTGCTGTGGAGGTAGGAACCGATCGTCGATCCCTCCACGAGGTGGAGTTCGCCGAGGGTGATGTTTTCGCCGAGCTTCTGGACCAGCTCCGGGATGAGGCCTTCCGCCTTCGCTTTGGCCGCGGATTCGCCGCCGCTCAGGAGGGCCTGGGCGATCTCGTTCCCGGTTTTCTGGAAGTTATCGTCGCGGGCGACGAAGTCGGTCTCGCAGCGCAGGAGCACCACGGCGACTTTGTTGCCGGATTCGGCCACGAACGCGAGGCCTTCGGCCTGCTCGCGAGCGGCCTTCTTGGCGGCCTGGGCGAGCCCGCGCTTGCGGAGCAGCTCGATGGCCTTTTCCTCGTCGCCGCCGGATTCCTCGAGGGCTTCCTTGCAGGCGGAGATGGACACGCCCGTGCGGGCGCGGAGCGATGCGATGGCTGAGGCGGAGATGGACATGTGCGGTTGGGGAAAGGAGGAGGGGAATCAGGCGGCGGCCTTCATGTCTTCGGGCTTGGCCGTGAGGAGGGCATCGCGGATCGTCTTGAGGATGAGGGCGATCGAGCGGACGGCGTCGTCGTTGGCCGGGACGCAGGCGGTGTACTCGTGCGGGTTGGCGTTGCTGTCGCAAATGCCGAACACGGGGATCGAGAGTTTCTTCGCCTCGAGCACCGCGACGTGGTCGCGGACGCCGTCGATGACGAACAGCGCGTCGGGCAGGCCCTTCATGCCGGCCACGCCGGAGAGCGCGATCTCGAGCTTGGCGAGGCTCTTGCGGAGCTCCGTCTGCTCTTTCTTCGTGTACTTCTCGACTTCGCCGGTCTGGAACGACCGCTTGAGGTCGAGGTAGTACTGGATGCGCTTCTTGATCGTGGGCCAGTTCGTGAGGAGGCCCGGGATCCATTTCTTCGTGACGACGGGCTGGTTCACGCTGCGGCCGAGCTCCTCGATGAACGGGATGCTCTGCTGCTTCGTGGAGACGAACAGGATCGTCTTGCCGCCGGACTGCAGCGTCTTGAGGTTTTCGCAGACCTTCTCGAGGCCCTCGCGGGTCTTGATGAGGTTGAAGATGTGGATGCCCTTGCGCTCGCCGTAGAGGTACGGGGCGATCTTCGGGTTCCACTTCTCGCGCGGGTGCCCGAAGTGGCACGCGGCTTCGAGAAGCTCCTTTTCGGAGGGAATGACGGACGCCATAGGATAGGAGAGAAAAAAGTGGCTAAGGGTTCGCACGACGTGCCCGCGTCGCGAGAGGGGAGCGATGGTCGGATCCTTGGGGGCACCCTTCGTATCTCATCTCGCCTGCGCGGAGGATTCCCAGGGCACTTTGCCGTGGGCCAGGACCGCTGCGATCAACACGAAGTGACCGGGTCATTCTATGCATTTCCCGGTACGGCGCAATGGTTGAATACAATATTTGTTCAATTAAACGTCGATCACATCATTCCGGTGCGTCTTTCTCTCGTAATCGTGCCACACGTCGCGCGGGATCATCTTGAAGGCGATCGTCAG
>CAZIQM010000052.1:0-7469 GCA_964541635.1 uncultured Candidatus Peribacteria bacterium | reverse complement strand
ACGTGCGCATCGGCGACACGGTGGTGGTCCGCAAGGCGGGCGACATCATCCCCGAAGTCGTCGAAACGCTGAAGAACCTGCGCCCGGACGGGACGAAGCCGTTCCGCATGCCCAAGCGCTGCCCGCAATGCGACGCGGAACTCGTGCGCGAGGACGGCGAAGTGGCGGTGCGCTGCCCGAACCCGGAGTGCCCGGGGCGGAAACGCGAATCGATCGGGCACCTGACCTCGCGCTACGCGTTCAACATCGAGGGGCTGGGCGCCGAAACGGTCGACGTGCTGCTCGACCAGGGCGTGATCACGGACAGCGCCGACATCTTCGCGCTCGGGGCGGAGGACCTCCTCGCCTTGCCGCTCTTCAAGGAACGGAAAACCGAAAACCTCCTCACCGCGATCGCGAAGGCGAAACGCGTGCCGCTCGAGCGATTCCTGTTCGCGCTCGGCATCCGCCACGTGGGGCGCGAGACCGCGGAAGTGCTGGCGAAGAAACTCCCGTGGCCGGAGGAAGACCTGACGGTCGAAGAGCGCGACCCGACCGCGTTGCCGGGGCTGTTCGGCGTCGAAACGACGACGAGCGTCGTCCACGGCATCGCCGTCACGAAGATCGGCGAGACGATCGAAGCGATGAGCGAGGAAGAATTGGGGGAAATAGAGGGCGTGGGCACGGTCGTGAGCGCCTCGCTCCTCGAGTGGTTCACGACGCCGGGACACCGCGATTTGCTGAGGAAATTCGAACACAACGGCGTGGTGTGCCTCGTGCCCGAACGTAGCACGGCCTCACAGGTGTTCGAGGGCAAAACCTTCGTGCTCACGGGCACGCTCCCGACCCTCGCGCGCGAGGACACGAAAGCGATGATCAAGGACCGCGGCGGGAAGGTCTCGTCGAGCGTGTCGAAGAAAACGGATTATGTCCTCGCCGGGGAAGACGCCGGCAGCAAGCTGACGGAAGCGACCAAACTGGGGATCGCGATCATCGACGAGGAAGCGTTCAAAGCCATGCTCGGGTGAAATCCCGGGATTTTCGGACAGTTCCGCTCCGGAGGAGCGTCCGTATGGATGTTCCCCACGCGCCCCCGTCTTCGAGGAGGAGGACAACGCGTTCCCGCGGAACGAAGCGGCGCTCCTGACGAACGCCGCACCAACCAAAGGGGGTCGCCGAGTACGACCCCCTTTTCAGGATTTTTTTTGTGACATCGGGCGCGGGGCCTCTACGATGGTAACCGCATGACGCCGGGCACCAGCACCCTTTTGCTCTCGGATTTCCACGCGGGACACAACGCGTCGTACGGCGAGCGGAAAATCCGCGCGATCGAAGCGATGATGGAATGCGCGCGGCGCACCCGCGTCGGCGAATTCGTGCTCGCGGGGGACATCGCCGACGAACGGCCCGACCGCGAATCGGTGCGGGCGGAGTGCGCCGTGCTGCGCGACGCGCTGGCCGGCTACGATTCCGTGTTCCTCCACGGCAACCACGACGACGCCGCGTTCTTCGACGCGTCGGACCTCAGCGAGATGCTGCGGTGCCGCGTGGACGCGCGGCCGTGGCACGTGTCCCCGATCAGCGGCGTGACGGTGACGCACGGGCACCACTTCCGCATGCCGTCCGTCCGGCGGGCGCTGCGCGACGCGTCCCACATCGACGACGTGCACGCGGTGTGCGAACGAAAAAAACGGCAACACGAAGCCATGAACAAAGGCTTCAGCTTCGCGGGAAAATTCGGCGATTCGTTGGAATCCGCGGGCATCCCCGCGACCGGCATGTGGGAAGGATTGCAGCAGGTGACGCAGCGGTCGCGGAGCAAAATGGCGGTCGCGTTGCGCCGGCCGAAACGTTTGCGGGGAATCCGCCGCATCGCGGAACGCTTCGCGGACATGATCGACCTGCGCAGCGTGCGCCACGCGGCGCGTTTGGCGCGGGCGATGGGAACGTGGGGCGTCGTCTCGGGGCACACGCACGTGCCCGGCCTGTACAAGTATTTCCTGCGCGACGAAGGAACGGGAGAACGGATCCCCTTCCTCGTGGGCAACAGCGGCAGCTTCGTGAGCCGCTACGCGCCGACGTTCATCGAAGTCTGCCATCCCGCGATGACGCTCTGGCAGTACGACGAACGGACGCGGAGCATGAAAATCCTGCAACGGATGGAGCTTTCGACGCGCGAACTCGCGGCCCAGGCCCGCTTCTTCAATTGTGGATAATCCGCAACTCAGTTTGGTCGACAACGATTTGTGCGCGGGAGTAGCGTTCGGGCGTGCAAAGGGTGCCTTCCACGACAGTGGAAAAAGCACTCCCCGAGCGGGAGGACCATGTCGGCCCCTCCGGATTTCCCGGTGCCTTCGCACCGATTCGCATCCCCGACGAAGACCACCACAACGTTCCCCGCTCGCGCGGAGGATCGGGTAAGCGCGTGAACTTGAGTCCAGTGGATCCCGATCGACACGATTGGTACCACGATATGACCGGCAACGCGTTGCCATCTGAAATGCTGCGCCTGTTCGCGACCGATGCGGTGGGATACGGACGGTACCGCACGATCGCGCCGTACCAGTTACGCGCCGTCTTCGACATGGCGCACGTCGAAAACTGGTCGGAGCTCTACAAGGAAAAGGCCGTCGTACCGTCGGGAACCGTCGAATCGTTCGAGCATCATCCACACAAGTTCTACCTCCATGCAACGAGGCACCAGGTGGAAGAACTGTTCCATTTGGACTGCGCGATGGCGGGGCTGGAGACCGGCGAAGGTTTCGGGTGGCAAAAAACCCGCTTGATCAAACAAGCCTGTCGATTTTTCGACACGCAGGACGACCCGATGGGGTCGATGACCGAAATGCTCTCGGAGCGACGCGGGGAACGCTACACGTGGGTCGATTCGATGCACCACGACGTGCGCGACTCCTTGCAATCCACGCTAGGCTCCTCCGAGCTCGTGCAGCTGACCCGGGGCGTCTCGATGGAGCTGAAAGGGATCATCGCGAAGCAGCGGAACAGGGTCGCCGACGTGTATCACGAATGGATGAAGGCGTACCAGGACCGCTATGGCCATAGGGAGAAGAAACGGGAACCCGTTCACGCCTTCCGAGCGACCAGAAGCAGGCACTAGGACAATTTGCCTTTCCAGGCGCCATTGCTAGACTCAGGGCCCTCGGTTGCTCTTTCCGTGCCTAAAAACGGCACATCCACCTGCCCAGGTGGCGAAATGGTAGACGCGCACGCTTGAGGGGCGTGTGGGAGCAATCCCGTGGAAGTTCGAGTCTTCTCCTGGGCACCATCCATCATCGGAATCCGTTCCTCCCCCCGTGGACCGCTTGTACACTCGCGTACGTGGAATTCGTCGATGGTTTCTTTTGGATCACGGTCGCCGTCCTGGCGGTCGCGCACGCGTTCGCGCGTTCCAACGTGCGGCTCCGTAACGCATTGCTCTTGGCGGCAAGTTACGGGCTTGTCCTCGTGTGGGCGAAAGTTCTCGTCATTTTCCTGCTGTATGCGACCGCCGTGTCGTTTGCCGCGGGCATCTGGATGGAGAATCACCCTTCGCAGCGCAGGCAGCGCTCGGCGTTGTGGATCGCGATCCCCTTGTTGCTCGCGCCGCTCGCACTCTATAAAACGTTCCTGTTCGGCCCCCTGCTGCAGGGAAGTTTCGCAGTGTTCCCGCTCGGCATTTCGTTCTACACGCTCCAATCGATCGGCTACCTGGTCGACGTGGGCCGCGGAACGACTCCCGCCGTACGCGATCCCATCCACTACGCGCTGTTCCTCGCGTTCTTTCCGAAATTCATCGCGGGACCGATCGAGCGGTCCGACGGTTTCCTAAAACAACTCTCTGAAACCCATCCGGCGTCCGCGGCCGACGCGTGGGAGGGGCTGACGCTGATTTTTTGGGGCATCACGCAAAAGGTCGTGATCGCCTCGGCCGCGTATCTACAGACGAGCATGCTGTTTCCGCAGGACCAGGAGCTCGTCCAAACACATCTCTTCGCCGCGCTCCTCGCGCTCCCCCTCTTCATCTACGCGGATTTCGCAGGCTATACCAACGTCGCGCGCGGCTTGGGGAAACTGTTCGGGTTCGATCTTCTGCAAAACTTCTCGCTGCCGTATTTCGCGAACGGCGCGGCGGAGTTCTGGCGTCGATGGCACTCGTCGCTCTCGGGATGGATGCGTGATTACGTCTACATTCCGCTGGGCGGCAACCGAAGGGGAAGCTTTGCGACATACCGCAACATCCTTATCACGTTCCTTCTCACCGGACTGTGGCATTTCGTGTCGTGGCCGTTTTTCTTCTGGGGCGTGTACCACGGCGTGCTGGTCTGCGCGGACCGCTTCGTCCGATCACGCGCGGACCGATGGGGGGCAGCCAAGTTCCTGACGCTTCCGGCGGTCGGCATCCCGCTCACGTTCGCAGCGGTGACGTTCGGCTGGATCCTGTTTTTCTGCCAAAGCATGGGGCAATTCCACGGCGTGCTCTCCGACATAGTGTCCACGCTCCGTTCGCCCGCGATTGCGCTGTCGGACCCGGGCATCCTGCTCATGCTGCTACTCTGGGCCACGCAGTTGGCGATCGATGCTTGCTCGAACGCGGGATCGCTGAACGCACTCCGCTGGCACCGCATGACCCGTGTTGCGTTCATGGTCGCGTGTTTCTACGCGATCACGCTGTCGCAGACCGGTCCTTCCGCTTTCACCTATGCCAACTTCTAAATCGCGCGCGGCATTGCAGGTGGCGGCATCGGCCCTCGCGATGGTCGTGGCCGCGGAGTTCGCGATCGCCGGCATCCGGCCACTGCTACCGAAACCGGAAGCGGTCTTCGTGTACGAAGACAAACGATCGGCCGCGGCAGGGAACGAAACATATGACGTCCTGTTTTTCGGCGACTCCACTGCGTTGCACGGCATGTCACCGAAAATATTCGACGAACGCACCGGCCTCACGAGCTACAACTTCGCCACGTACGCGAGCGCATCGGGCTTTTCGAGCGTGTGGTTGCTGCGGGAATATTTGGCCACGCATGCAACGCGCCCGCGCTTACTCGTTTTCATCCTGAACGTGCAATACCTGCACGTCACGCCGAACATTCCGCCGTTCGACCGGTATTTCGACACACCTGATCTACGGGAAGACCTGGCCCAAACGGATCCGGCATATTGGCGCGACCCCCGCCGCCTCCTCGAAAAAATCCTGCCGTCATACAGGAACCGCGAGCTAATCGCCACGTCGGTCTCGATGCTCGCGCGGGGCGAACCGACCAAGGAGTACGACCGCGGGTACATACCCAACCACCTGGAAATGGACGGCCCGAACGCCAAGCTGAAGAAATTCATGGATTTCGTGCACAACGACGGCATGCGATTCCATGAGGAGCAGGCAGTTTTCTTGCAAAAGTTCTGCCAAATCGCAACGGAGCTTTCGATACCCGTATACGTGAAAATCAGTCCGCTTTCGGAGAGGGTCATGTCGGATCCTGACGCCGTCGAATTCGCCCGGGGAGCGGTCTTGGACGTGGAGGACGTACTCACCGAGTGGCCGAATTGCATGATCGACCCCCGCATTGAAATGTACGCCGACGAAGCCATGGAAAACATGACGCACACGAACTCGACGGGCGCGATCGTGCTCACCAATGGCATCATCGACGAACTGCAAAAGCTCGATCAAAAGGAAGAAGGCGAATAACCAGGGCTTAGCCTTTCCTTGTAGCAAGGCACCATATACTCTCGGAGCTCATTTTTTCTACCCCCATTCCACCATGCGCAAAGCGCTGATCCCCCTCGCCTTGTCCGCCCTCGCGTTGGCCGCGTGCCAGACGTCGTCCCTCACCGACGCCGAGAAGGCCGAGGTCGTCCCGACGGAAGCCGCGTTCGACGGCACCCCGAAGGAGATCGACACGGACCAAAGCGTCATCTCGTTCGTCGGCGGCAGCTCGATCGTCGACCACGAGGGCAAGTTCACGGAGTTCACGGCGGAGGTCACGCTCGACCCGACGGAACCCGCGAACCTCGAAAAAGCGACGATTTCCGCCACGGTCGACCTGACCAGCGTGAAGACGGACGCCACCGGCCTCGACGGCCATCTCCAGAAGGCCGACTTCTTCAACACCGCCTCCGGAGCGACGGCGACGTTCGCCTCGACGAAGATCGAGCACGAAGACGGCACGCACTACGACGTCACGGGCGATTTGACCGTGAAGGGCCAGACGAAGTCCGTGACCTTCGAATCCGAAATCACAAACGACTACGTGCTCGCCACGTTCGATTTCCCCCGGAAGGAATGGGGCATCGGCAACGACCAGTACAAGGACAAGCTCCTCGACGAGACGGTGCCGGTCACGGTCAAGTTGGTCTTCAAGAAATAAGCGCTTGCCATAGCGACGATCACGGCCTCCGAACGGGGGCCGTTTTCGTAGGGTACGATGGGGACATGGACCGGCGTTGGACCCATCGGCTCTTCGATTGCGGGATTTTCTTCAAGGGTCTCGACGGACTGGCCGAAGTCATCGGCGGGACGGCGCTGCTCGTCCTCAGCAGCGCGCGGATCGCGTGGCTCGCGTCGTTCATGACACGCGGGGAATTATCGGAAGACCCGGGCGACATCATCGCGAACTTCCTCCTGCACGAGGGCACGTCTGTTACCCCGCACGGCAAGCTCGTATCCGTCGTGTTCCTGCTCAGCCACGGATTGGTGAAATTATTCCTCGTGCGCGCGCTGTTCATGCGGAAACGCTGGGCGTATCCCCTGACGATGATCCTCCTCGGCGTCCTCATCGCGTACCAAACCGTCGAAATCGCGCGCACAGGCTCACCCCTGCTCATCGCCCTCACGCTCCTCGACTGCGCCATCGTAGCGCTGACGTGGCAGGAATACCGCCTTCGCAAAAGCGGCGATTAAGCCTCGAGAGCCTCCTTCTCCTTCGCCTCGGCTTTCTTGCGCTTCGTCGTGCCGATGGGCTTGTCCTCGAAGATGTCGACGAACTCCTCGACGCTCATGGTTTCCTTCTTGAGGAGCACCTTCGCGATCTCATGGAGCTTCTTCTCGTGCTTCTCGAGCATGCCGAACGCGCGCTCGTACTGCTTGTCGAGCGTGCCCTTCACGAACGCGTCGATCTTCTTCGCGCTCTCCTCGGAGTAGTTGCGCATGCTCGCCAGGTCGGTGCCCAGCGCCCCGCTGCCCTGCGATTCGCCGTACGCGACCGGACCGAGCGAATCGTCCATGCCGTAGCGCATGGCCATGCTGCGCGCGATGGACGACGCGCGTTCGATGTCGCTGGAGGCGCCCGTCGTGATGTCCTTCATCACGAGCGCTTCCGCCGCGCGGCCGCCGAGGAGGCCGCAGATTTCGTCGAGGAACTTCTGCCTGCTGGTCGTGTAGGTGTCTTCTTCCGGCAGGAACCACGTGACGCCGAGCGCCGACCCGCGCGAGACGATCGAGATTTTGTGCAGCTTGTCGCTCTCCTGGCACAGGTGGCCGACGATCGCGTGGC
>CAZIQM010000051.1:0-7676 GCA_964541635.1 uncultured Candidatus Peribacteria bacterium | reverse complement strand
GTCGTGGCTCACGAGGATCATGCCGCCTTCGAACTCGTTGAGGGCCTCGGCGATGACGGGCAGGTGACGGAAGTTGATGTGGTTCGTCGGCTCATCGAGGATGAGCAACGTCGGGCGCAATAACGTGAAGCGCGCGAAGCAGAGCAATCCCTTCTGGCCTTCGGAGAGGGCGATCGCCTTCGTCTGCACTTTGTCGCCGGGCAGCAGGAACCGCGCGGCAGTTTCGTAGATCTTCTGGTTGTCCGGCTTCTCCATCACTTCCTCGAGCAGCTGGTACACCGTTTTGTCGAGCGCGAGGTTCGAGAAGTCCTGGGTGTAGTACCCGACCTTCACGCCCGGCGTCATGACGGCGCCCGTTTCGGTCCCGTTCGCGAGCGCCTGCAACAACGACGTTTTGCCGATGCCATTGGGTCCCACGATGATCACGCGGTGCCTGCGCCGGACGGTGACGTCGCACTTTTTCTTCGTGAGCTTGTGGTCCTTCATGACGTGCACCGACGTGATCTTCACGAGCGGCTTGTCGAACGGATCGGACGCGATCTCGAACGGCGGGATCGTCTTGTCCTCGCGGCGCACCTCGACCTTGTTCTCCTCCGCTTCCTCGACCGCGTCGCGCATTTTGCTCGCGAGTTTGCGCATCTTGCCGCCTTTGTGCGAGAAGAAGTTGATCTTGTCCTTCTGGTCCTGGATCGCCTTCTCCATGCGCGCGTTCTGGCGCTGCTCGCGCTCGATCTGTTCCTCGATTTTCTCGAGCACGCTGAAGTAGTCGCCCACGTACTGGTCGACCTTGTGCGAGTGGACGTCGAGATACAACACGCCGTCCGTGAAGCTGTTGAGGAACGCCGCATCGTGGGAAATGACGATGCACGTTTTGTCGTACATCACGAGGAAGCCCGTCAGGTGGTCGATGCCCGCCGCGTCGAGGTTATTGGTCGGTTCGTCGAGGAGCAAAATGTCCGGCTCTTGGATGAGCGCGTAGGCGAGGAGCAGGCGCGCTTTCTGGCCGCCGGAAAACTGGCTCATCTTCTTGTCCATCGGCGCCACGAGGTTCACGGCGTCGAGGACCCGGGCGACGTGGCGTTCGAGGTCGTGCTTCTTCTCGGGGAAGGCGCCGGCGAAATACTCCCCCACCGTCTTCTGCAGGTCGGCGGGGTCCATCACCTGCTTCGCGATCCCGATCGTCACGCCGCGCTTCATGTGGATCTCGCCTTCCTGCGGCTTGAGCGCCTTCGTGATCAGCTTGAACATCGTGCTCTTGCCGGCGCCGTTCTGGCCCATGATGGTGAGCTTCGCGTTCTCGCGGACCGAAAAACTGGCTTCTTCGAGCACGGGTTTGGTGACGTCGTAATGAAACGTCACGTCTTGGAACCGGAGGATGACGTCGCCGTGGTCCATAAGAAAGACGCCGCATCATAGGGAAACGCGGCCGGTTGGGGTAGGTATTAGTCGAAGAACCCGAACAGCCACGTCACGAAGCCGTCCCAGGCCGTTCCCGCCTGGCAAAACACGTCGCACGGCTTGGTTTCCTGGAGCGAAATGCAGCGGCCTTGGATTTTCGTGGAGTCCTCGGGGCAGCGGAGCAGGCACTTGTGCGAACACCCGTCTTCGTCGTCCGTGTTCCCGTCATCGCATTCCTCCCCGGCATCGGCTACGCCGTCGCCGCACCACGGCTTGCGGCACACGTCGCGGCACGCGTTCGGTTGCGTGTTGGAATTGGCGTTGCCCGTGTCGCACTCCTCGCCCTGCTCGATCGCCCCGTTCCCGCACACGCTGACGACGCAATTCCACGTGCAACCGTCGCGCTCGTTGGCATTGCCGTCGTCGCATCCTTCGTTCGCGTCTTTCACGCCGTCGCCGCAGAACGGATTGCGGCAATTGGTGCGACAGGCGTTCGAATCGACGTTCGAATTCCCTGCGCCGTTGTCGCATTCCTCGGGCTCCTGGAACAACCCGTCGCCGCAATACGGGAGGCTCACGTCCGTTTTCATGCAATCGCGCGAACATCCGTCCCCGTCGACCCTGTTGCCATCGTCGCACTCCTCGCCTTTTTGGATCCAGCCGTCAGCGCACACCGGCACGAACGGGGCGGAGGAACGGGAGGAGGACGCTCGCGAAACCGATGAGGAGGAAAGGGCGACGGACGACGGCGAAGACGCAACGATGACAACGGACGAGGATTGGCTTGATTGCGCTAATGACGCGGACTTCGACGCGGGAGCGGACGACGCGCCGGCGACCACGGGGACGACCGACGAAGCGGGAGTTGGCGACGAAGGAATCACGACGGGCGGAGCCGATGAAACGGCGGGCGGCACGGAAAGGGCGCTCGAAACGGGGGCTGCGACCAACGAAGAGGACTGTTGGGCGGATGAAGTGGAAAGCGCGATGGGTGCAGAGGAAGGCGGGGCGGACGATGACACGGGCGACGCCGACGCCGCGGAAGATTTCGAGGCCGCGCAGGACACGATCTTCCACTTGCACGTCGCACCGCAGACCTTGCCGCACGCGGCCGCTGACGATGCCGACGACCCTCCCGGGTCGCACTCCTCGCCGACCATCTGCGACACGATGCCGTCGCCGCAACGCACCTTCGTGCAGGATTGCGTGCAATTCGGGCCGATGCCGTTGCGGGTGCTTTCGTCGCACTCCTCCCCCTCGTTGAGGATGCCGTTGCCGCAATTCGACGACGTTTGGGCGCGCAAATTCATGCCGCCGACGATCGCCACGACCGCGAAGAGCGTGATGAGGGCCGCCGCGGCGCGGCGCGTTTCGCCCGGAAACCGGCTCAGGAAGCGCACCGCACCATCCTCCGGGGAAGAACGGCCCTGCGCAATAGGCTGGAAGCCTCCTTTCTGGTGGAGTAGACTTCGCGGGCATTTTTCTTCCCCACCCGTCATGCGCCTCACCAAAATCGTTTGCACCCTCGGCCCCGCGTCGAATTCCCCCGAGAACATCCTCAAGATGATCCAGGGCGGGATGAACGTCGCGCGCATCAACTTCTCCCACGGCGACCACGAAACGCACGGCGCGACGATCCGCTCGGTGAAGAAGGTGGCCGAAGAAAACGGATACGATATCCCGCTGATGCTCGACACGAAGGGCCCGGAGATCCGCACGGGCGACGTGACGGAGCCGATCGCGATCAAGAAAGGAGACGAGGTGCTCTTCACGTACGAGCAGGACGCGAAGTACGAAGGCACGATCGTCCGCGTGAACTATCCCGAGTTCGCGAAGGACGTCGAACAGGCCGAAGCGATCATCGTCGACAACGGCGACATGACGTTCGACTTCGTGAAGAAGCACGACGCGGGCGTGGTCCTCAAGGCCAACCAGGACGGTTCGATCGGTAACCGCCGCCACGTGAACTTGCCGGGCGCGAACGTGTCGCTCCCGTCGATCACGGAGAAGGACTGGAAGGACCTGGAGTTCGGCGTGCAGGAGAAGATGGATTTCATCGCCCTCTCGTTCGTGCGCTGCGCAAAGGACATCGAAGAGGTCCGCGAGTTCCTCAAGAAGAAGAACTGCGACATGCAGATCATCTCGAAGATCGAGAACCGCCAGTCGGTCGAGAACATCGGCGAGATCATCGACGCCTCCGACGGCATCATGGTCGCGCGCGGCGACCTCGGTTCGGAACTGCCGTTCCAGAAAATCCCCGCGATCCAGGACATGATCGTCCGCATGTGCCGCGCCTCGGGCAAGCACGTCATCGTCGCCACGCAGATGCTCGAGAGCATGATAAAGAACCCGATGCCCACGCGCGCGGAAGTGACGGACGTCGCACACGCAGCCCTCACCGGCACCGACACCACGATGCTCTCCGGCGAAAGCGCGGCGGGCAAGTACCCGTTCGCCTCCGTGGCGGCCATGTCGAGCATCCTCGAGGAAACCGAAGCCCGCATGGACGCTGGCGATTGCTGCGGTAGCTGCGACTGCGGCCACGCGCACGACGACAACGCCGTCCGCGCCGAAGCGGCCGTGACGATGGCGCGCAGCGCCGACGCGAAGGCGATCGTGGTCATCTGCAACACGGGCCGCACGGCCGAACTCGCGAGCGGCTACCGCCCCGGCGTCCCGGTCTTTGCCTTCTCCGACTCCCCCGCCCTCCGCCGCCGCCTGCAGATCCGTTTCGGCTTGAACCCCCAGGCGATCACGATGGAAAGCGACAGCGAACTGAACATCGAACGCGCCCTTTCGACCCTCGAAAAGAAGGGCCTCGTCGCGAAGGACGACCGCGTCGTCGTGGTCGCCCGCCAGCAGGTCCGCTCGGGCCCGCTCGTGACGGTGCACCTCCGCAAGATCTGACCCGCGCTCGCGGAAACGGAAAGGCCTCCCGACGGGGGCCTTTTTCGAGGGATCAGCGCGACGCCACCGAGGCCATGCCCGTCACGTAGGTCGGGTTCTTGGCCGAGACCATGCCCTTGATGCCCGGGTCATCCTGGAGTTTTTCGAGCGCCTGCTGCTGGGCGATCTGCATTTGCTGGATTTCCTGCTCGAGGAGCAGTTGGGTGCGCTGGTGTTCGAGCGTGCGCAGTTTGTACCCCTTCGTCGCGTTGGCGTTCTCGTGGAAGAGGATGAGCAGCGCGAGGATGAGGATGAGCGAACCGATCACGACCATGAGCAGGACCGTGCTTTGGTCCACGAGCTCCCCGAGCGTCGTGCGGTTGGTGCTGGACGATGATTGCTGGAGGGTGGGCATCAGATGCGTTTTATTGCGCGGAATTTCACGCTGCGCGAGCGGGGGTTCGATGCGAGTTCGTCGTCCTCCGGGACGAGGGCTTTCTTGGTGAGGGGTTCGAAACGGGCGGGCGTGACCGCGCGTCCGGTCAGCGGGTCCTTCTCGGGTTCGCACAAGGCTTTGAACGCGTGCTTCACGAGACGATCCTCGAGGGAATGATAGCTGAGAATCCCCGCGCGTCCTCCGACATTCAGCAATTCCGGAATGGCGGCGAGCAACGACCCGATGGCGCCCAGCTCGTCGTTCACCGCGATGCGCAACGCCTGGAAGATGCGGGGAAGGACCGACGGCGTGCGGTAGGTGAAGATTTCCTCGACCTTCGCTTTCAGGGCGAACGTCGTTTCGACGCGTCGCCCGGCGAGGATGCGCGCGAGCGGGCGGACGAATTGGTGCAGCTCGCCGAGGTCGTGGATCATCGTGCAGAGCTCGTCTTCGGAACTGCGTTCGAGGAGATCCGCAGCGGTGCGGCCCGACGTTCGGTCGTAGCGCAGGTCGAGGGGTCCGTCTGTCCGGAAGCTGAACCCGCGCTCCGGATCGTCGAGGTGCGGCGAGCTCAGGCCGAAGTCTGCGAAGACGACGTCGAAGGTCCCGAGGCCGAGCGTCGCGGCGTCGCGGAAGTTCGCGTGGACCAAGCGGACGCGGTCGCCGTAGGGGGCCAAGCGCGCGCAGGCGTCGCCGAGGTTCGCGGTATCCGCGTCGAGAGCCGTCAGACACCCCGACGGCGACGTGACGTCGAGGAACGCGGCGGAATGTCCGCCAAGGCCGAGGGTGCAATCCAGCACGGACTCCCCCGCAGCGGGGGCGAGGACATGGAGGACGGTCGTTTGAAGGACCGGCACGTGACGGAGGGGCGATCCCATCCACTTGAAGTCTACGAATCCCCCGTTTTGGGGCAAGAAACCGGCCTTGCGGAATCACCGGTTCCTGAGATGTATACATTCCTTGCTCAAAAGTGCCCATTCCGGAAACAGGCACCCGTTATTCCCCGCAGACGGACGATCCGGCCATGATAATTGACATAATCACAGGATTATTCACAATAGTACACTTCATGACCACGACCCTCTCGATCGTCGGCCTCGCCTTTGCGGTTTCGGTGGGCACATCCGGCCCCGTGCCCGTGGAGACGTGGGTCCCCCAAGCGGGCGACCGCGTGATGGTCGATACGACCATCAACGAAGGCTTCCTCGTCCGCGAGGACGGCACCTACGCGTCGTTCCCCGTGCTCACGGGCCAGCGCCGGACCGTGTCGTACATCGGCCGCACGTACTTCGCCGCGACGCCGAACCAGCACTGGACCTCGAAGAGCGTCGAAGTGAAAGGCCGCAGCATGACCTTCGGCGAAACGGGCACCTTCGTCCGCCTCTTCGATGAAGACGGTGAAAAGACCGCCTACGGCATCCACAGTCACCTCACCTTCCAGAAGATGCTCGACGAAGGCGACCGCTACCGGAGCATGGGCTGCATCCTCGTGAACGAAGACGTCCTGAAGCTCGTCGTGAAGACCTTCGACCTCAACGGCGGCACGCTCGACGTCACGACCGCGGCGCACGTCGAATTGCCCGAACCCAAACCGGACGTGGCGACGAAACCGGCGTGGCTGGGATACTAAAGCGGAAACTGGCAACTGTTTTTTTCGCTGGGGCGGCATACGATCCCGGCGTATTTTTTCCATTTTCCCATGCGACACACTCGCACGTTACTCCTCGGTTCACCCGCTCTCGCGGCATTGGCGCTCGCGCCCGTGGCATGGGCGACGGTCACGGGTTCTCTTTTGCCCGCATCGGACGGCACGTACAAAACATGGACGACGTCCGCCGGAACCATCCACTACACACTCGTCGACGAAACGACATGCAACGGCCTGACGGACTACAACAAGACGTCGACCGTCGGTAACCGCGATTCGTACGGCGTGAACCTCGCCGCCGTGCCGAACGGGGCGACGATCACGCAAATCAGCATCACTCCGTGCGCGTCGCGCAACGCGGGCGGCACCGGATCGTCGACGATGAACCTGTTCTACCGCTATAACGGCTTGAACAGTGCGGACTCTGGCGCGTACGCGCTCTCCGGAACCACGCCGACGAACCTCGCGGCGACGAACTTTTCAGGCTTGTCTATCACGAAAACAGCTGCGAGCACCCTGCAAATCGGCGCCGTGTACTCCGCGGGCACGCTAGGCGCACGCCTGAGCCGCCTCGCGACGGTGATCACCTACACCCCCCTCAGCGCACCCACCGGATTGGTCGCGACGGAGTCCGGCACCACGTCGGCGATCCTGACTTGGACGGACGCGTCGACGAACGAACTCGGTTTCAAAATCGAACGCAGCACAAACAGCGCCCTTGGTCCGTGGGTGCAGGTCGGAACCGGCTCGCTTAACGCGACGTCGTTCGTGAATACCGGTCTCACGCCGAACCAGACCTATTACTACCGCCTGAAATCGTACAACGCCGGAGGCACGAGCTCGCCGTCGAACAGCGATTACGCGATCACCTACTCGACGGTGCCGAACGCCCCCACTGCACTCACGGCGACAGCATCGGGCTCGACCGCGATCAAGCTCACGTGGACCGATGCGTCGACGAACGAGGACGGCTTCAAAATCGAACGCGCGACGGGAGCGCTCGTGTTCTCGGAAATCGCGACCAAGCCCCTCAACGTCTTGCCTTACCCGCTGACGTACACGGACACGGCACTCGCGTCCGGAACCTACTATTACCGGGTGCGGGCGCATAACGTCATCGGCAATTCTTCGTATTCCGGCACGTCGACGGGCGTCACCCTGCCCTGACGATCATTATGAAAAGACCCCGCGCATGCGGGGTCTTTTTTTGATACTTTTGGCGGAGAGGGAGGGATTCGAACCCTCGATACGGTGTTACCCGTATACCACATTAGCAGTGTGGTGCTTTCGGCCACTCAGCCACCTCTC
>CAZIQM010000050.1:0-7864 GCA_964541635.1 uncultured Candidatus Peribacteria bacterium | reverse complement strand
GTGGCATTGCCTGACGAATTGTAGGTCGTGAGCAGTGTCGGGTTCGGGCCCGATACGATGACCGATCCGCTCGAGTACACGGAGTTCTTCGCGTAGACCGTGGAGCCCGAAAGCGTCACGAACCGCGCCAACGAACCCGTGGCCGTCGCGAACTTGAGCAGCGTACCCGTGAGGGTCGCGTTGGTACTGAACGTGGTGCCGTTCAGGTTCAAGCCTTGGCCCGCCGTGTAGGTGGCGCCGGCGTCCGTGCCGCAGGAGAAGCGTCCCGTGGTGGAGTCCCAGAGCAGCTTGCTCGTGCCCGCGGTGTCGCAGTCGCTGAGGCCCGCGCCGGAGAAGCTCTTCGTGGCGTAGAGCGTGACGCCCGAGAGGATGCCCTGGACCATGAGCTTCGTATCGCCCTTCACGCTGCCGGTGCCGATGGCGACGCTGCCGTACTGGTAGCTGTTCGCCTGCGAGACGTAAATGAGGCCTGTTTGCACCACCGCGGTCTGCACCTTGCCGTCGGAGCTCATGGCCAAGCCGCGCCAGTTCCTGCTGGATTCCTTCGCCGTCCACGTTTGGCCGTAGTCGGTCGACGTGTAGATCTGGCCGCCGAATTCCGCGGCCGACTGGATCCTACCGTCGGAGCTCATCGCGAGGCCGCGGCAATCCGTGCTCGAGAGCTTCGCCGTCCACGTGGTGCCGTAGTCGTACGACACGTAGATGCTCGCGCTTTGCGCGGATGCGGTTTGGATTTTACCGTCAGAGCTCATGACGACCCTGAACCAGTCCCTGTTCGTCGATCCCCTCGGCGTCCACGTTTGGCCGTAGTCGAACGATACGTAGATGAGTCCGCCGCCCGCAGCCGCCGTCTGCACCTTGCCATCGCTGCTCATCGCGACGCCGATCCAGACCCTGCTAGCCTCCTTTGCGGTCCACGTTTGGCCGTAGTCGCTGGAGATGTAGAGCAGGCCGCTGTAGACGCCCGCCGTTTGGTATTTACCGTCGCTGCTCATCGCGATGCTCCACCAGTTCCTATTGCTTTCCTTCGCGGTCCACGTTTGGCCGTAGTCGGATGACGTGTAGATCTGCCCGCCGTATTCCTCGGCCGTTTGGTATTTACCGTCGCTGCTCATCGCGACGTTGCGCCAGTTTCTGCTGCTGTCCCGGGCGGTCCATGTGTTGCCGTAATCGTACGACGTGTAGAGCTGGCCCGTGTACTCCGCGGCCGTCTGCACCTTGCCGTCGCTGCTCATGGCCACCGCGGTCCAGATCCTGCTCGAATCCTTCGCCGCCCACGTGTTGCCCTGGTTGCTCAAGCCCCATTGGTTTTCCGTCAGGCCGACGCGACCGAAGTACGCGCCGCCGTTGAGTTGGCCGAGCGCCATTTGATCCGTCGAGAAGAGCGTGGCGCTGCTCGCAGTGCCCGTGATAGAGCCCGAGCCAAGGCGTCCGACCGTGAGGAGCGATCCCGACTGGCGGGCGCCGACGCTGAGGAAGTTCTTGATGTGCAAGCTCGCGCCCGAACCCTTGCCTTCCCACACGAGCGATCCGGACGAGTTCACGGAGTTGGTGCCGCGGATGACGGAGCCGGTCACCGTGGCGTTCAAGGCGAAGGCGTTCGCGCCGTTCAGGTTCAGGCCTTGGCCCGCGGTGTAGGTCGTGTTCGTGTCGGTGTCCGTGCCGCAGCTGAAGCGGCCGGTGGCGGCGTCCCAGAGCAGCTTGCTCGTGCCCGCGGTGTCGCAGTCGCTGAGGCCCGCGCCGGAGAAGCTCTTCGTGGCGTAGATGAACGAGCCGGAGATGGCGCCGACCACGTCGAGTCTCGTTTTGGGACCGGTCGTGCCGATACCCACGTTGTTGCCGGTGAAGGTCGTCGATCCCTGGATGTTCGTGTAGTTCGAGCCGGCAACCGTCACGTAATCGCTTGAGCCGATCGAGATGCGCCCGTCGGACTGGAGGTCGAACGTGAACGTCGCCTGGTTGAGCAAGAAGTGCGCTTTCTCGTCGCCGCCGTCGATGAACGTGAGGGCCGTGGAGCCGTTGGTCGTGCCCGTGTCGAGGCGCGTTTCGCTGCCCACGACGTGGAGGTTTGCCTCCGGCGACGCCGTCCCGATACCCACGCGGTTGCTGTTCGCTTGCACCACGAGCGACGTGCCGTCGATGTACGCGCCAGATTCGGTGACGAGAGTGCCGCTCGCAGTGAACGAGCCGGACGTGTACACGTCGTCGTTGAACTGGAATCGATCAAGTAGGCGGTTAAACGTCAGGGTCTTCGCGAGCGTGTCTCCGAATCGCAGCACGACGTCGGCCGTCGTGTCATCGTCGTCGATCGCGAGGAACGCTTCGGTGTTCACGAAGATCGTCGGCCGGAACGAACTCGCTGCCTCCGCGGTCGGGATCGCCGTGAACGGGCTCCACGCCTGCGTCACGACGATGCAGGCCACCACCGCCTGGGCGATGGCGCTCTTCGTGCGCGCGTACGTGTGTGTTTCTTTTTGTTTCATGAAATCCGTTCATTGTACCACAAAAACCGACTTCTTGCGCCCCCGCTGAACTTGCATGGATCAAGAAATATGGTCTTCGTCTTGTCAAGAAATCTTTACGGCTTGCGGATCGCAAAGACGGCCCGACGCGCGGACCGTCCCATGGTGCGATGTGGCAGGCGCGACAGGGCTCGAACCTGTGACCCTCAGTTTTGGAGACTGATGCTCTACCAGCTGAGCTACGCGCCTATTCGTCGCCCGCGCAGAGTACCGTCTTTCGCCCGTGGTCGGAAGAGTCATGGATTCTCGCCGGAATTTCTGGTAGAATGGCTCGATGTACCTGAACCTGAAAACGGACGCCCTGCTCATGACGGTCGCATGCGCGATCGCGGGCGTCGCGTGGGCGACGTACGATCCCGGCCCGGCGATGGGCGGCGACGACGCGTCGGCGTGGAACGCGCGCGCGATCGAGAGCCGCGTCTACGACTTGCGCGCGGAGCAGGTTGTCCGTTCGCGCCGCGAGGAAATTTTGCGCGCGGAACTCGCCGCTCTCGACGAAGAAGAACCGACGGACGAACTGCGCGCGACGCGCGACGAATTGCTCGCGCTGCTCCTCGACGGACGCCGCGCGGAAGAAGAGATCGCCGCGTCGTACCGGCAGCTGTGGGAGGCGCAGGGATACGCGGAACGCGCATCGAGGATTTCGGCTTCGCGGGGCCATGAACGCGTAACGTTCGATTGGCCCGTCGAACCCGAACTCGGCATCTCGGCGCACTACGACGAGCCCTCGTACCGCGCGCGCTTCGGCTTCGCGCACAAGGCCATCGACATTCCCGTGGAGCAGGGTTCCGTCGTCCGCAGCGTCGCCGACGGCGTGGTCGAAAAAGTGACCGACCAAGGACTCGGTTTCAACTCGATCGTGGTCCGCCACGGGGGCGGCTACGCGTCGATGTACGGACACGTCTCGAAGTTCCTCGTGAAGGAGGGCGACGAGGTGTCCGCCGGCGATCCCATCGCGCTCAGCGGCGGTATCCCGGGCACGCCGGGCGCCGGCAAGATGACGACGGGCGCGCACCTGCACCTCGAAATGTTCAAGGACGGCGAGCACGTCGACCCCCTGCCGCTCCTCCCCGCGCGCGAAGGCGTCGAGTGATCACACGTCGATCTCGAGCGCCCCGACGTGCCCGTGGGCGCCCATTTCGCGCATGATCGCGTGCGCCGTTTTCTCGTGCTGGCGCACCATGTGCATGCCGATTTCGCCCGGCCGGTCCGCCGCCGTGTCGATGATGATCGTTCCGTACCCGAAGAGGTAACTGAACACCCCCGCGTACTGCGGCTTCACGTTCGTGATCGCGCCGTAGCCCACCTGGTTCACGCTGCGGCCCAGCAGGTGTTGGTTTTGGAAAATCAGCCGCATGTTCGTCACGTAGATCACGTCGTAACTGTAATCGAGCCACGTGCGCCAAAAGAGGGCGAGCGCGAACACGATGAGCGCGACGCCGATCGCGATGCCGAAGGGATTCAAGTCGCTCCCGATGATCGCCGTGAACGCCGCGGTGATCGCGACGATGCACGGCAAGCACCCCACGAGCAGCACGAGCGGGTGCTTGGTGGCGACGTGGGAAATCCGTTCGTCTTCCAAGAGCCCGAGGCCGTGCCGCAACGACAAACCCTCGTCCGATTGCGCGGAGGGCTCCACTTCGCCGAGTTTGAAGAACCGCACGAGGCGGAACAGCCGCACGTACTCGGTGCCGAACACGCCCGCGTAGAACGGCGCGATCGAGAGCAGGTCAACGATGCCCCAGAACGAGAACACGTACTTCCAGCGCCGCGGTGCCGCGTACAGGCGCAGCAGGTAGTCGGTCGTGAACACGCCGACGATCGACGCTTCGATGGCATGGATCACGGACAGGTACTTGTCGAATCCGTCGATCCAATCGAGCGGGATGATCGCGACCGAGACGACGATCAGGAGCGACATCCCCGCGTTGAACATGCGCCCGACCCTGCCGCGCCCGAGGTGCAGCACGGCCCACATGCGTTGGCGTCGTTGGATGCGCCGGAGGGAGGGGTCGAACGTTTGCACGATCGGCGCCAGTATACCGTCAAGCGAGCGCCAGCGCTTCCCGCGTGGCGAAGCCGTCCGTCATGCCCGCCACCACGTCTTTCACCGCTTCTTCGGGCGTCGAACCCGTCCTGGCGCGGAGGGCCGTCACGGCGGCGGGCGGGGACGCCAGGTACGCGTCGCATAGCGCGCAGATCGACTGCTTTCCGCGTTCCATCCGTTCCACGATCGAGGGATGGTTGTAGAACCGTTCCCAGAGGAACGCGCGCAACGGTTTCAGTTCCTCGCGCATGTCGGGCGTGATTCCGATGACGGGCGCTCCCCCGCGCGCCTCGGTCGCCTCCGCGTGTTCCAGCACGTTCCGCGCGAGCGCGTCGATCAGCGTTGTCCGGATCCGAATGCCGCGGTCCTTCGCGGCGCGCGCGGCTTTTTCCGCGAAGGGAATCGTTCGCAGTTCGTCGTAGGTGAAGATGCCCGCGCTCAGCGCGTCGTCGGTGTCGTGCGCCGTGTAGGCGATCTCGTCGCACGCGTTGGCCAGTTGTCCTTCGAGGCACAGCGGCACGGGCCCGTGCTTGAGGAGGTTGTCGGAGACGTCGAACGTGAGGTTCAGGCCGTTGCCGCCGCCCCGTTGTTCGAGCAGCGTCACGATGCGGTGTGATTGCACGTTGTGCTCGAACGACGATCCGTGGCCGCGCATCCAGGCGTCCAATTCGTCCTGGCCGCTGTGCCCGAACGGCGGATGCCCCAGGTCGTGGGCGAGCGCGATGCACTCGGCGAGGTCTTCGTTCAAGCCGAGCGCCCGCGCGAGGTCGCGCGTGATCTGCGCCACCTCCATGGTGTGCGTCAGGCGCGTGCGGTAGTGGTCGCTTTCGCCCGCCACGAACACCTGCGTCTTGCCCGCGAGCCGGCGGAACGCGGTGCTGTGGATGATGCGCCCGCGGTCGCGCTGGAAGGGCGTCCGGACGCCGTCCGAGGCTTTCGCGATCGGCCTGCCGCGCGAGGCGTGCGGGGTCGCGTACGGCGCGAGCAGCGCGTCCATCGCGGCGATGCGTTCGTCCAAGGTCTTCATGAGCGGTTCATTCTAGCACGCATGCCAAAGCAGTGGCTGCGACGGTAACGCTTGCATCCCTGGTAAGCCAGGTGGGTGGCCGCACCGCGCGCCCACGGGCGAACGGAAGTTGGCCTCCCGATGCAAAAGTAGGAAAGAAACGTATACCGCCCTGGCCGACTGCCGAGCGTTTTGCATGATACGTTTTCGCGCGATCAGAGCAACGAAAAGGTTAACGCATTTTGATTGCCCGCCTGCAGGTATTCCTTGTGCCCGCCGCGCAGCGACCACCACGTGTCGCGCTCGCATCGCGTGCAGTCGCCGTGCCGTTCGAGGTGGGCGCGTTTCACGCCAGCGGCGATGAACTGCTCCGTCGCGATGCCGCACAAATCGGCCAGGCGCGCGCGGAAAAATTTGGGGTCGATGCCGTTCAGCTCCTTCGCCGGGTCCGTGAATTCCCCGCAGTCGAAACACAGCGACGGTCCGGCGCCCACGAGGAGGTCCGCCGGATCGGTTCCCCACTCGGCGCGCATCGTTTCGACGAACGCGGGGATGGCGCCGGCCAGGAGGCCCTTCCAGCCCGCGTGCAGCACGCCCCCGCAGCCGTGCACGGGGTCGTAGACGGCGAACATCTGGCAGTCCGCGCCCCTCGTCACCAGGGCGACGCCCCGTGCGTCCGTCGCCAATCCGTCGGATCCCGGCACGCGCGAACCTTTTCCCTCCCGCACGACCGTCGTCACCGCGCCGTGCGGTTGCTCCGCGTCGGCGATGGGCATGCCTTCGAGCCGCTCCAGGTCCTCGCGCGAGGCGATCCCGTCCGAGCGGTCGTACAGGCGCACCCGCACGCTGTCGGCGTACGGCCGGAAGATGTCGAAGGGGTGCTCGGTCATGCGCGCAGGAAGGTGCCCGCGTTCTTCCGCTCGTACGCGTCCGCCACGGCGTCGCGCACGCGCTTCTCGAAATTCGCCCGCACGCATTCCTGCACGCGGTCGCGGATCGCCGCGCGGTCCCAGGCGCGCGCTTCGAAGTGCGCGATCGCCGCGAGCAGCGCGGCGGGGGTTTGGTCGTGGAAGAAGATCGAGCTCAAGTGTTCCTTGGTGAGGTCGAGCGCGCCGCCCGCGCCGTAGGCGATCACCGGCGTGCCTGCCGCCTGCGCCTCGAGCAGCACGATGCCGGCGTCCTCCTGCTGGGGGAACAGCAGCGCCTTCGCGTTGGCGAACAGCTCCGGCAACGCCGCGTCATCCACCCTTCCGAGGAATTCCACCGTCGGTCCCGCGAGCGCGCGGAGACGCGCTTCGTCCTGGCCGGAACCGGCGATTTTCAGGCGGAAGCCCCCGGCGTTCGCCGCGTCGATGAGCAGGTCGAAGCGCTTGTAGGGCACGAACCGCCCGATCGCGAAGTAGTAATCGCCGCTTCCCGCCGGCGCGAGGGGCACCGAGAAGTACCGGTCGGCCACGGGGGGGTGCACGACGGTGCTCGACCGGCCGTACACGTCGCGGATCCGGTCCGCGGTCGACTGCGAGTTGGCCAGGAAGACGTCGACGCGTTTCGCGGTCGCGGCGTCCCACGCGCGCAGGTTCTTCAGCTGGCGCTTGAGCAGCGGCCACAGGACGCGGGGGATCTTGAAGTCGCGCAGGTAGTCGTCCTCCATGAACCAGGCGTAGCGCATGGGCGTGTGGCAATAGCACACGTGCACCGCGCCGTCCGGCGGCACGATGCCTTTGCCCACCGCGTGCGACGAGCTGAGGATCGCGTCGTACCCGCGCAGGTCGAACGATTCCATCGCGGCGGGCATCCAGGGGAGCAGCGGCTGGTGTTTCCTGAGCACGCGGTACCAGCGCTGCAGCCGGCTCGTGCGCACGTCCGCGGTCGCCAGCGGGCCCGTGCGGGTTTCCGCGGCGACGGTCGTGAAGATCGGCGCGCCCGGGAAGGCGTCGCTGAACGCGCCGATGACTTGCTCGGCGCCGCCGGTGGACATGATCCAGTCTGCGGTGATCGCGACTTTCATGCGGGCATGATACACGCGAACCGCTATCATGCTGCCCGTGCTCAGGTCGCCCAAGCGTCTCCCGGCACGGTATAACCGGCGCGTGCAACCCCGCACGCGGGATTTGGTGCAGCGCCGGCACGGCCGCCACAGGCAATACGCCGTGCAGCAGTGGACGCGCGCGTTCCGCCGCGCCCGCGAGCGGTGGGTATCGTGGTCGAAACTCGCGTTGCGCTACTCGCCGTGGATCGCCCTCGGGATCGGGTTGCTCTTCGCGGGCATCGCGATGTTCTCGCCGCTCT
>CAZIQM010000049.1:0-8032 GCA_964541635.1 uncultured Candidatus Peribacteria bacterium | reverse complement strand
CGGAAGGTTTCCGTCCCGCGGCTTGCGAACAGCACGGCCGGGTTCGCCGCGTCGACGCTGACCGCGTATCCGCCGCGTTCCAGGCTCGCCTTCAGTTCGGTCGCGACCGTCGAATGGGGGACTCCCGGGTTCGCGCGGTAGGTCATGATGCCCGGCTTCGTGAACCGGATGTTCTTGATGGTTCCCACCAGGAAGCCCCCGAGTTCGCCCAATCCGATTCCTTGTTCGGCTTGCGTTAGGCTCGCTTCCACGACCGTCAGGAATCGGTCGGCTGCGTTTTCCAACGCTTCGTCCTTCAGTTCGTCGCCGAATTCCCCGGTGACTTTCGCCGCGAACGCGCGGATGGTTTTTTGCGTCGCTTCGTTCCGCGCCTGTTCCAACCGCTGCATGCGGAGGATGATTTTGTTCAACGTCGGTCCGTGCTTGCTGAGCGCGGCGAGCACCCGCGGATTCTGCAGGAACCGGCTGATCGTGCCGCCCGCGACGTTCGCAGCACCCATGGTGCCGAGCGTGGTGACGAACCCCACGGCGAATTCCTGCGCGTAGGGACTCACGACGTCGTCGAGGAAGTCCATCGAGCGTTCGACGCCGTCCGCGCCGCGGACTTTCTGCCCTTCGACGTACGCGCCTATTTTCGAACGCTCCGTATAGGTAGCCTTTCCCGCCGCGATGTCCGCGTCGTACTGCGCGACCGCGTGTTGGATTTCCTTCGTGAGTTCCGCGCCCGCCATGCCGCCGGCAGTTCCGGCCGCTGCGCTCATCATCGCGAGGGCGAGCGGGCTCGCGCCGCCGCACGTGAGGATCACCGCGGCGGTTGCCGCCACCGCGAGCGCGATCGCGACCAGGATTTGCGGTCCCTCCTTTTTCACCCAGTTCGCCCACGTGTCGGCGCTCCATTTCGATTTGTCGCGCATGGTGTCGATCGCGGCGCGCAGCTGGGGATTGCGGATCGTGTCGATGAAGCCGTCGAGCGCCTTGATGCGGGCGTCCAATTCCGCTTCGAGCGCGCTGTGCGCGATGCCCATCTCCGCGCGTTTCAGCTCCTGCAACTTCGATCGGGCGGCCAGCGCGTTGCGCACCGTAGTGGGATCGTTGAGGATCGTCGAAAGTTCGTTCGCGCCGTTGCGCGAGAATTCGACGAACTGTTCGTACTTGCCGCCTTCGGAGCCGCCCGCGAAGAGCGATTGCACCGTTTGGCATCCCCGATGGACGTCCGACGCGTTCCCGAGGATTTTCGCCATCGCCGGATCGCGATCGACGCACCGGAGCACGTCGTTCACGCGTTCGTCGCGGCCTTTCTCGAGCGCGCCGACGTCGGACCGCCGGATTTCTTTGCCACTCGTCGGATCCGTGATGACGAGCGTCTTGCCATCGTTATCGAGGCGGCCGTACGCGAGATCCTTCGCGTCCACGTACGACGCGCGTTCGATGGCGCCCTGCGAACTCAGTTGGATGCTGAAGGGTTTCTTGAGGAACACGACGCCCTTCGGATTTTTGTCGATGATCGCGAGCGCAGCGTTGTCGAACCCGACGCCACGAATCGTTTCGCCGTTCTGCGTCGTGATCGTGCGGTAGCCTCCGTATATCGAGGTGTAGTAGCGGGTGCGTTCGGGCAGCGCGTAGTTTTCGTACGTGACCGACCCGCCGCTCTTCAACTGGTCGACCACGTCGACGTCGGTGGCCGCCTGCTTCTCGAACGATTGGTGTTCGTCGACCGCCGTTTTCAACTTATCGTCGTAGCTCGCGTCGTTCCCGAAGAATTTTTCTTCGAACGCCGACAATTTGCCGTTCCGCTTCAAATCGCCGATGGCGGAGCCCATGCGGCCCCAGAGTTCGGCGTCCATCTCCTTGAGGTTCAAATTCGCGCCGTGCTTTTCCCAAATCTTGAGCAACGTGCGGTTGCCGACGTCCGTGTCGCCCCGGTCGAACGCCGCTTGCGCGTCGGCCTTGAGCACGGCGATCTCGGCGGCGACGTACTCCGCGGCCGCCTTGCCGACTGCCGTTCGCGCCTCCTCGAGGCGCTTCTGCAGTCGGCCGATCCGATCGACGCGCTGCCGGATGATCCCTTCGCTCGTTTTGTCTTGGAACCATTGTCCCTTGTAGTCTTTCGCGTCCGCCGCGAGCGCCGCCGTCGCTTCCTGGATGTCGCGTTGCACGACGAGCACGGCCGCGCTCGCCCTGTGGAACGCGTCCGCGTGTTTCTCGAGGGTCGAGCGGGCATCGTGCGCGTCCGCCGCGGATTCCGGGTGCGCGGCGTCGAGCCTGTCGAACATCTGGGCGACCCGCGCTTCGATCGTTTCCTTCGCTTTTCGGACGTCCTCGGGGCGCGTGACAGCGCGCAATGCGTCGTGGAGCTTCCGTTCTTCGTCGTCCACCGTCTTTTCCAGCTCCTGCCATCCGTCCTTCTTCGCGTCCTTGAGCGTCGCCAGATGCGTCCGCAACTGGCGGATGCGTGCCTGGGCCTTGTTCACGCTGTCGATGTACGTCGCGTGTGCGTCGGCGCTTTCGCCGACCGTGCCGTCGAGCGCGCCGTCGAGCCTGTCCACGCGCCGCTGTTCGGCGTCGATGTCGGGCCGCTGCTGTTCGGGGGCGGGCATCGTTTCGGGATATGCGCCGAAAGCGCATAAATCCTCTTATTATAGCGAAAAAACGCCATTCTGACGACCGTGGAGCCCTTGCGCGGTTCGTGTCCCATGGTCATCCGAAAAATGCCCAATAGCACTTCTATTTCCTATCCATTGGTTATTTTGACTCCGGCACAAGCAATCCGCCGAAGTGCTGCACCCACACGCCCGATTGCACCCCTACGCCGAGGTCCGTGAAGTCGGCGCCGAGGATCGCTTCGCGGTGGCTGGGCGATTCCAGCCACGACCGCACGACTTCCTCGGGCGTGCGCTGGCCGCGCGCGAGGTTTTCGCCGAGGGCGTAGCCTTTCACGCAGCGGCAATCCGCCGATACGCCGCCGGAGTAGTAGCCCACGGCGTCGATGCGGTCCTTGAGCGTTTTGCCTTTCGGGTCCGTGTGCCCGAAGAAGTTCTCGCGGTTCATTTGCTCGGCATAGGCCTGCGCGGACGCTTCGAGCGCCGCGTTGCGTACGAGCGCAGGGAGCCCGACGTTCGCGCGGGCGTTGTTCACGAGCGCGAGCACCTCCGCGCGGATCTCGTCCGTCGTTTTCTTTCGCGTGACGTTCGTGCCGGTGGCCGGGGCGGCGGGCGCGACGGACGACGACGCGGCCTGCTTGTAGACCGTGCGCTCCGGCGGGGGAGCGGACTCCGCGACCGACGTTTTCGTGCGCGCTTGGTCGCCCACGAGGAGCACGCGCACTTTCTTCGTCGAAATGACCGTGTAGAGCTGCACCTGGCCCGACGCCTGCGCGAGCGCGACTTTCTTCGATTCTTCCTCTTCCGCCTTGCTGCGCAATTCCAGGAACACCTTCATCGCCGTTTTCGCTTCGTCCTGCGTGACGAGGTGGTCGGGCTCGAGCTTCGAGGGATTCGCGTGCGTGAAGAGGTGGTAGGTCTCCTCGGTGCCCGCGTAGGGCGCGTACCAGGAATTCACCGGGACGTCGTTGAACGCGTAGCGCTGGTAGACGGGCAACCCGAACCCGAGCGACAGCATTTTCAGGAACGCCGCGCGGTTCACCGATCCGAGCGGGCGCAGCTTCGTGCCGGTCGAATCGGGCGAGAGGACGCCGATCCTCGCGGCGCCGAGCGACGTCGGCGCGAACCAATCGGTGGGCAGCACGTCGACGTACGGGGAATCCTTCTGCGGCGGCGGCAGCGGCGCCGGGCTGGCGAGCATGATGATCGCCGCGGCCTCGGCCCGCGTGAGGTAGGGGCTGACCCTGGTGAGGGCTCCCTGGAGGCGTGATCCGCCCGTCACGGCCGCGATCACCGCCAGCGATGCGGCGACGTGCCCATGCCGGCGGAGGAATCGGGACATCGAAACAGTATACAATAAGGGGCGTTTTACGGCAATTACGGGGATGTGCCGGTCCTTGGGCGAAACGACCGATTCCTGTTGACCCCCTGGGGGCGAAGCCCTAGGATTGCGGCCCGCAACACCATGCTTCACTCACTCCGACCAGCATCGGGCTCCACCAAGTCGCGCAAGCGCGTCGGCCGCGGTAACAGCGGCGGCGGCGGCACGACGGCCGGCCGCGGTACGAAAGGCCAGCATTCCCGCGTGGGCAAGGGCCGCAAACACGGCTTCGAAGGCGGCCAGGTGCCGCTCCTCCGCCGCCAGCCGAAGCTCGGCGGGTTCAAGGCGCCGCGCGCCAAGGAGTACGAAGTGGTGAACCTCTCCTCGCTCGAAGCCCTCGACGCCGGTTCCTACACCGTCGCCGACCTCAAGCAGAAGCGCCTCGTCCGCAAGGGTGACCTCGTGAAGGTCCTCGGCGACGGCGCCGTCAGCAAGAAACTCCAGCTCGAAGTGCACGCGGCCAGCAAGTCCGCGAAGGCCGCCATCGCCAAGGCCGGCGGATCCGTCACGATCATCCGCGCCGCCCGCTAAGCGATGTTCCGCTACCTTCGCCAGATTTGGCACACGAAGGACCTTCGCCGCCGCATGCTCGTGACGGCCGGCATTTTGGTCGTGTACCGCGTCATTTCGCACCTGCCGATCCCTGGCGCCGATCCGTTCGCGCTCAGCCAATACCTCGGTAGCCAGAACGGCGGAGGTTTGCTCGGCGTGTTCGCGTCGCTCACCGGCGGCGCCGTCGACAACTTCTCGGTCGCCCTCCTCGGCCTTTCGCCGTACATCAACGCCTCGATCATCATCCAGCTCTGCACGGTGATCTTCCCCAAGCTGGAAGCCATCAGCAAGGAAGGCCAGCAGGGCCAGACCCAGCTCAACCGCTACACGCGCTGGCTGAGCCTGCCCCTCGCGTTCCTCCAGAGCTACGGCTTCCTCCTGCTCATCAACCGCGGCGGCGCCCAGCTCATCGACACGTCGTTCCCGGGCGTCCTCCTGCCGATGCTCTTCGTGACGGCCGGTTCGATCTTCATCATGTGGCTCGGCGAGCTCATCACGGAGAAGGGGATCGGCAACGGCATTTCGCTCATCATCTTCGCCGGCATCGTCTCCGGCATCCCGTCGAACATCCAGGCCCTGGCGCTCGCCAGCGCCAACCAGAGCGGCGCGATCGTGTTCTTCGTCATCCTGACGATCGCCATGCTCATCGCGTGCATCATCTTCACCGACGCGCACCGCCAGGTTCCGCTCACGTACGCCAACCAGGGCGCGGGCCGCGGCGTGCAAGGCAACATCCCGATCCGCCTGAACCAAGCAGGCATGGTGCCGATCATCTTCGCCGTCTCGCTCATCACGCTGCCGTCGATCGTCGCGCAGTTCCTCTCCACCGCCCCGCGGTTCCAGGGACTCGTGTCGTTCATCAACTCGCACATGAACCCCTCGAGCCCGGGCTACGCGTACATCGTGTTCTACTTCGCGCTCGTGATGCTCTTCAACTTCTTCTACGTGTCGGTCACGTTCAAGCCGGCCGATCTCGCGGAATCGATCCAGAAGCGCGGCGGATTCGTCCCCGGCGTGCGCCCCGGCCAGCAGACGGCCGCGATGCTCGAGCGCGTGAGCAACCACTTGAACCTCTTCGGCGGCATCTTCCTTGCCATCATCGCCATCGTGCCGCTCGTCTTCACGATGTACACGAAACTCCCGGCGTCGAACATGCTCATCTCCGGCTCCGGCCTCATCATCTTGGTCGGCGTCGTGATGGAACTGATCCGCCAGGTGAACGCCTCGATGTTGGCGCACGACTACGAGAAGTTGGTCTAAGAGCCAACCGTTTCGCTTGTCGGTCGAGTGAGTTCGACGCTTTCGATGCGGATGTGCTTTGCAACGCCATCCCCATGCCTTAGTGTCGGCGCCTCCCGGTTTTTCCCTACGAATTTCCCTCCCATGGATCTCCTTCTCTTCGGCATCCAAGGCTCCGGCAAGGGGACGCAGGGACAGATGCTCGTGGACCGTTTCGGTTTCTACTTTTTCGAGGCGGGCGCCGAACTTCGCAAGATCATCGCTTCGGGCAGCGAGTTGGGGAAAACGATCGCGTCGTATATCGATCACGGCAACCTCGTGCCGTACCAGATCATGATGGACGTGATGCGCGACGCCCTCGCCAAGATTCCCGCGGATACGACGATCCTTTTCGACGGCATCCCCCGCGATATCGACCAGAAAACGTACTTCGATTCGATGATGAAGGCGGCCGACAGGACGTTCCATTGCATCGAATTGGTCGTGGATGAACAGGTGGTCATCCAGCGCCTGCTCGCCCGCGGCAAAGTGCAGGGGAGGATGGATGACCAGAACGAATCGTCGATCCGCAAGCGCATGGCGATTTTCCACGAGAAGACGAAGCCGCTCATCGAGCAGTATCGCGCGCTCGGCCTCGTATCGACGGTGAATGCCGATGCGACTCCCGCCGAGGTCGACGAGAGGATCCGTTTCGTTTTGGAGCGGCTGGGCTACAGGGTAGGCTGAACGCATGCCTCGATCGCTGGTCTTCACGGATGGAGAAATCGCCTCGTTCCGCACCGGAGGGAAGATCCTGTCCGCGTGTTTGGCGATGCTTCGCGAGAAGTCCGTTCCCGGCATCACGACCGCGGAACTCGACCGTTTGTGCGAAACGTACATCCGCGACCACGGCGGGGTTCCCGCGTTCAAGGGATACGAAGGCTTTCCCGGATCGCTCTGCACGTCGATCAACGAGGAGTGCGTCCACGGCATCCCGGGCAACCGCGTCCTGAAAGACGGCGACATCGTGAACCTCGACAGCGGGGTGATTTTCGACGGCCTGTACACCGACGCCGGCCTCATGGCCCGGGTGGGAAACGTGTCGAAGGACGCGCACCGCGTGGTCGACGCGACGGAGGAAGCGCTCCGCCGCGCGATCGAACTCGTGAAGGCGGGCGTGCGGGTGGGGGATATCAGCGCGACGATCGAAGCGACCGCGGCCGAATGCGGCTGCCATCCCGTGAAGAACCTCGTGGGCCACGGCGTCGGGCGCACGCTCCATTGCTATCCGGACATCCCGAACGAAGGGCGGGCCGGCACCGGACCCACGCTGCCCGCGGGGACCGTCGTCGCCATCGAGCCCATCTTCACCCTCGGAAGCGGCGAAATGGTCTTCTCTCCCGACGGATGGACCATCCGCTCCCGTGAGGGCATGTTGTGCGCGCAGACGGAGCATTCGATCCTCGTGACCGAAAACGGCCACGAAATTATTGCATAAAACATTTTTATATTCTGACAAGTCAATTTGAGTATTCTTTGTGTTTTTTGGCCCGGGGAGCTTGCCGTTGGCAAAAGCGGTCGTTAGGATACCCCGGCTTTTTTCAAGTACTTTCGCCCTTCTCACCCCCTGTGCCAAAGGATGTCATTGAACTCGTCGGCGTCGTGGAAGAGACCTTCCCGAATGCCACGTTCCGCGTCAGAATCACGAGTCCCGAAGCGGAAAACCACGAGTTGCTCTGCCATCTGGCCGGCCGCATGCGCGTCCATCGCGTCCGCATCCTCCCGGGGGACAAAGTGAAAGTCGAAATGACGCCCTACGATTTGCAAAAAGGTCGCATCACGTTCCGCTTTTCGAACGTCGACCCCAATAACCCCAACCCCGCCCCTCCCCGTCGTCGATCATGAAAGTCCGCCCCTCCGTCAAACGCATGTGCAAGGATTGCTACGTCTTCCGCCGCCGCAATGGCAAAGGAAAGATGGCGATCCGCGTCGGATGCAAGAATCCCAAGCACAAGCAGCGCCAAGGCTGATCTCCTCCCGCCCCCTCCCTCCTTATGGTCCGTATCTCCGGCGTCGTCCTTCCCGGCAATAAACGTCTCTTCGTCGCCCTCACGGCGATCAAGGGCATCGGCCAGCCGCTCGCGCGCAGGATCTGCGCCGACGTGCGCATCGATCCGTCGATCAAAGCCGACACGGTGACGGAACAGCAGGAAGCGCTCCTGCGCGGCCGCATCGAGAAGGAGCGGACGGAAGGCGAGCTGACCCGCAAGGTCGGCCGCGA
>CAZIQM010000048.1:0-8279 GCA_964541635.1 uncultured Candidatus Peribacteria bacterium | reverse complement strand
GTAGGGGAACACGTCGTGGCCGGCCGCGACCGGCGTGTGCGTCGTGAAGGCGCAGGACCGGCGGACGTCTTCGTCCTTGAATCCGCGCTCTTTCAGCAGTTCCAGGGTCAAAAACGCGCAGTGGCCTTCGTTCATGTGGTAGGTGCCGACTTCGGAAATGCCCAGTGCCCGGAGCATCCGCACCCCGCCGATGCCGAGGACGATTTCCTGCTTGATGCGCATCGCCTGGTCGCCGCCGTAGAGGTTCCGCGTGATGTCGCGGTCCTCCGGGCGGTTCACGGGAAGGTCGGTGTCCAGGAAGTAGACGGGGACGACGCCCTTCTCCCCGCGGATTTCGAGCTTCCATCCGCCCACGTGGATCGCCCGTCCTTCGACGTGCACCACGACGTGTTCGTTCAGGGGCGACAATCCTTCCGCGACGGGATCCCACGACGCTTCCTCGTGGCGGATCGTGCCGTCGCCGTTCGGGGTCTGCCGCTGGTAGCCGTGCCGCCAGCGCAACGTGACGCACGCGGCCTCGGTACCGAGGTCCGCGCACGAGCGCATCAAATCGGCGGCGAGCATCCCGAGTCCGCCCGCGAACGTCGGGAGGCGTTCCGAGAGGCCGATTTCCATCGAGAAGTACGCGACGTCGAGGGGGCGGTGCATGGGTGTGGGTGTCGTCTTGATTATAGCAGTTTTTGCTTGCGCGGACCACCGTTGTTTGTCTCGTACGTGGCTCGGTATGGCATGCTTTCATCCATGCGTTACGCGTGGTTCATCGCGCCGTGCATCGTTCTCGCGGGATGTTCGTCCTTCGGCGATGCGCCCAAACTCGATGTCACGCCGGACGTCGGCTCGGGAACCGTCGCGCAGCACATCGCCTTGCCGCCGCCGGTACGTTTCGAGGGTGTGCCGACGCGGATCGGGTTCGAGCCGATCCCGCTCAAGGGAGGGGATTTCAAGGGCGTCATGGATTTCGTCTTTTTGCCAGGCGGCAAGGAGCTCCTCGCCGTCACGCGCTTGGGTCTCGTGGGGCGTTTTTCGATGGACGGCGAGTCCGCGACACTCATCGGTTCGTTCAACATCCCCGCGGTGTACGCGGGCGGGGATTGCGGCGCGTCGTCGATCGCCCTTGATCCGAGCTTCGAGTCCAACAAGCTTTTCTATGTCCAGTACTGCTTGGACGAGCAGTACAACGCGATCAAGCGATACACGATGTCGGACGACGATTTCGCCGAAACGCTCTACAGTGCCGCGAACGTGCTCGCCACGGGCGATCCCAAAGCGGACGTCCCGCGCCGCGCGATCGGGCCCATTTCGTTCGGACCTGACGGAGTCCTGTGGGCGAACATCGGCGATCGCGGGCAGCCCTCCAACGCGCAAAACTTGTCGAACGAACTCGGGAAAGTCATTCGGCTCAAACCCCTGCGCGAATCGAACGTCAGCGGATTCACGGTGCCGGAGCGGAACATGCCGCGTGATAACGCTACCAATTCGAACGCGCTGATTTTCGCCTACGGATTCCAATACCCGCGCCGCGCCACGTTCGACTCCCTCGGGCGGTATTGGGTGGCCGATATCGGTTCCATGGGTTTCGAGGAAATAAACATCGTTTCCAAGCCGGGACAGAACTTCGGTTGGCCGACGTCCGAAGGGGTGGCGTGCAAAACCGGCAGCTGTTCGACGTACGTCCGTCCGGTGCGGTATTGGGACCACTCCCCGAACCACCGTTTCATCATGGAGGATCCCTTGTCCAAAGAGGATTCGGAGTATCGCGCGGCCTGGGTGGGGATCGAATACCAGCCGGGGAAGCAGGACCGTTACGGGGGATTGCTGACCGGCAGGATGCTCTACGGCGATTTCTACATGGGCTTCGTCCGGGGCATCGTCGTCGACGCCCGGGGCGGCGTGGTGGACGACCGGAACCTCGGCCACATCGATTTGCCCGTCGCGTGGCGGCAAGGCATGGACGGCTACCTGTATGTCGCGACGCTGTACTCTTCCTTCGATAGGTCCCGCGAGCTCCAGGGCGACGCGAATCTCATCCCGCAAGCGAAGCAGGGCGGCCTTTGGAGGGTGGTGCCGCTGCCCTGAACATCAGCGCCAGTGGCGAGCCTCGTGGACGAACAGAGGCTTGCCCGTTGTGTGTTCCCACGCGCTGTTTATTTTTTCGAGGAAGAGCATTTTCCAAAACCCTTCGCCGTTGACCCTCCGCGCCGACGACTCGACGATGAGCCGGGGATCGTACCGCACGGTGCCCACCTTCCTCAGTGCCATGGTGGTGTGGATGTCTTCGCCGAAGTATGTGATTTCGGGATCGAATGCGTGTTCTTGGCGCAATTTCTGCGTCACGTACACGCTGTTCCCGCCCCTGGAAAATTGTTTTTCCTTCCGGAGCAGCCACAGCCGCAGCGACGTGAAGAGCGCGATGACGGACCGTAAAAACCGCGTCGGCCCGGGCATGTCGAAGTAGTGGTATTCGCCGACGAGTCCGACGAGTCCGGGGTCACCCGCGAATTGCTTCTTCACTTCGGACAGCCACGTCGGGGTGATGCGGCAGTCCGCGTCGATCGACGCGTAGAGATCGCCCGTCGCGACCTCCAATCCCTTCAACCGGGCCGCAGCGATTCCCTTCCGCTTTTCTTCCACGACGGTTACGCCGGGAAAGGACCTTGCGATGGATGCCGTCGCATCGGTGCTGGCGTTGTCCACGACGATGACTTCGTGCATCCATGGATCGTTTTTCAGTTCCATGATGTGCTTAAGGCAATCGCCGATGTATTTCTCCTCGTTGTACGCAGGTATGACGAAGCTGATTTTCCGCGCGTCGCGGGTTTCGCCGCTGCCGTTCGACAACGCCTTCCCGATTTCGCGCACCGCGACGTCGGCCGCGTGCCCCGGGTTGTATAGGAAACGCGCGGCCTCGGCGTGGTTGCGCTCGATCACGTCTTTCGGCGTCGAGATGGCGTCGAGGACTGCTTTCGGCAGGTCTTGTATGCGCCCGACCGTCGTCGACAGCCGTGCCATGGTGGCTTCGAACGATTGTGCGTCCGCGAGCACTTCATCGTTCTTGGCGAGCAGTAACACGACGGGTTTCTTGCAGAGGATGGATTCGAACGCGGTACTGTTGCTGCCGGTATCACCCACGACGACGTCGGCGAGCTTGTAGTAATCTCCCGGTTCCGACGACCGTGCGCGCCGCAATCGCGGGTTGCTCTTCGCCATGTCTTCGAGGAGTGCGTGGTATTTGCGCAACGGATTATCGGCCGCGAGCATCAACCCGTGGAGTTTCACCACGACGTTCACGTCCGACTTCAGCAATTCGTCGACCACGGCGAGCCCGTATCGCGAAAGACTCGCCGCTTCGTGATGATGGGGGGCGTACACGACGAGCGGCAAGTCCTCCGCGAACGAGCAATCCTCCGCGACGACGGAAGGAATCTCCGTTTCGCGGAACAAGAAGTCCGTTTTCGGGTATCCCACCTCGACGCAGGTATGGCCCGGCCCGAACGATTCCGCCGTGCGTTTCGTCGCCGGCCCCGTAGCGAAATGCACGTTGAATTTCGCCAATTGCTTCCGGTACATGGCGCTCGAGTGCGCCAGCGGTTGCGCGTCGGCGATGTACGCCGCGCCGCCCCCGTGGTACAGCTGTATGTTGAGTTTGCCGGAACGCACGTCGATGGGATCGGGGTGCTCCAGCGAGAACCAGCACGATACGTACGCGTGCCACGGAACGAATATCGACCAACACGCGTGGATGCGCGATACGTCCGACGTTTTCGAGGAATTGGGCACCACGAGCCATGCGTCGAATTCCGCTGGCAAACGCTCGAGGATGGGCTCGTACATTTCCTTGAAGTGCTCGCGGGGCAGTCCGAACGCCAGCACCGTCCGACCCGCGCGTATCGCACGCCGCGCCGACAGGACGTTTTCGAATTCCCGCCAGTGGTACGCAAGGCAGATGGGGAGCGATAGCCAACCCGCGATCGCCTCGCCGAGCGAAGCGGCTTCGATCGCGTACCACCAGAACGGGTTGGTGCTGTCGATATGCCGTTTGAGGGTGCGTCGCAACAGGTTGAGCATGATCGTCCGATGTGCCGGAAATCTATTTATTATAGCATAAAAACGCCCTTCCGTGAAACCTGCGGGAAGCGCGATCGGCGGGTTAAAAGAGCCCTTCGTGCGTGTCCAAACGCTGCGAGTTTTCAACGCGTCCGGTGCGAACGCGTTCCGCCGTCCATCGGAGCCGCACGCGCACGTCGGGACTCGTGTCCGACGCCAGGCCGAGCCGGAAGACGTCGCCGCGGGCGCAGCGAACGGGCTCGAGGAGGGGGAGGTAGATCTGCTCCCAGTGCGTGGGTTTCGCAAGGGGCGAGGTGGAGAGACGCACGCCGGGCACGAGTGTCGATTCCCACCACAGGGCGATCCCGTGGACCGTCGCCGGACGCTTCATCGTCCAGGACAGCGTCGCTTCGCGGATATCGTCGTTTTCCTTCGTGAAGTCGATCTCATCCCAGGCCTTCGCGGCCTTTCCGGCATCGAGGAGATCGGTTGTTTTCAGCGTTTTGACATACATGTTTTGCAGACTGATGCGTCGAGCCGCCTCGAAATCCAGGCCGTATCCAACGCTCCACACGTCGATCCCTTTTTGCACGCGAGGCGAAACGACCGGGCAGGCGAATTGCCGCACGGAAGAGGGGATGATCGTCGCTCCTTTTTTCAGGAACGACCTCGCGCCGTTCATCGTGCCGATGATGCCTTCTTCGAGGGCGTAGTTGCCCAGGGTTTCAGACACCACCACGTCGCCTTTCGGCAGCGGCACGTCGCCGGAATGCGCGTGGACGAAGCGACATCGTTCCATCCCGTTGGCCGCGGCGAGCGTTTCGCCCAATGCCGCCACCTCGCCGCTTTCGACGAGCCAGCATTCCTTCGCGCCGAGTCGCTCCGCGAGGAAGCTTAGGAACCCCGTGCCCGATCCGATGTCGAGGACCACGCTCTTCCCGCGCACGATCGCTTTCTTCAGCGCCGCGTGGAAGGCTGCGTTGCGAACGCCGTCGCCGAGGAGTTTGCGTTGCAATTCGATCACGCCACAAGCGTACAGCATCAGGTGCCGCTGCGTCATCGCCGCTTCGATCTGGTACAATCGCGGCGTTATGACGAGCATCTCGCCTACGGACGACGGTCAGCGGAAGATCATGGGGCTCGAGGGGATGAAGGGCCTGCTCATCATGTACGTGATGGTGCACCACCTATCGAAGATGACCTCCGTTCCGTGGATCACCGCGGCGATGCACCACGGGTCCGTCGGCGTGGATCCATTCTTCGTGCTATCGGGTTTCGTGCTCATGCGATCGTACATCGCGCACGGGGCGACGTTCGAGCGGGGAGTGGGATCGTACCTTCGCCGGCGCATGGGTCGGCTCGTGCCTTCCTATTACGCGGGCCTCGTTTTTTCATGTGTCGTGGCATCGTTCACGCCATTTTACATCGTGAATGGCGACCGCATGCTCTGGGGCAGTCCGTCGGTCGCGGCGATCGGCGTCCACCTCGTGTTCCTCCAAAACGTCTTCCAATCCACGCTGCGGGAGATCAATGACAACTATTGGTTCTTCGCGATGGAAGTCCAGTTATCGCTCCTATTCCCCATTCTCGCGTACGTATGGAAGAAAACGGGGGCTGTCGCCTTCGTAGCCGTCGTGGCCGCCGCGATCGCCGGTTGGTTCGCCGCGTTCGGTCCCGGTTCGTATTTCTTAAAACCGGAATACCTCGAACTGTTCGCGGGCGGAATGCTCCTCGCCGGCGTTGACTCATCCTCGCAGGGGCGTTTGTCGGCGTCCCGATCATGGCCGTGGTTCGCCGGTTTTTCGGTGGTCCTGTTGTCCGCGATACAATTGTTCCGCGGCCAGTGGATCGACGAGAAGATGGTCATTTTTGCCGCGGATTCCGCCATCGGCGTCGTCGCCTGCTGCGCGATCATGATGTGCATGTCGCCTTCGGCCACCGTGTTCCGGAGCGTGATGGAGCATCCGTACTTGTGTTGGTTGGGATCGATGTCCTATGTCCTGTTCCTGATCCACACGCCCATTCTGCGCGTGATGCAACTGGGGCTCCTGCGCGGCGGCGTGCACGGTATCGTTCAATTCGCGTTGCTTGCCACGGTGGGCATCGCTTGCACGTGCGTCTGCGCGATCGCGTTCCGCAACGTCGTCGGGCGGTGGGCGCGGCAGCGACAGTGAGGTCCGCCGTTTCGCGCGCGGCCCGCGCGGCGCTCACGCTTCGTGCAGGTCCGAGAGGGCGGGGCCGTTCACCACCGTTCCGGTGCACCCGAACCGCGAGCCGTGGCACGGGCAGTCCCACGTCCGTTCGCCGTCGTTCCACCGAACGACACACCCGAGATGCGGGCAGATCGCCGAGCGTTCGTGTAGCGTTCCGTCGTCGTCGCGGTACAGGGCGATCTTCGTCAGGCCTTTGCGCATGATCGCTCCCGTGCCGGGTTTCACCTCGTCGGGCGACGCCACGTCGCCGGGCGTCAGCACGTCGCAGTAGTCCCTCGTCACGTTCGCGCCGTCCTTCGCGTACTCCAGGGCCGCCTGCGGCGTTTTCCGGCGCGGGTCGTAGAGCTCCTCCCACGGGTTTTCCTTCCCCAGGATCAGGTCGGTGACGAGCATTCCCGCGATCGCGCCGTGCGTCATGCCGTGCCCGGAGTCGCCGGTCACGACGTACGCGTTCCGGTCGCCCGGGTTCCGCCCGATGAAGGCCAGCGAGTCGGCGGGTTCGTAGACCTGGCCCGACCATCGCCGGGTCACCGCGCCCGCGTCCGGGAAGCGCGCCCGCGCCCATTGTTCCAGCCGGTGGTAGCGGAGCTCGGCGTCGTTGCCGTGGCCCGTCCGGTGGTCTTCCCCGCCGACGATCAGCGTCGTCGTGCCGGCGTCCCGCAGGTACCGCGCGTAGTGGTAGATCTCCTGGTCATCCCAGAAGAGGGCGGCGCGCGGTGTTCCAGGCACGTCGAACGCGACGGCGTAGGTGCGCCACGGCGATTGCTTCATGTGCATGGCGTAGCGGTCGTTCACCGGGGAGTTCGTCGCCACGACGATCGCGCCGGCCCGCACCGTTTTCCCGTCGGACGTGGTGACGGAGGGGGAGTCCCCGCCGTCGAATTTCTTCGCGTACGACCCGCAGTGGATCCTCCCGCCCTGGCGTTCGATGGCCTTCGCGAGTCCCGCGAGGTATTTCGTGGGATGGATGCTCGCTTGGCGGCCGAAGCGGATGCACGGCACGTCGCCTCGCGCGGGCAAGGGCGTTTCGTCGAGCAGCGTCGCTTCCAGGCCGGCGCGCAACGCGGCGTCCCATTCGCGCGTCAGTTCTTCCTTGCCGTCCTTTTCCGTCGCGAAGAGGTAACCGTCCAACCGCTCGAAATCGCAGTCGATGCCTTCCGCGCGGGCGATCTCCTCGATGCGGTCGATGGCCCGGACGTGGCTCTGCACCGCGAGGCGGGTTTTCTCCTCTCCGAAGAGGAACTCTAAATGGCGGAACCCGTCGTCGAGCGCGCTCGCGAGGTGCGCCGTGGTGCGGCACGTTTCGCCCCCGCCGATGGGTCCGTCGTCGAGCACCACCACCGTCTTGCCGGCGGCCGCGCACTCGTACGCGACCGACATGCCCGCGATGCCCGCGCCCACGACGCATACGTCCGCGGAGACGTCCTCCGCCAAGGGCGGTCGCGTCATGGCGTCGTCGCCGATGTCCATCCAGACGGAAACCGTCCGGCCGTTATCCGTGCGCATCGAGTGGCGGGGGAATCAAAACAGGGCCTTGCCGAACAGGTACAGGAGCGCCCATCCGCCCCCGAATACGAAGGCGATGATCAGCGCGATGAACAGGGTGCGTGCCATATGCCACGAAGACGCCCGGGCACGCCGCGTCTTACCGCTTGAAGCGTTTCTTCAGGGCGCGGAACCGTTTCCATACCGCAACGGTGAATTCGATCTTCGGCAACAGGGACGCCGCGCCTGTCGCCGCGTTCCAGAGGATGCGCCGCCGGACGGCGGACGTCTCGGTGCCCGGACGGAAGCGGGCGTACGAGCGCGGGACGACGAGCGTGTGCGTGTCGCGCGCGTAGACCTTGGTGAATTCCGCCCCCAGGAACATCGCCTGCGCCGAGTAGTTGATCCACAGGAGCAGCACGATGATCGAGCCGGTCACGCCGTACGCCGTGCCGAAGTTCCATTCCGTGAGCAGCGTGCCGATGGTCATTTTGCCGAGCGTGAAGAAGAGGGCCGTCAGCGCCGCGCCGGGCAGCA
>CAZIQM010000047.1:0-8536 GCA_964541635.1 uncultured Candidatus Peribacteria bacterium | reverse complement strand
AAGTGATCGCGCGCTTCGAAGAAGCGGGGTTCACGATCCGCGGCTGCAAGATGGTGCACCTCTCGCCGGAAGTCCTCCGCGAGCACTACGCGCACATCGCCGACAAGCCGTTCTACCCGGAAGTGGAATCGTTCATGCGCTCCGCCCCGGTGATCGCCCTCGTCCTCGAAGGCGCCGATGTCATCGCGAAGATCCGCGACATGCTCGGCGTGACGGACAGCAAGCTCGCCGCCCCCGGCACGATCCGCGCCGAGCTCGGCTCCAAGGCGGAGAACAGCAAGATGATCAACGTCGCCCACGCGTCGGATTCCCCCGAGGCGGCCGAGGCCGAGATCACGCGGTTCTTCAAGCCGGAAGAGGTTATTGCCTATTAAGGAATATATTGACTATTTGTCAATAATCCGTAAAATTATGCCGCTATGAAGAAGCGGCAGCATTTCGAGTCGATGAAACTGGATCAGCTCGAAAACGAGCTGCGGCAATTGGACGAGGTCAAAGGCAGGCTGCATCGCGAACAAAAAACGTACAAGAAGTGGATCCAAGAAATCCTCACAAACAAGCGACAGCGGGTTGCGGCCGAACAGGAAAAAGAACGACAAGCGGAACTGGAGTCATTGCCGGACAAGATCAATGAGCAGCACACGCACGAGTGGGCGCTGTTTATGGAAACGATGATCGCCGAACGCAACGCGCGGCTCGCCGCACGGACGGATGACGACGCCAAAAACCATGCGCCGTGGAGAACGGACAACATCATGTGGCTCACTCAGGCAGACATGCAGGCCGGCATGCCGGAAAAGTTCGCGGAGAAAGGCGACCAGGTCTTTGTCCTCGCGGACGAATCGAACTTCCGTCGCGTGAAGGACGTAATCTCGGACGGAATGCTTCTCGCGACGACGAAGTATCTAAAGGGCAAGAATTACGAACCGATTCCCATCATCAAAGACGTGGCCATGAACAACGAATGGAAAAAAGTAGTACTCGGTGGCGCGATGTCTGCAATCGACTATGCTGCGCTGATAAAAAAGGGCGGACTACAAGATCAGATGAAACAAGCCTTTGACCATGCCCATATCACAGCCCTGCTCGGCGAGGAGGACATGATGGAACCCTTTAAACCCGTGGCCGCAGCCGCTTTGGCAAAACAGGGTATCCGCACCACACAGCAACTTTTCGAAGCGGCCAACATGCCGCACGTTTGGGCGGCGCTCGAACGCGAACTGGACCAATTCATCACGCTCTCCCCTCCTCGCAGCGCGGAGGAGGCGTACCTGCGCGTGTCGGTGCAGTATCAACTTCTCGCGCACGCGGCGCAAAACACCGGCAACCAACAGGTCGCGTCCTTGCACGACAAGCTCGCCGAACGCCGCATGGCGCGCATCCCGAAGCGCACGACCATCGATCCGATGAACATCCCCGACGTCTTGCGCGACGTGCCCCGGGATTTTTTCGCCTCGGGCGGCATCGTGACTGCGTTGGAATCGGGGAAGCACGTCTTCCTCTGCAGGAAATCGGACTTCGACATGGCACCGCATTCGAAAGCGCTGGCCACCCACCTCACGAACGACCCCTTGGTCACGCGCGAGCGCATCGCGGCCGTCTTCGCCGACGCGCCGCTCGATCCCGCGAACACCGAAGAATGGGTGAGCGGCACTTTCCCCGTCTCGAAGCCAAAAGAAGTCCTCACGGAAGCCTTCGCGAACCATAAGCAATGGGGCGCGACGCTTCTCGAAGACCTCGCGGGAGACTCTTCGAACCTGCCCGAAGCCAAGCAAGTAACGATTGACGCCTTGGTGATCCTGGCCGCGAACGCGAACTGGATCGATTTCGAAAAAGGCACCAGGTGGGCGTCCAGCCAAACCGCGGCGGTGTTCCTGCCCAACACGAAAGCGTTTCCCGTGTATTCCGCATCTCCCGCGACGTTCGCCAAGAACATTAGTGATTTCAAGCCGCGCGACAAGCGGAACGCCGAACTCGGAGGCTATTCCTTGATGCATCTCACCATCGGCCAGGACGTGAAACTCCAGCCCATACTGCTGGAACGGACCCCGTTCTCGAAATTTTGGAGCGGCGCCCAGTTCGCCCGGACGATGATGGATTCCACGTTCTCGAGCAAGCACCTCAAAATGGGCCAGCTCTCGCCCGATCACGACCACCACCGCCAGCACGTCGCGAACAAAGGAGTAAGCGCGCTGCTCGCAATGAAGTATGGCTTCGACATGGAGCGATGGGCGCAAGAGGCGTGCGCGCGGATCGATCTTAGGCAGAAATCGGATCTCCTGAAACTCATGGCGAACGACGAGGTCTGGAGACTGCTTGAAAACTCGTTCGACAGTAACGGCAGCTTCGCTCCCCCCGCGAGTCCGGAAGAAGCCTACGTCCGCACGTCGTTCCTCGTCTCATCACTGCACGACGCATTGTCCGATTCGCGCATCGACGCCCCGTCCCAGGCCCTTCTGCACGCCACGGAGAGAGCCTCGTCCAAGCGCTTGGGGCGCGTCCCGCAACGCGTGACCATCGACCCCGCGAACGTTCCCCCGGAACTCGCGCACCTCGACCCGGCGGTTTTCTCGACGCCCGGACTCATAGTCGCGAAGGAGGCGGACTCGTACGTGTTCCTCATGAAGCGCGACGCGTTCCACGCCACGCCGGACACGAGGTTGTTGGCGGCGGGACTCACGGACCATTCCCTCACGACGCGCGAACGCCTGGCTGCATTGCTGCCCGACGAACCCCACGATGAGACGGCGGCGACGGAATGGGAGAGCGGCTACGTTCCCACGCCGGAAAACATCGCGTTGAACGGCCTTCATCGCGAATTCGACGCCGAGTTCTCCCGCATGGAAACAAAGGCCTTGGCGCTCGACTTCACGCCCGAAGAAGCCGCGGTGTTCGCCCAGATAACGGCCTCGATCCGTTCGCTCCAATGGCACGACGGCAAGCGCGAAGTGATGGATACCGCGAAAATTGGCGTCCGTTTCGAAACGAAAGAACAGCAGGGCGACGCGTACCTGGGGACGGGCCCGCAGCGGGAGCTCTTGTTGCGCCGCGACGCCCGCCACCCCGCGTGGCTCATGCGCGACGTCATCGATCTCCTCCCCGTGGACGGGAAATCCCAGGATGCGGTATGGAAAATCAGCGCCGGACTCATCAATAAGCTCTATCCCGTACAGGTGATTCCGGCGTACGAGGCAGGAAGCAAGCACACTGAATTCATCCAGAAAGTCGTTGGCGCGACCCGGGCCGTCACCCGCGAATACCCCCGCGGCACGGAGGAAGCCGGCAGACGCATCGCGTACTCAAGTCACAGTTGGGAATCCGCCAACGCGATGAAACAACTCTTCGTGGACATGAAGCCGACCGCCATCGCGGACCAGGAGCACGCGTGGCTACGGGAACACCTCGAAATGCTGGATCCCACTTTGCTCGCGCCGAATCCGAACCTCACGTACACGCTGCAATGGGGCGCCTCCAAGGCGCAGTTCGTCTGCCGCAAGGAGAACGTGCCCGCGCAGTTCATGAACTACCTCGACACCGACGTCGATGAAACCCTCGACCTCGTCGTGAACCTCGGCCTGCAGGATGAGCACGCGCTCGAGAACGACGCATGGGTCAGCGGCACGCTCCCCTCGATCGAAGAACTCGAACGAGAATTGTTCGCGCAGGATTTCGTCCCGGAAAAATTCTTCCCGAACAACAAAGAGCCGTTGTCTCCCGTTCCGGAAGGAGAAATCGCTGCGGGCGTCGGCGCTGAAGGGTCGGGGAACGAACCGAAGCCGATTCCTCGCCTCAAGGCCCTGCGCAATACGTTGCTCAAGAACCGCTGGAAGGCGCACTTCACGGTGGACGACCGCACCGCCACTCCGTCCGTCGCGCAGTACGCCGCCGCCGAACCCGGCCACTACGTGCTGGTCAGCCTGCCCGAGGCGAAGCTGCAGGTGCTCATCAGCGACGACCACTCGAAGGGCACGTTCATCATCCGTAACCTCATCGACCCTGCCGAATTCACGCGCATCAGTATCGACGAATTCCTCGCCGGGTACGGCGCAACCCGCGTGAAGTGGGATTCGCCGGAGCAATTCCGCAAGGGGCTCGAAACGGAGATCGGCGAGCAGATCCGGGATCCGATCACCATCTATCCCGTCGCATCGAGCTACCCGACGCCGCTCGATTCGTATCCGAACATCGAAGCGCAGAAGGCGTTGCTTCGTGACTTCGGACTGGCGGCAGCGCAAGCGGGCAAGGCGTCCATCGACGACCTGACGGTCGCGGACTTCAGCCGCATCAAGTCGGGCCTCGTCCGTTGGAGCTTCGGCGGCGTAGCGGGAGGCGCGGCATACCTCGACCGCGTCGCATCGGAGTTCGGCCTGGATGCGAACGTGTTGAACGATCGCAACGCGCATGAGTTGCGGCAACTCGATGCCAAAGCCGCACAACAACCGCAGTGGTCCAAGGACGGGGAACTCTATCAACGCGAACTCGCGCGCCTGCAGGAAATCACGAACGATCCCGTGGAACAGTACGAATACCGCGAGCGCATCCTCAGGACGATCCTGTGGGACCTCTCCGAAACCTACCGCGCCACGCGCACCTCGATGTACGCCGAGAAGGCGAAGCACGGCCGTTGGCACTCCGTGACGGTTCGTAAATCGCGCAACGGCAACGGAAACCACGCGAGCGGGCCGGAGGAGCAGACGGTTCAGTGACAGCCGGAGCTTCCAGGCTCCTTCCCCTCTTTCGCACACCCGCACGCTCCCCCGTTTGTGCACGCGCAGGCCTTTTTCGCCGTGTCACCCGGAAGGTCCAACTTGAAGCGGCCCTCGCGGCGGTCGATGGTCGCGCCGCCGATGCGCGAGAGCGTGAGGGGTGAAGCCGCGACCCGCAGCGTCGGCGCGGACGCGTGCCCGAAGAACACGTGGTCGTCCGGCACGTCGGGGAGGACGTCCATCGCGAAACCGCCGGCGTCGTCCAAGCCGACGACCAAGATGTGGTCGGCCTGGTTTTCCGCTTCGAGGATCTCCAGGAGTCCTTTCGCCGCCGCTTCGGTCACCTCGATCGTCTTCGGGCGCTCGGGCCCTTTCGCGAAGAGCAGGTTCAGGTCCGTCACCAGGTCGTCGAGCTTGTCCTCGGCGAAGCCGTGGGAGAGGTAACCCTCCTCGAGCGTTTCGAATTCGCTTCCGGCGCATCCCACGCAGTGCAATCCGTACTCCGCGAGGAGCGGTTCCGCGTGTGGCAACAAGGCCAAAATGTCTTGTACCCGCATTGCGCGAGAGATGGGCTGTGCCATACCCTGATTCTACAACGTCATGAATCGCTCCACCCGTGTTTTCGTCGGCTTCTTGGTCCCCGTGTTCGCCCTGCTGCTCGGGTGGCAATTGGGCGTCCGCTACGCCACCGTGCGCTATGACGCCGCCCAACGGCGCCTGGAGGACATGCTCATCGGGCGGTCGCAGAGCGGCGCCACGATCACCGATCCCGAGAAGGACGTGAATATCACGTTGCTCTGGACCACGTGGAAGCTGCTCCAGAACCACTACCTGCGCCCGAACGAGATGAACGCGCAGAAGATGGTGGAAGGCGCGGTGGCCGGCATGGTCGACGCCGTGGGCGACCCCTACACGCTCTTCATGTCGCCCGAGGAGAGCACCGACTTCGTGAACGGCTTGGACGGCAACCTGGAGGGCATCGGCGCGGAACTGGAATCGAACGACGGCATCGTCCGCGTGGTACGCCTGATCGACGGCTCGCCCGCCGAGCGCGCGGGCCTGCTCCCGGATGACCTCGTGACCAACGTGGGCGGCGCGGACGTGGCGGGCAAGGACCTCGCGGACGTCATCCGCCTCATCCGCGGACCGAAAGGCACCACGGTGACCCTGACGGTCGCGCGCGGCAAGGAGGAAAAGTCGTTCGACATCACCCGCGACCAGATCCACATCCCCAGCGCCGAATACACGACGAAAGAGACGGAGGGCGGAAACGTCGGCGTGCTCACCATCAGCCAATTCGGCAGCGAAACCGTGCAGGAAGTGCGCGGGCTGCTGGAAGCGATCAAACCCGGCTCCATCAAGGGCCTCGTCATCGACCTGCGGTACAACGGCGGCGGCTACCTGGACGGCGCCATCGAGCTCACGTCGATGTTCGTGAAGGACGGCAACGTCGTGACGGTCGCGGGACGCACGTCGCGCGAGGACCACCCGGTGACCGGCCGCACCATCCTCCCGGACATGCCCGTCGCGATCCTCATCAACGGCGCCAGCGCCAGCGCGTCCGAGATCTTCGCCGGCGCGATGCAGGACCACGGACGCGCGACCATCGTGGGCACGCAGAGCTACGGCAAGGGCACGGTGCAGGAAGTGATCGACCTGCCGGGCGGGGCGGCCCTCCGCGTGACCACGGCCACGTGGCTGACGCCGAAAGGCACCGACCTGGGCAAGCACGGCGTGACGCCGGACGTGGTGGTGGAATCGACCGCGAAGGACGCCGAAGCCACACTCGACCCGCAACTCGACGCCGCCGTGAAGGTGGTGCTGCAGGATTAAACGCGAAGGGATAGAATCGACGCAATGCTGCGTCTGCCCGCTTCGCTCGAGCGTCGGTTACAGGAATTGTTTCCGCGCGCCCGCGAGCGCGAGCAGTTCGTGGCGGACGCCGTGGAACAGGCCCTCGCGACGCGCCCGGCGCACGAAGGATTGCCGGACCAGGTAGGGGGCACCTTGCACCTCTTCTGCGACGGCGGCTCACGCGGGAATCCCGGTCACGCTGCGATCGCGGGCATTTTGGAGGATCCCGTCAGCGGCACCGTGATCAAGGAGTACTACGAACGCATCGGCCAGGAAACGAACAACGTCGCCGAGTACCGTGCGCTCATCAAGGGGCTGGAATTGGCCCGCGAATACCAACCCAACAGGCTGATCTGCCACCTCGATAGCGAGTTGGTCGTGAAGCAGGTGAATGGCGAATACAAAGTGAAGATGCCCACGCTCCAGCCGCTGGTCGAGGAAGTGCAGGAACTGGCGAACGGGTTCCCGGACGTCGTGTTCACGCACATCCCGCGCGAAGACAACCACCGCGCCGACGCGCTCGTGAACCGCGCGCTCGACGAACTGCCCAACCCCCGGCCGACGGTACCCCCCGTCCCGCGGCAGACGGGCTTCAAGCCGCTTCCGGGCGATTCCTACCGGGCGTCGAACAATCAGCAAGGTCTCTGGTAAACCTCGTGGTATCGTGCGCGCGTGTTTAGGGCGCTGTTCGTCGTCGCCGGCCTCCTGATGACCGTCCCGTCGGCGGATGCCGCGGGCGTCGACCTGCTGTACCGGAGCGACCATTTCCTCTTCACCGTGCCCGCGTCCGCGACGGCGTCGTGGATGAGCCAGGAATCGGCGTGGACCTACGCCGGCACGGAGGTCACGCCTCCCCAGGCCCTGCTCGCGGACGGCGATGACCCCCCGGCGGTGCCGGAAGGCTTCCGACGGACCGTCCGCACGGGCTACTCCCGCGACGCCATCCGCGAAACGCTGAGGACGTTCGTCGTCGATCCCTTCGACCGGCCCGCTGGATCGGTGGTCATCGACAAAACCGCGTCGGGATCGGTGACGTTCGACGGCGTGGGGCTCCCCGGCCGGAAAACCGACCTCGAAGCGCTGACGTCGATGACGATCGAGGCGCTCGAACGGGGCATCGGCGACATCGAAATCCCCTTCGACGAACTCCCGGCGTCCGTCACGGTGAACTCCGCCGAGCTGCGCGACATGGGCATCAAGGAAGTCGTCACGGTCGGCGAGTCCGTCTACGCGGGTTCGCCCATCAACCGCAGGCACAACATCGCGACGGGTCTCGCGAAGTTCAACGGGCACGTCATCCCCCAGGGCACGGTGTTCTCGTTCGGCCAAACGCTCGGTCCGGTGAATGACACGACCGGCTACCGCAAGGAGCTGGTCATCAAGGGCGACCGCACGGAGCCCGACTTCGGGGGCGGCCTCTGCCAGGTGAGCTCCACTGCCTACCGCGGGGCGTGGGAGTACGGCTTCCCCATCAAGCAACGCATCAACCACAGCTACGCGGTGAGCTACTACGGTCCCCAGGGCACCGACGCGACGGTCTATCCGCCGAATCCCGACATGAAGTTCCTCAACGACAGCCCCGGCGCGCTGCTGATGCAAACGCACCACGACGACCGGGACCACGCGTATTTCATCTACTACGGCACGAAAGACGCCCGCCAGAGCAGCGTGTACGGACCGTTCATTTGGAACCGGTCCTCGCCACCGCCGGACAGGACGATCGAGACGACGGAGCTCGCCCCGGGCGAGAAGAAGAAGGTCGGCGACAGGCACCCCGGCTTGAACGCCGCGTGGGTGCGCTACACGACGCTGGCCGACGGCACGACGCTCGACGAAACGACGGTATCGATCTACGAGGCGCGCCCGCTGTTCTACGAAATCGGCGTGGCCTCCGCCCCGGTCCCGCCGCCCCCGTCCATCGACGAACCGCCGTCGTGGATCGGCGAGTGATGATCAGGCCAACGCGGCGAACACGG
>CAZIQM010000046.1:3868-8572 GCA_964541635.1 uncultured Candidatus Peribacteria bacterium | reverse complement strand
GCACCCCGTCATTTCCGCGCTGATCCTCACGCCGATCAACCCCCACAGCTTCACGCAGAAACCCATCGTCGTTCCCGGCAATTCGGACATCGAAGTGACGATTTCGGATCCCGGTGTCACGCCGTTCGACAACGTGACCGTCGGGCTCACCGTCGACGGCCAGGTGTACCACGAATTGCAGCCGGGTGATCGCGTGATCGTCCGCATGGGCGGTGCCGCCCATTTCCTCCGCGCGACCAAGGACGCGTTCTACCGTGCGCTGCGGACGAAGCTCAAGTGGGGGGAAGGACTGGAAGGCTGACGTCAGTCGGCGTGGACGATGTGCGCCTGGGTCGCGAGGCACTCCGCGACGATCCCCTTCCACGAACGGCGCTTTTTGGCTTGGGAAACGATTGCCCGGAGCGTGTCCCCGCCGTCGGCGCCGCCGCCCATGAGCGCTTCGCGCGGCTCGTGCATGAAGACGTCGTTCGCGAGCAGCGCGGCGTCGTTCACGTAGGGCGGGTTCGTGACCACGAGAAACGGCTCGTCGGTGTCGCCGAAGGGTTCGAGCGCGTCGCCGCGCATGAAGTCGACGCGGTCGGCGACGCCGTGCTTCTCCGCGTTCCCGCGCGCGACGTCGAGCGCTTCCTCCGACACGTCGATGGCGACGCACCGCACGTCCGGCAGTTCCGCCGCCAGCGTGATCGCGAGGCAGCCGCTCCCCGTCCCGACGTCGACGATCGTGCGGGCGTCCGCGCATCCTTTCTTCGCGCGGACGGCGCGGACGATGCCGGTGTCGATGTCCGTCACGGGTTCGACCTCTTTCCCCGCCAGCAGGTCGAGCGCGGCCGACACGAGCGTTTCCGTGCACGGACGCGGGATGAGCACCCCCGCGCGGACGTCGAACGTCCTGCCGTAAAATTCCTTGTGGCCCACGATGTACGCCACCGGCTCGCCCGCGTTGCGCCGGTTGACCGAATCCTCGAACGCGCGTGCCGCAGCCGTGTCGACGCCGTCCCCATCGTGCGCCATGAGCCAGGCGCGGTCCTTGCCGAGGGCAAAGGCCAGGAGGACCTCCGCGTCGATGGCGGTCGTGCCCGCCGATGCCAGTAGGTCGCGTATCGTCATGCGGGTATGATGCCACGCGTGACGACGATTGCGATCGATTGTCGGTTCGCCGGTACCGGAACGGGCCTCGCGCGCTATTCCCGCGAGCTCGTCGGGGCGCTGTTGGCGCGCCGCGACCACAACGTCCGCTACGTGTTCGTCGCGCGCGACGCGTCGCACCTGCCGCCCGTCGCCGCCCCGCACCGCATCGTCGTGGCCGACATCCCGCACTACTCGTTCGCCGAACAGGCGAAACTCCCCGGCATCCTCCGCAGGACGGGCGCGGACCTCGTTTTCTTCACGCACTTCAACGCGCCGTTCTTCTGCCCGCTGCCCTACGTCGTCACCGTGCACGACCTCATCCTGCACCGGTACCCGGGTAACGCGTCGTTCGCGAAACGCGCCGCGTACCGCGTGCTCGTGTCCCGCTCGCTGCGCCGGGCGATGCGCGTGATCGCGGTCAGCGAATGGACGAAGTCCGACGTCGCGCGGACGTACGGCAAAGCGATCGAACGCAGGACGACGGTCGTCTCCGAGGGCGTCAGCGACGAGTACCGGCCCCAAGCGCCTGCGCGCGTCCAAGCCGTGCGCGACCGGTACGGCCTCCTGAAACCGTTTTTCCTCTACGTGGGCAACTGCAAACCCCACAAGAACGTCGAGACGCTCGTCTCCGCGTTTTCCCTCGCGCAGCCCGACGCCGAACTCGTGCTGGTCAGCGGCGGTCCCGAAGCGAAAGCGCTGCGCCTACCCCGCGGGGTGCGGCTCCTCGAAGGCGTGCCGAACGAGGACCTCCCCGCGCTCTACACCGCCGCGAAGTGTTTCGTCACGGCGTCGCTCGACGAAGGCTACTGCTTGCCCGTCGCCGAGGCCCTCGCGTGCGGATGCCCCGTTATCGCGTCGAACCGCGCGTCCATCCCGGAGGTCCTCGGCGGTCACGGCACGCTCGTGGAACCGACGGACGACGCGATCGCCGCGGCGCTCCTGGATCCCCCGTCGCTCCCCGCGCCCGTGCGCGTGGGCGCATGGGAGGACGCGGCGGAAGAAACGCTGGCGGTGTTGCTCGGGGCATGAAAAAGGCCGCACGCGCGGCCCTTTCCATGTTGGTTTCGACGTACGTCAATCGATGGTGACCGTGGCGTTGTACGGCGTCAGCAACGTCGTGTTGCTCGACGGGTTCACGAGGTCGACGGAGAACGTTTCGCCCGTGTCCGCGACGTCGTCCTTGAGGATCGGCACGAGGATGATCTTGGTCGATTCGTTCGCCGCGAAGTTGAGCGTGCCCGTCACGTGCGTGAAGTCCGTACCGCCGTTGGCGGTGATCGTCGACGTCGAGTATCCCACCGACGCGGGGCTCGTGGTGTTGCCGGTGCGCTGCACGTACAGGACCGCGTTGCCGCCGTTTTCCGACACGGCGTACGACGACTTGCTGAACTTGAACGAGCCGGAGCCGAATTCGACGGTCTCGTTGTCGTTGACCGTCACCGTGGCCGTGGATAGGTTCGGCGTCAGGGACGCGCCGGTCGGCGACGTGAGGGTCAGGGTGAACGTTTTCGCGCCGTCATCCGACGTGTCGTCGAAGACGCCGACCGTGAAGGTCTTCGTCGTTTCGTTGGCGGCGAAGCTCATGGTGCCGGACGTGGAGGCGTACTCGCTGCCGGATTTCCCGGTGCCGTTGGACGTGGCGTAGTTCACCGCGGCGCTCGACGAGGAGCTGCCGCTGCGGACGAGCGTCACCGTCACGGTGCCGCCGTTTTCGTTCACGCTGTAGTTCGTGGCGCCGAAGCCCACCGACGGGGCGACGGACGAGGACGACGAGCTGGACGACTTCGACGAAGACGATCCGGTGGATTCGTCGTCGGTGATGATGAGCGTCGCGGTCGACGGGGTGCCGACGGACACGCCGTTCCCGGGGTTGCTGAGCGTGAGGGTCACGGTTTCGTTGCCTTCGCTGGTGGAGTCGTCCTTCACCGCGATGTCGAACGTCTTGCTCGTTTCCTTCGGGGCGAACGTGAGAGTCCCCGACGACTTGGTGTAGTCGGAGCCTTCCGTGGCGCTGCCGCCGCCGGTGGTGTAGTCGATGCTCACGCTTCCTTCGTTGCCGCCCGTGCGGACGACCGCCACCGTGATCTTCTTCGTCGAGACGTTCTCCGGCACGCGGAGTTCCGACGTCGTGAAGCGGATCGTGCCCTTCGCGTTCGCGGACGATGAGCTCGACGAGGTCGAGGAGCTGCTGGACGACGAGGAAGAGGAAGACGTCGAACTCCTGCTGCTGCGCGAGCTCGACGACGTTTCGACGTTACCCGTCATTTCGTCACGCAGGCGTTTGAGCATCACCGCGATTTCCGCGCGGTTGACCGTGTCGTTCGGACGATAGTAGCCGTCGGATCCTTTGACGATGCCGAGTTGGTACATTTCGCCGACGGCGTCGTCGAAGTACGAGCCGGCCGGAACGTCCTTGAACACGTCGTGGCCCTTGGTGGATGCGGCGATCGCCGTGGCGGCCACGCCGATGGCAAGTCCGGAGACGAACGCGGCGGACGTCGCCTTGGTGAGGAACTGTCGCATGGAAAACGGGGGAAAAGTACCCCGCGATTTTGTGCCTAGAGGAAGGGCTCCGGCAAGTGACACGGACGCGAAAATAACGGAGAATGACCTCGTGGACCGCGCCTCGAACCTCATCACCGGCGTGTTGGCGAAACGCGGGTTGGCCCGCCACGCGCTCGCCGCCATGGCGGTGCACCGCGTGAACGGGTGGTTGCGCGAACGCTTCCCCGCCGCGGGGGCCGCTTCCGTCCGGACTGTCGCGGACGGCGTCCTCGCCATCGAGTGCGGGCATTCCATCGTTCTCCAGGAATTACAGCTCCAATTGGTCGAATTGAAGGCGTTTTGCGACGCGGAGTGCCGGTTCGCGTCCATTCGGGAGATCCGCTTGTCGCGGTCCGGCGAGGGGCCCGGAAATGCGCTTGCGCCCGGGAATCCTCCTGCGTAGACTCTGCGGGCCGTTCGGCAATCCTATGCTCGTCATCCGCCTCCAGCGCACCGGCCGCGAAAACCTCCCCACGTACCGCTTGGTCGTGGCCGAGAAGGCCCGCCCGGTGAAGGGCAAGTTCCTCGAAATCGTCGGACATTACCTCCCGGCCCAAAAGGATCCGGTGTGGAAAGTAGAATCGGCGAAGGTCGAAGAGTGGATCAAGAAGGGCGCGATCCCGAGCGACACGGTCGCCCGCCTGCTCAAGAAGCACGGCGCCAAGAACATGGAAAAATTCATCAAGCGCTATCCCAAGCGCCGCAGCAAGAGCGCCCCGCCCGAAGAGGCGGCTCCCGCCCCGGCTGCAGCACCCGCGGCCGCCGCCGCGCCCGCTGGCGAAACGCCGGCAGCTTAAGTACACTCACCTCCATGGATTCCACTACGCCTGAGACCCTACCGGGTGAAGCGTTCCTCCGTTACGTGCTCGAGTCCATCGTGGACGACCGGGCCGCGTTGCAAATCACGTCCAAGGTCGACGACCTCGGCGTGCTGTTGACCGTCCAGGTGAGCGATAACGACATGGGCAAGCTCATCGGCAAGAGCGGCCAGACGGTCAAAGCGCTCCGCACGCTCCTCCGGCTGCTCGGCAG
>CAZIQM010000046.1:0-3858 GCA_964541635.1 uncultured Candidatus Peribacteria bacterium | reverse complement strand
GCGCATCAACCTGAAAATCTTGGAACCCGCCGACGAGGCGGCGACCGCCTGATCTTTCCTTTTCCTCCTCTCCTCCCATTCCTCCCTATGCTGCGCGAACTCCTCGAAAACGGATCGATCATCGACATCGTCGCGACGTTCATCGCGCTCTCGCTCATCGTCGCTTCGATCCTGTGCCTCGTCTTCATCATCATCGGAGGCATCAGCTTCATCCTCTCCGCCGGCAACGAGGAGAAGATCAAGAAGGCCGTCCACACGATCCGCTTCGCGATCATCGGCCTCATCGTCACGTTCGCCGCGTTCTTCGCTGTCTCGTGGATCAGCCGCTTGCTCGACATCCCCTTCGAGCTCAACTTCTCGACGATCCTCGACCTCATGCGCGAGATCTTCGCCAGCCTCCAGTAAATCCCCTCCCCCGCATTCCAAAAAGGGTCCCGTCCGGGGCCCTTTTTCGTGTATCGTGAGGGGCAAGGGCGCCTAGCTCAGTTGGGTCGAGTGCCGATAAGGCACGAGCCAGCAGAAAACAGCGCTCGGTTCGAGTCTTTACAGCATCAAGATTACGTTTGGGCGCCTAGCTCAGTTGGTTAGAGCGGCTCGCTTACACCGAGTAGGTCGGGGGTTCGAATCCCTCGGCGCCCACCATTGCACTTTTCGAGCGTTTCCCTACACTCTTCCCGCTATGTCGACCATCATCAACGCGATCCAAGGCGTCATCGCCGCGCTCATCCTCGTCGGCGTCCTCCTGCAGCAACGTGCCGCTGGGTTCGCTTCCGGCGTGGTCGGGGGCACGAACATCGTGCAGCGCCGCGGCGCGGAGAAGCTGCTGTACCAGGGGACGATCGTTCTCGCCATTGCGTTCTTGGTACTGTCGGTGCTGGAGTGGTTCGTGTAACCCACCCGGTACTTCATGCAGAAATTCCTCCGTTTGTTGCTCTCGTCATACGTGCGTTTCGAACGCCGTATGCTCGTCGTGTTGGGCGTGCTGTTCGTGGCGAGCCTCAGCGTGCTCCTGCTGCGTTTTTACTGGGGCAATAGCGTCCTCGTCCCCTCCTCCGGCGGCACGTACATCGAAGGATCCGTCGGCGAATTGAAGCCCCTGAACCCGTGGTTCACGGTGCAGAACGACGTGAACAGCGACGTCGTGTCGCTCGTGTTCTCGGGCCTGCTGCGCTACAACCCGGACACGAACCGGATCGACCCGGACCTCGCGACCTACACCGTCTCGCAGGACGGGAAAACCTACACGGTGAAACTGAAGGACGGCCTGAAGTGGCACGACGACACGGTCGACCACCCGCATCCCGTGACGGCGGACGACGTGCTCTTCACGTTCAACACCATCAAGGATCCCGCGTTCCCGAACAGCCTGCTCCGCCAAAACTTCCGTGGCGTGACGATCGAGAAAGTCGACGAACGCACGGTGCAGTTCCGCCTGGAGCAGCCCTACGGCTTCTTCACGAGCAACCTGACACTCGGGCTGTTGCCGAAGGCGTCGTTCGAGGGCGTTCCGGTGAAACTGCTCAACCAAGCGCTCGATTTCGGTTTCGCGCCGGTCGGCGCCGGTCCGTACAAGCTGAAGACTATTTCGCAGACCGACCTTTCGACGGAAATCACGCTCGAACGGTTCGACCGTCCGCTCGAAACGCATTACCACCTCGAACGCCTCGTCTTCCGCATTTTCGGCGACTACGGCTCGCTGCTGTCCGACGCGCGCAACCTCGACGGCATCCGCACGATCGCCTACACCGACGACCGCAAGCAAATCGCGCCGGACCGTTTCACGACGGTCGATTACACGCTGCCGCAGTACGTCGCGCTCTTCTTCAACCTCGAGCGCGGCGCGTTCAAGGACCAGAAGCTCCGCCTCGGCCTGCAGCTGGGCACCGACAAGCAGGCCGTCGTCGACGCCATCGGCCTCGCGAAAATCGTCGACACGCCGTTCCTCGAACTCGAGCAGGGCGACTGGCAGTACACATTCGACCGCAACGCCGCGCAGGGGGCTTTGTTTGAATCCAGTTGGTATTACCCCGAGAAACTCCGCCTCCAACGCCTCCTGGAGCAACGTGAAGCGAACACGACGGGCGTGCTGAAGCTGGAACCCATCGTCCTGCTCGACACGGGCGCGGCGCTCACGGTGTCCGGCGACGGCGACGGGCTCAGCGGGAAAGACCGCATCAACGGCATTCCCCTGCGCAGCAACCCGACGATGTCCGGCGGATGGATCGTGGCGTTGCCCACGTACGGCGGCACGGGCGCGTTGCGCATCGGGATGAACCTGATCAAGCTCACCGACGACGCCGGCAGGACGCTCGATTCCGCGTACGTCCTGCGCGCGACGAACGGCCTCGAGTTCCAGCGCGCCGCCGAAGAGCAGCGCCTCATCGAGTCGTTCCTCTCCACGAAGGCCGGCAACGTGAAGGGCGACCAAGCGGTCGGCAGCGCCGACATGATCCTCGACAACGGCTACCTGCGCCGCCGCCGCGCGGAAGATCCCGTGTCGATCCGCATCAACGACCGCGGCGAGCAGTTGAATATCCGCCTCCTCACCAGCCCGCAGCCCGCCCAGTACAAGACCGTCGCCGAGACGGTTGCGAAGCAGTGGCGCGCGCTCGGCGTGAACGTGACGGTCGACGTGCCGGCCACGCGTTCGGAGTTCGAGGAAAAACTCCTGAAGCGCGATTACGACGTCGTGTTGTTCGGCCAGTCGTTGCTCGACAACTTCGACACGTACCCGTACTGGCACAGCAGCGGCGTGCAGAAGGTCACGGGCAAGCGCGCCGACCTCCGCCTCGACGCGTACAACCTCTCGCAGTACGGCTCGTTCGAGTCCGACACGCTCCTCGAACAAATCCGCGGCAACACCGCGGGCACGGAACGCCAGCAGCTGCTCCGCAAACTCCAGGACCAATTCAAGAAGGACGTGCCGGCCGTGTTCCTCTACTCGCCCATCTACACCTTCGCCCACCGCGACGACATCCAGGGCATCGAATTCGGCAAACTTTCCCTCCACTCGGATCGGTTCCGCACCCTCTACCGCTGGTACATCAAGCAGGACCGGGTGTTCAAAGAGGGGGTGGGCTGGACGACCTTCTTCCCCTGGATGTTCGGTTTCTCGCAAGAATCCCCCTCTCCGTCCGTCTCCGGTAGCGGCACGGTTTTGGGCGGCTCGGGAGCCATAAAGTAAGCATTGACCTATCCGCCCGGGCCGAGTACCATCTTTTGGCACTTTTTACGTCATGGAAGTCCTTCTCCTCCAAGACATCCCCGGCATCGGAAAAAAGAGCGACCTGATCGTCGTCGGAGACGGTTATGCCCTGAATTTCCTGCTTCCGCGCCGCGCGGCCTTGGTGGCCACGCCCCTCGTTCGCAAGCGTTACGCCGACCTCATCCGCCGCCGCGCCGAAGAGCGCGAGACGGAGAAATCCGCCAAGCGCGACGCCGCCTCGGCGCTCGCGGGCAAGACGATCGTCATCGCCAAGAAGGCCTCGAAGACCGGCAAGCTCTACGCGAGCGTGACGGAAGCCATGATCGTCGCCGAACTCAAAAAGCAGTTGTCCGCGGACGTGTCGGAAGACGACATCGATCTGCCGGAGCACCTCAAGACCGTCGGTTCCCACGCCGTGGGCGTCCAGATGGGCGACCAGCGCGTGCAGGTCATGGTGAAGATCGAGGCCACGGAGGCATGAGAACGCGGTGACCCACGGATCTAAACGTGCTATACTGTTTCGATATGGCAGCGTTTGCGAACTTCATCGGCAAAGCTGCATCCATACGCCGCTGAGGCTACACTTTCGTCGTGGGCGAGTAGCTCAGTTGGTTAGAGCTCCGGACTTATAAACCGGCGGTCGGTGGTTCAAA
>CAZIQM010000045.1:0-8640 GCA_964541635.1 uncultured Candidatus Peribacteria bacterium | reverse complement strand
GCGGCGACCGCCAACCGGAGTTCCTCCAGCTCGACTTCGAAATGAGCTTCGGCGAAGAGAAGGACGTCCAGGACATCATCCAAGGCAGCATCGTCGAGATCCTCAAGCAGTGCAGCCCGAAGAAGCTGAAGTGGGGCAAGGTGGAGCGCTTCACGTGGAACCACGTGATGGACACCTACGGCTCCGACAAGCCCGACCTCCGCTACGACCTGCCGATCACGGACATCACCCCGATGGTGAAGGGATGCGGCTTCACGGTGTTCGAGAAGGCGCTGGAAGCCCGCGACGGCGTCGTCCGCGCGCTCAGGGTACCGGGCGGGGCGGAACTCTCCCGCAGCGAAATCGACGCCTGGACCGAACTCGTGAAGGAGCAGAAGGCGAAGGGCCTCGCGTACATCCTCTTCAAGGAGGACGGCCCGAGCTCGCCGCTGCTCAAGTTCTTCCGCGAAGGCTTCGTGGAGGAATTGCAGAAGGCCACGGGCGCCGAAAAGGGCGACGCGATCTTCTTCGCGGCGGACCGCCACCGCATCGCCTGCGCCGCCATGGGACGCGTGCGCATGGAAGCCGCCAAGCGCTTCAAGCTCATCGACGAAACGACGCACGCGCTCTTCTGGGTCGTGCAGTTCCCGATGTTCGAAGAGCAGGACGACGGCACGGTCACGTTCAGCCACCACCCCTTCACGTCGCCGAACCCCGAAGAGTGGAAGTTCCGCCACGAGCGCCCGCTCGACGTGCACGCGGTCTGCTATGACCTCGTCCTCGACGGCTACGAGCTCGGCTCGGGCAGCATCCGCATCCACCACCCCGAGCTCCAGAGCGAAGTGTTCGACATGCTGGGCATCACGCGCGAAGACGCCGAGAAGCGCTTCGGCCACATGCTCCGCGCCTTCGAGTACGGCGCTCCCCCGCACGGCGGCTTCGCCTACGGCATCGACCGCGTGGTGATGATCGTGGCCGGCGAGCCGAACATCCGCGAAGTCACGCCCTTCCCGAAGGATCAGAAGGCCAAAGACCTCATGCTCTCGGCGCCGTCCGAACTGCCGAAGAAGCAGTTGGATGAATTGCATCTCAAGGTTATCGACTGACGCCGACGATCGCTTTCGTTGTCATCCCGAGCGAAGCCGAGGGATGCATCTGAAAGTGATCGACTGAGCGTTCGTCTACACTAGGTACATGGTCAAACCCCTTCCGCCGAAACCCAAGAAGAAAGGCACCGCCGCGGGGCGGTTCCTCGACGGCGTGGCGTTCGTTGTGCGCGAAGCGGCGCTCCCGATCCCGGACACGCTGATCAAGGCGCTGAAGAAAAAGAAGAAGTGAGCGGCGTCAGCTGCCAACGGCGGCCATCTGCACCGCGGGATCGAAGAGCGATTCTTCGAGCCGCGCGCCCGAGAGCATTTGGGCGATGCGCCGTCCTCCGGCGATGCTGGGCAGGATGCCCACGCCGTTGCACCCGAGGTTGTAGAGCAGTTCCGGCGCGCGCGGATCGCGCCCAACGCAGCGGATGCCCGTGGGCGTGTAGCCCATGAGCCCGTGCCAACGGAACGCCTGTTTCGGCTCGCTGTCGCCGCGGCGGTAGGTGTAACGGAACGAACGATCGATTTCTTCCTCGACGTCCGACGGGAAGGCCGACCGAGAATCGTAGTGCGCGCCGTGCGGCAAGAGGCGCTCCGGGCCGCCCAGGCAGAGGAGCGTGTGCTTTTCGCCGTCCACGCTGTACGGACGGCGCGTGAGGTACGTGTAGGGATCGATGTGCGTTCGCTGGTCGCGGAAGTAGCTGATCGCCATGGGCAACGCGTCCGGCTCGTCGACATACCCGCCCATGTACCCGATGACGCCTTGCACCATGCGGTGGAACGACCTGTTGATCTCGGGACCGTCGTTCTCGATGCGGACGTTCTCGAAACCGTTCGTGCAGAGGACGACGTGGTCGGCGTCGATGCGGGGACCGTCGGTCCGCAGCCGCGCGCGGCCGCACGACAGTTCGATCGACTTCACCGGGAGGTTTTCGGCCACCGTGAAACGCCCCTTGTAGGACGAGAGCATGCTGCCCGCCAATTCTTCCGAGAACAGCGCGCTGTTCATGCAGCCCTTCGGGAGGGTCGCGGCCGCGACGTACGACGGATCGTCCGTGCGGAGGAGCTTCATGATGATGCTGTGGGGCAACACGACGGCGACCCTGTCGTCGCGGCGCGTCAGGAGCCTTTCCGCGGCGGTGCCGGCCGCGACGAGGAGCGGCTCGGGCTCGAGTCCGTACTGCACGCGGAGCGCGGCGGCATCGAGGTGCGCGCGGATGTGGCTGTCGCTCACGAATCCCGAAAACCCGCGGCAACGATGGAGCGGCGTCGTGAGGTTGAACGACTGCAAGAGCCAATCGACCCCGATCCACGCGCCCTCCACTTCCGTTTGGGCTTGGATGGTGGGAGCGATGCCGAACTCTGCGATGAGGTCCGAGAGGGGGCGTTCGAAATCGGCCACCAGCTGGCCGGCGTTGTGACCGCTGGCACCGTGGGCGATGCGTCCGGCCTCCACGAGCACCACGGAAAGGTCCGTATCCTTCATGAGGTACGCCGCGGTCGCCATGCCGGCGATGCCACCCCCGACGATGGCCACGTCCGCCTTCGTGCCGCCCGTGAGCTCGAACGGACGGCGTTTCGCGACTTGCGCAAGCCACGGGGAGGCAATCTGTGTCATCACATAATTATAGCATTTTTTCATATTTTTGTCCATTACGGACGGATAAACCCGACGGTTGCAAACGGCCCGCTTCGGGTTACGGTGGAGGCGTGTTCTTCGGAAAATCATCCACGGCCACCGAGCGCGGCTCGTTCGACTACCTCGGGACGGGCGACCGCTACTTCGATTCCGCCTGCCAGACCCTGCGGCCGCGCGAAGTCATCGACGCGGAAACCGCGTACTACCGTGAATACAACGCCTGCGGCGGACGCGTGAAGTACCGGTGGGGCCAGAAAGTCGACGCCGCTGTCGCCGAAGCGCGCGCGGCGCTCCTCGACGCCGTGGGCAAGGACGCCCGCGAGTACGCGGTCGCCTTCACGCCCAACACGACCTACGGCATCAACCTTGTGCTGCACCAACTGGCCGGGGGTTCCTTCGCGCGCGTGGTCACGTCCGAGATCGAACACAACTCGGTGATGGTTCCCGCGATGGCGTGGGCGAAGAAGCGCGGCGCTTCCCTCTCGATCCTCCCGCGCGAGGCGGACGGCGCGTTGCGGTACGGCGCGGACGACGTGCGCGGCGCCGCGGTGATCGCCAACACGGTCTCGAACCTCGACGGCCGAGCGCTCACGAACGCGCGGGCGTTGGCCGACGACGTCCACGCGGGCGGCGGCATCCTGCTGCTCGACGCCGCGCAGGGATTCGCCCACGACAGGGACGCCCTCGCACGCGTCGACTTCGACGCGGCGTTCGGCTCGGGCCACAAGGCCTACGCGCCGTCCCTCGGCTTCATCGTCATCCGCAGGTCGCTCCTGGAGCGGCTCGACCCGTTCTTCCTCGGCGGCGGAACGGTGTCGGACGTCGGAGACGCGGGGTTCGACCTTCTCGCGGGCGACGAGCTGCACGCGCGGCTCGAACCGGGCCTACAGGACTGGGGCGCGATCGTCGGCCTCGGGGCGGCGTTGCGGTGGCTGAAGGGGCAAGACCCGGAAACGGAACGAACGCTCGCCTCGCGCCTCTGGGAGAGCATCACGGCCATGCCCCGCGTGCGGCCGCTGAACGCTGCCGCGTCGCCCATCGTCAGCTTCTCGGTCGACGGCATCGACGCGCACAAACTGGCCGTGCTCCTGGGCGAACAAGGGATCATGTGCCGCAGCGGCCACTTCTGCTGCCACCGCTACCTGCACCACGGGCTCGGCCTCCCGCCGCTCGTGCGCGTGTCGATCGGCCTGCACAACACGCCAGCGGACGTCGACGCGCTCCTCTCGACCCTCCGATCCATCCTCTCCGTCTTCTGAACCATGTTCTGCATCGCCACGTTCATCGTCTTCGGCATCCTCGCGATCTTCTCCGCGACGTTCCGCCCGCTCGCCGCCAAAGCCTGGCACTGCGCGTGGCGGCGCGTGACGTTGCGGCCGTGCGACGTGAGCTTCGGCGAAGAAATGCGGGGGAAGATCGCGGGCAAATTGTTCCGCATCCACCCGCGGCTCGCGGCCTGGTTCGACCGTTGGGCCGATTGGCTCTCCTTCGCCTTCGTGGCGCTCAGCGCGTGGAGTCTGCTGTACGTGGCGAACGCGGGCCTGAACCTCTGGGTCTACGACACGTGCGATCCCCGCAGCGCCGAGTCCTGCTCGCTGTCGGGCGAGGCCTGCGGCGTCGAAAAGGAGTCGCTCGGGATGGTCGCCGCGATTGAGCAAGGCAGGCTCGGCGAATGGGCGACGGGTCCGTTCGTCCGCTTCGCGGAAACGCTCTCGCGGATCCCGGACCGGCTCAAGGCCTGGGCGCCCGAGGAGTACCTTGCTCCCACCGCGAGCTTCCGCGCCCCGAAAGACGAAACGAAACCGTACGCGCTCGAGGTGATCGATCCGGGCTGCAAGTTTTGCAAAAAACTGACCGGCAACATGCACGACGCCGGCGCGTTCGACGCGTTCAACGCGAGCTACATCCTCTACCCGATCCCCCTGCCGGACGGGAAAACGAAATTCCCGCATTCGCGCCTCGTGGCGGCGACGATCGAAGCCGCGAAACGCGTGCCCCTGCGCGGCGGCGGGACACCGGGCGATTGGCGGCTGCTCGAGGAAATCTTCCGCGACGTCCCCGGCGAGGACATCGATCTTCAAACGCGCATCAACATCGGCATGACGGACGCGGACGCCCGCGCCGAAGTGCGCACGCTCTTGAAGGCGATCGGTTACTCCGGCGCCGAGGTCGACCGCATCGTGGCGCTCGCCGCGTCCGACGACGTCGCCCATTCGCTCGACGAGCAACGCATGATCGTCGAGGAGCGGATCCGCACGATAAAAATCCCCACGCTGCTCATCGGGGGAAGGCGGTACGACCGCGTGCTCTCCGCGGACCGGCTGCGCGCGATCATCGGGAAGTGATTGGTGCCGTGGAGAGGACTCGAACCTCTAAGGGGTTACCCCCGCCAGCTCCTAAGGCTGGTGCGTCTGCCAATTCCGCCACCACGGCTCGGCCGGATTGTACCCGATCGTTCACTTCACGCCCCGGTGCGATTCGATCCAGTCGTCCATGTTCTCGTGCCGGGTTTTCGCTTCCTGGAGGCGGCGATCGGATGCGGCCCGTAGCCGCGCGGTCTTCTCCCCCGCCTGGGCGGCGGCTTCGTCTTTCAGGCGGTTGTACTCGCTCTCGATTTTCGCGCGCTCTTCCTCGAGCTGTTCGCGCTGGGTCATCTGGGACCGTTTGAACTCCGCGGTGAGCTGCAACACCATCGACGCACCGTGCTCCTGTCCCGCCGCCTCTTTCTTGCGCACGGCGAACCGCTCGGCCTGGGCCTTCGCCTGGCGCTCGGCGTTCTCGTCCATGCGGGCGATCTTCTTGCGGCGGTCCTGCGCCAAGTGCTCCAACGTGCGCTCGAGGACGCGGTCCACGTCGCGCAGGTCGCGCTCCAATTGGTCGGACACCTGCTTCGCGACGTCCTCTTCGATGTGCGTGGCTTGGAGCTTCCGCGCGGCCGTCTTCTGGGCCACGGCTCGCTCGTGGAGCGCGCGCATTTCCTTCGTTTTCTCGGCGTCCTCCGCGGCCTCCCGTTCCCTCTTCGCCTTCTGACGCGCTTCTTCCTCGGCGGCCTTCCTCGCTGCGTCCAACGCCTCCTGGCGCTTCACGTGCTGCTCCTGGCGCCACTCCTCGCGCTCGTCGCCGCGTTCGGCGGCGGCCTGCTGTTCGGCGATCGACTCGCGCGCCTGGCGCTCGGTGCGTTCGGCGTCCTCCCGTTCGCGCGCCTGCTGGCGCCCGCGCTCGGCGTCGATCATCTGCTGCCGGCGCGCGGCCAACGCTTCGAACGTCTCGCGCCGCTCCTCGGGAGTCTGGGGCATCAAGACAGTATACCCGATTCCGGCGTTTTCGTCACTCGCCCCCGTCTTTCTCCTCCTTTTCCTTCTTGGCCTTGGCGGGCGCCTTCGGCTTGGCCAGGGCGGAGATCTCCTCGGCGAGGTCGCGCAGCCAGGCGGCGGGCTTCTTCTTGCCCTCGAAAACCACGGCATCCGTCCGCAGGGTGTTGCTGCTGATCTTCCACGATTGGTTTTTCGAGAGCAGGCGCATGATGTCCTGCGCTTCCACGCGGGGGCTGAGCGTGAGGATGAGTTCGCGCGAACCGCGGCCCTTGTCTTCCGACTTGATGCGCACGACGCCGCTGCGGCGGGCCGCGAGCTTCAGGCGCAGCACGCCGAACAGGTTCTCGACCGCCACGGGCAGGTCGCCATATTCGTCGATGAGGTCTTTCTCGAACTCGGCGAGGGTGGCTTCGTCTTCGCAGCCGGCGAGCTTCTGGTACATCGAGATCTTCTCGCCCGCGTCGGGAATGTAGAACGCCGGGAGGAGCGCTTCGACCGGCAGGAGGATTTCGACGTTTTCTTCGACCGTCTCCACCTTCTCGCCCGCGCGGAGTTCCTCGACCGCGTTCTTCAGCATGCGCAGGTAGTGGCTGATGCCGACGGTGTTCATGGTGCCCGCCTGCGACACGCCGAGGATTTCGCCGGCGCCGCGGATTTCGAGGTCGCGCATGGCAACCTGGAACCCCGAGCCGAGCTCGCACGCTTCGACGATCGCGCGGAGGCGCTTTTTGGCGTCCTCATGCAGTTTTTGGCTGTGGTACAGGAGGTACGCGAAGGCCTGGACCTTGCCGCGGCCCACGCGTCCGCGCAGCTGGTAGAGCTGCGCCAACCCGAAACGTTCGGCCTCGTTCACGATGAGCGTGTTCGCGCGCGGGAGGTCGATGCCGTTCTCGATGATGGTCGAACTCACGAGCACCATCGCTTCGCCCTTCTTGAATTTCAGGATGCGGTCCTCGAGCTCGTCGGGCTTCAGCTGGCCGTGGGCGACGACGAACGTCGTCTCGGGCACGAGCTCGCGCAGCTTGTCGGCGAAGGCGTCGATCGTCTCGACGCGGTTGTGGAGCACGAACACCTGGCCGTCGCGTTCGATCTCGTGGACGATCGCCTCGCGCACCAAGCGGTCGCTGTACTTGCGCACCTCGGTGATGATCGGGAGGCGGCCCGGCGGCGGCGTGGTGATGGTGGTGATGTCGCGCAGTTTGTGGAGCCCGAGGTTCAGCGTGCGCGGGATCGGCGTGGCCGTGAGCGTGAGGATGTCGACCGACGCGCGCATCTCCTTGAATTTCTCCTTCTGCTTCACGCCGAACCGCTGCTCTTCGTCGATGATCACGAGTCCCAGATTCAAGAACTGCACGTCGTCCTGGAGGAGGCGGTGCGTGCCGATGACGATGTCGACGTCGCCCTTCCGGAGTTTTTCGAGCGTTTTCTTCTGCTCCGCGGCGGTCCGGAAACGGCTCATCATGTCGAGCCGGATCGGGAAGTTCTTCATGCGGTCGCGGAAGTTCTGGAAGTGCTGGTCCGCGAGGATGGTGATCGGCGCGATGACCGCGACCTGCTTGCCGTCCTGCACCGCCTTGAACGCGGCGCGCATCGCGACTTCGGTTTTGCCGAACCCGACGTCGCCGCACACGAGGCGGTCCATCGGGTGGTCGTCTTCCATGTCGCGCGTGATGTCGTCCACCGCCTTGGCCTGTCCGGGGGTCAGTTGGTACGGGAACGTCTCGCCGAACTTGCGGACGGCGTCGTTGTCGTCGTGGTAGGCGAAGCCCTTCGCGGCCGCGCGCTTGGCGTAGAGCTCCAGCAAATCCTTGGCTATCTCCTGCGTTTCCTGCTTGATGCGCTCGCTGACGCGTTTCCATTCGCTTTCGCCGAGGCGCGTGAGGTGCGGCTCGGTTCCCTCTTCGTGGACGTACTTGCTCAGCTTGTCGGCTTGGTCGACCGGCACGAACAATTTGTCGCCCTCCGCGTACGTCAGCTCCAGGTATTCGCGCGTCGTGTCGTCGATCACCTTCTGCGTCATGCCTTCGAAACGACCGATGCCATGCTCCATGTGCACGACGTAATCGCCCGGTGAAAGTGACGTGAGGAAATCGAGCGCGAGCTTCTGGACAGACTTCTCGCGTCCCGCCTTCTTGAGCGTGAAGATCTCGCGATCTGTGAGGAGCGCGCAAAACAAATCAGGGTTCTGGATCGAATGCGGAAGTAAATCCCCCTCCTCCGCCGCGACCATCGTCACTGCGCCCGGACGGCGATCCTTATGGATGAATGACACACCCTCTTCCTTGAAAATGGCTTCCAGTTCTGCAGAACGACGTGTCACAATCGAAAGACTCCACCCTTGCTGCAACTTATCCTTCAGGTCGTTGAGGAAGTCCGTGAGGGTATAAAATTTGAGGACGGAGAGGTAACGAAGGTGCGCGTGATTTTTTTGTGATTCCGGAAACGACGTATAACGAAGCGTGGCGCCCGTCTTCGGTGTCTCGGCGTCATCCTGGTCATCAAGCACCAAGAGCGCCCCTGAGGGGACCTGGCGGCCAAGGGGACGGGTCTCACCGTAGGTCACGGGCAAGAGCGTCAACATCGCCGGCTTCCTCGACCGGCTGGATGGCGGCTT
>CAZIQM010000044.1:0-9008 GCA_964541635.1 uncultured Candidatus Peribacteria bacterium | reverse complement strand
GGCCCCGTAGTTCAAGAGAAGAACGGCCCTCTCCTAAGGGGCAGATGCTGGTGCGATTCCAACCGGGGCTACCACTCACACGGCGGAACCCAATTCCTTCATCACGCCCGTCGCGGCGACGACGTGTTCCTTCGGGATGCGCGCGAGCAGGCGATTCGCGAGCTCTTCCGCGTTCTCGATCGCATCCTTCAGGCTGCGGCGGCCGCCCGGGGCCAGCTCCACGAAGCTGACGCGCGCGTCGCCGGGATCGGTCGCGCGCTTCACGAGGCCGATTTTTTCCATGGGAGCGAGCAAGCGCGTGACGCCGGACTGCGTGAGCCCGACGCGTTCGGCGAGGTCGACGCGGCGCATCTTCGCGTCCTTCGACTGCTCGAGGTGCGTGAGGATGAGGAACTCGGTGAGGCTGAGCCCGCCGAGGCGGCCGTCGAAGCGGCGGTGCATGGCCGACTGCGCGGCGGTCATGTCGAGCAGGAGGCGAAGAGAGGAGGAGTAGCTCACCATATGCTTGAATATTACTTGAGTAGTAAAGTAGTAGTCAAGTACGTCTGGATTCCGCCGCTTTCCGAAAAGCAAACTCGACACTCGATATGCGAAGTTTTAAGCGGCGGAAAGCCATGTTTCAAAGATCACCTGTACAGTTTTTGTGACATTTGGCATAGTATGCGTAACTATGGAACACACGCATCTTCCTGGACTGGACGAAGGCGGTTCCGTTTCCGCCCCGAAACCGATCGAGCCCGCGCAGGGCATCGATCACAATCGTCGAGCGTTCCTCATGGGAACGGCCGCGCTCTTCATGGCGCAGGCGTTGCCCGACGACGCGGACGCCGCCGAGCGAAAGCCGTTGGCCAAGGCGGTGACGCCGGAGAAGAACGACGTCGCTCCCAAGCCGACGCTCGAGAAATTGGAAGAGAACACCTGGATCGTCCGCCAGAGCCCGACCGAGGAAAACGGCGAGGGCATGCGCGGACCGAGCCTCATCGTGCCGCGCGGCTACGACGCCGTGCCGATCATGACGATCACCCGCGCCGAGGTGGACGCGCCGCCGGAAGGCTTGGACCAGCGCTACCTGTTGGCGCTCCCGCGCGACATCGGCGAAATCGGCCGCCTGGAGACGCGCGTGCGCGCGGCCGCCACGGGCCTCAATAACATGGTGAGCGACCTCGAGATCGTCGAATCGCAGCCGAACAACAACAAGTTCCTCTCGTGCCGCATCCGCGGCGTTCCCTCGGGCGGGAAAGTGACGGTGGAGATGAAGGTCTTGTCGTGGATGAGCCAGCCGAAAACGCCGCCGCTCGAAGGCGACGCGCTCCTGCGCGTGAACCAGAGGAACCAGACGCTCGCGAAAGCCATGCAGCTGAAGACCGCCGCGGAATCGAACCTCACCTACGACGCGAGCACCAGCCCGCTCGATCCCGCGCAGATCGCCGCGGTGAAGAAAGGCGACTGCGGCACGCACGCCGTGTTCATCGAGCAGGCGTCGAACGGCGAATTCAAAACGGTCGTCGGCTACTGCGCCTTGGCGGTCGACAAGGACGGCAAGGGTGGCACGCACGCCTTCAACCTCTCCGAGAAAGGCAACGTGCGCGTCGATGCCCCGTTCCACACCTACGGCGTGGACCGCGGCGAGTACGTGGTGGAGCAGGTGGGTACGGAGCTGAACTTCCCGCCGGAATCGGGTTGGGGCTTCGCCTCGGGAAAGTTCAAGACCTTCAACCGCTTCGCCTGGTCCGGCAACGGCCGCGCGTCGAACGGGTCGACGTCGCTCTCGGTGCCCGGAAAGGGGGAGGCGTCCCCGGTCCTCGTGCAGATGATGCAGAAGACGCCGCCGGAGATCACCGCGCTGAACAAGGAGCACGAGAAGGCGCGCAAGCTCGTGAACTCTCCCGTGAACCAGAAGAAACTCGCGACAACGAAGAAATAATCCCGCCTACACCGTCATTCCTCGAGCAGCTCCGGATACTTCTCCGCCAGGATCTGCTCGAGTTTGGCGACGTACTCGTTCGCGAGCTTCTCGCCGCTTTCGGCCTTCGCGGTCATTTCCTTCGCCTTCTCCATCGTGGCGAGCGACGGGTCGTCGGCGATGTCGTCGATGATCTGGATCGCGGCGATCATGTCGTCGAGCGATTGGACGAGGAGCGGGTGCACCTCCTTGAACGCTTCCGGCACGGACATGTTGTCGGCGTCGGCGCGTAGTTCCTGCATGGATTCGAGCGTCGTTTGCAATTGGACCTTCGACTCGGCGGACCATTCGAGCGGGTTCTCCTGCCGGTTCATGAGCGTCTCGAAGTCGCCGCTCGTTTGCACCATCCGCTCGCCGATGGACTGCGCTTCCTCGAAGTACGCGGCGATGGCCGCGTGTTCCGAGCCGCAGGCGGCCAAGGACAACGAGAGGAGGGCGACGGCTGCGAAGGCACGGCGGAACATGGGAGGATAGGGGAAACGGCGGATATCAGGCTTCCAGGACGACGACCTCGCGGCCCTCCTGGGGCAGCGAACCGGCGCCCTTGAGTTTCACTTCGGGCACGGCGGCCTTGCCGGTGGCGCCCGCGGATTTCACCACGTCGGCGTCCATCGACCCGTCGCCGCCGGGCACGAGGACCAGCATGCGCGGATCGATTTCGTCGATGAGGGCCTGGGCGATCTTGGCGTTCTCGGCGGGGAGCACGAGCACGTGCACGTCGCCGAGGCGCTCGATGTCGCTTTGGCTCCACTCCTCGAGGGGGGCGGAGGGCAATGCCACGCGGACGTCGTCCATTTGCAGGACGAACGAGACCTTCTGGCCTTCCTGCTGGCCGATGCCGCGCAGGGCGACGCCGCCGATGTCGTATTCGCCGGGCCAGGAGAGGACGGCGTTCGAGGGATTTTCCTCGGGCTTGGCAAGCAGGGTCACCGCGCCGGAGGCGGGCTTCTTCGGATACGCGACGACGGTCGTGGTGCCGTCGCCGAGGGAGACGCCCGAACCGGAAAGGGCTTTGATGGTCAGCATAACGCGTGGATTGTAGAGGATTGGAAAGACGGTGTCATGGTGAGCGCGGTCGAACCCTTAGGCCGCGTCGACCACCGTCCGCTCGATCTTGGCGCCGAGCGCGTTGAGCTTCTCGTCGAGCTTGTCGTAGCCGCGTTCGATGTAACGCACGTCCGTGATGGTCGTGACGCCCTCGGCGCAGAGGCCCGCGATCACCATGGCGGCGCCCGCGCGGATGTCGTTGCTGGCCACGAGGCGGCCCTTCAGCGGCGTGGGGCCGATGATGAGCGCTTGGTGCGAGTTGAGGATTTCGACGTGGGCGCCCATTTTCTCGAGCTCGTAGAGGTACGCGAGGCGGCCCTCGAAGAGGGTCTCGAAGATGCGCGACACGCCCTTGGCCTGCGTCATGGCGACGCCCATCGGGGCCTGGAGGTCGGTCGGGAAACCCGGGAAAATCATGGTCTGGACCTTGCACGCGTTGAGGAACGACAGCTCGCCGTCGACGAACAGCACCTTCTCCGCGCCGTCGTACTTCATCACCGCGCCCATGCGCTTGAGGACGTCGAGGAAAATGCGGAGGTGATCGGCGTCGAAGTCGCGGATGCGCATCTTGCCCTTCGTGACGAGCGCCGCGATCGCGAGGCATCCCGCCTCGAGGTAGTCGAACGGCACGCGGTGCGTGACGGGCTTGAGGTTCTTCGTGCCGCGGACGACGACCGAGTGCGTGCCGATGCCTTCGACCTCCGCGCCCATGGCGGCGGCCATGCGGGCGCATTCCTGCACGTGGGGCTCGGCGGCTGCGATGTCGATGCGTGTTTCGCCTTCGAGGGTCGCGGCGGCCCAGATGGCGTTCTCCGTGGCGGTCACCGAGAACTCCGGGAGGATGACGTGCGAGGGCTTCAACTGGCCCTGGAGGTGCAATACTTCGGGCGTGCTCATGTTCTCGGCGCCCATTTGCTCGAGCGCGAGGACGTGCGCTTCCACGGGGCGTTTGCCGAGCACGCAACCGCCGGGGTAGCTCATCTCGACCACGCCGAAGCGCGCGAGGAGCGGGCCGAGGAGCACGATGGATCCGCGCAATTTCGACACGTACTCGGCGGGGATCGGTTTGCTCTCGATGCCCGTCGTGTCGACCGTCACCGTCCCGTCCTGGAACGACGTCTTGCACCCGAGGAATTCCAAAATCTGGAGCATCAATTCCGTGTCGCGCAGGCGCGGCACGTTCGTGAGGGTCGAGACGCCGTCGGCGAGGACCATGCCGGCGATCATCGGCAGCGCGGCGTTCTTCGAGCCGCTCACCGTGACTTCGCCCTGGAGGGGGTGCCCGCCCGTGATCTGGTAACGGATGTCCATCGGCCCAGAAGTATACCCCAGCGCTCGATTCAGGTTAGTCGATTCCAAGCGCGAATTCCTGCACGATGAGCGGTTTGTAGGCGTTCGTCTCGAGGCGCGCGGTCAGGAGGCGCAGGGCCTCGGCGCGGCGAGTCTCCCAGACGGGGCTTTCGCGCAGGGCCAACGCCAGGTGGAGGAGGAAACGCTCGGCGTCGGCGCCCTTCTCGGTGAGCGGCGAAAGCACGCGCAGGCGTTCGCTCAGCGACATCGGCCCCCACACGGACAGCGCCTGGTTATGCATGAGTCGCTCCTCGCGGAGCCCGTCGGGATCGCCGGCCAGCGCGATGGCGCGTCCCGGGGCGCCCTGCGCCACGTGGAGGACGAACGCGCGGTCTTCCTCGGAGAGGCCTTTGAGCAGCGGCGCCACGAGCGCGTCGGACACGCGGTCGAACCTGAGCACGCGGCTGCGGGAAAGGATCGTGGGAAGGACGGAGGAGTCGCCGGACGCGGTGAGGATGAACACGCGGCCCTCGGGCGGCTCTTCGAGGATCTTCAAAAACGCGTTCGCGGCGGCTTCCTGGAGGCGGTCGATGCCGCGGATGAAGCACACGCGCCGCGGCCCCTCGCCGGTTTCGTAGACTTTCTCCTGGATCACGCGGACGTCGTCGATCGAAATGGTGTCGCTCTTCATCGACGGCGCTTTCCAGCGGTGCGCCTGCGGCAGGTTCGAGGAAAGGGCGATCTCGTCGAGGTCTTCGGACTGCTCCTCGATCCACAATCGGTCGAGCGAGAGAAAATCGGGGTGGATGAGGCGCTCGATCTGCGCGACGGCGGCCGCGCGTCCGTCGGGATCGAGCCCCAGCGTCAGGAGCTCCGTCGCGAACCACCGGGCCACGGCGGATTTACCGAGGTGTTCCTGCCCCACGAACAAGTACGCGTGCGCGACGTTGCCCGTCTCGATGTCCTGGGCCAATTGGGCGATTTGCCTGGCGTGGCCGACGACGGAGGATTTCTCCATGGACGGCTATTCTACACCGTCGGGGCGTCACGCGTCCCACATCGTCCACACTTCGCCGTCTTTGGAGTAGAACACGTTCTTGATGGTCGGAAATTGCTTCAAGGTCGCCTCGATCGCGGCCTTCGCCATGAACTGTCGCCCGGCCGCCCCGTTCAAGACCTCGAACGCGCCCTCGCGGAAATCGACGATGGCCACGTCTTCGAGCATGCCGCCGCCGTACGGATCCGCGTACGCCGCGTGGATCGTGACCCCGTTGTACGACGCGCCGAGCGACGTGAGGTCGGCGGACGTGCGGGCGCCCGCGGCGTACTCCTTGGCGGTCGGGCCGGCGAAGAGCGCCTTGAGCGCGGCATCGGCGACGGCCGGCGCGTGGGGGATCCTGCGCACGACCGCGAGGCTCGCTTCGTATTCGGCGTTATCGAGCTCGTTCTGCGTGTAGAAGTACACGTTGAACGTCGTGTCCTTCGACGGGGCCACGAGTTCCTCGTACGTCTTCGACGGCTTGTCGCCGCCCATCTTCAACCGATAGATCATCTCGGCCATCTCGCCGCGGGTGATCTTCTGGTCGAACGACGCGATGCTCGTCGGGATCGCGCCCTTCGCCTCGAGCATCAGGACGTAGCCGCGGTACCACGGGCAGTCTCCGGTTTCGCAGGCAGGAACGGTCGTGACGGCCTCCAGTTGGAACGCCTTCGCGAGGATTTTCGCCGCTTCCGCGAAATTGAGGGGATTCGCGGGACGGAAGGATCCGTCGGGATACCCATCCACGAGGCCGTGGCAACGCGCCGTATGCGCGGAGGCCGCGTACCACGCGGTCTGGTCGACGTCGGTGAACGGCGCGATCTTGCAGACCGGACCGTCGTTCGGGAAGGAACCGACGAGGATCTTTGTGAACTCCGCGCGGTTGATGGTCGCGTCGGGTTTGTACGTGCCATCGGCGTAGCCTTCGACGATCCCGTGGGACTTCACGTAGAAAATCGCGTCGGAATTGGGATGGTCGGTCGGGACGTCCGTGAACTTCGAATCGTTCGGGCAATCGCGCACGGACCATCCGCACGCGCCGTCGTCGCCCTGCCCGCAGATGGGGCCCGCGAGCGAGCCGTCGGGACAGGTCCAGTTCTTGATCTTCATTTTCTGGGGCCCGCATTGTTCCTCCGTGCACGCGTTCGCGTCGCCGCCGTGCGTGAGGCAGGGCGCGGCGAAGTAGTTGATGACGTGGCCGTCCTCGCTGCAGCTCGGGTGCGTCGTGCCGTCCGCGCAGACATAAGGCCGGCAGGCAGACAATTCGTTCGGATCGGGGCACTTCTCCCATTCGCAGTTATTGTTGCCATCACGGCCAACGTACGTGTGGCCGTCGGGACACAACTTGGCGTCCATCGTGCACGCCGTTTGGGCGTACGCGGGAACGGACCACGAGAGGACGATGATCGCGGGGACGAAACGGATGAGGGTGCGCATACGCCCTATCCTACGCCGCACGGGCCGATTGGTAACGCCGTCTCACGCCGCCCGCACGTGCGCGCTCAGGAGCTCGTGCTTGGCGTTGAAGGTCAGGATGCCTTCGATCGTTTTCCCGTCGAAGAACGCCGGCATCCACGCGTCATCGCCCTTCCACATGTTGTCATAGGGAATGTCCGCGACGTCGAACCACGTGGGCTCGACCATCTCGTCGGTCTCCTTCGGCTCGCCGATGACGCCGGACCCGCGGAAAATGTGCCCTTCGTGCAGCCGCTCGTCGCCCTCGATGTCGAAACAGAGCACGCCCGCCTTCTCGAGATTCTTCACGTCGATGCCCGCCTCTTCCATGAGCTCGCGGCGGGCCGCGGCCTCGATCGTTTCGCCCGGCTGCACCTTGCCGCCGTAGCCGTTCCACCACCCGCCGCCGAATCCGTCCCGCTTCTTGCTCAACAAGACTTTGCCGCCTTCAACGACCATCACGAGCGTGACGACTTTGCGCGGCCGAGCGGGGCGGACAGCGTCCATCAGCGAAGAGATGCAAGGATGACGCGGAGCGTTTCGAGCAGCGCGGGCATGTCTCCGGGCGCACTATCGGCCATCACGTGCAGGTCCGTTTCGCCGACGCGCATCATGAAATTCCATTGTTCGTTTTCGCCGTCCGCATAGATTTCGCGGCACGCGGTAACGCCAAGTACGGGCATCACGTCGATGCACCCATCCGTCGGCTCGAAACACCCTTCGCCGCAGTACGACAAGACGATCCTTTTGAAGGGATTGATTCGCTGAATGTAAATATCCATATCGCCGCGGTCTTCGCTTACCTCCCACCCGCGGGGGTACGAGAACGTGAGGTCGGGATCATCGTGCCGGTACTCGACCCACCCGTTCTCAGGAAGTGTTACATCGGAAAAATCGGACGGCGCGATCACATGGACGCTTTGTGCCGGAGCGCATCCCACAAGGACGATCGCCGCAATGAAAAGGGAGACGGTGCGCATGCACCAATCCTACCTCACTCGTTCGCCCCGTGGCACTTCTTGTACTTCTTACCGCTGCCGCAGGGGCACGGGTCATTGCGGCCGACCTTGTCGGCTTCGATGGGCTTCTGCGTTGGGGCGTGGCGCTTCTGCGCGCCCTCGAGCACCGGGCTCGCGGACAATCCCGCGCCGCCGACGCCGGTCTTCTCGAGCTCGCCTTCGATCTGGTCTTCGTTCGTCTGCAAACCCTCCATCTCCTGGTCCGCTTGCTGGATGATGCGCTGCGGCGCGAACTGGGCGAAGTCGATGCCGAGGACCGTGCGCACGATCGTCGCGTCGATGGTCTGGAGCAGCTCCTGGAACATGCGGAACGCGCGGTCCTGGTACTCGATGAGCGGGTCGCGCTGCGCGTAGCCGGAGAAGGCCACCTGCTCGCGGAGGTGCGCCATCGCGTCGATGTGATCCATCCAGTGCGTGTCGATCGACCGGAGCACCACCACGCGTTCGGCACGGGCCACGACGTCGGCGGGCTGCTCAGCGCACTTCGCTTCGTAGGCGCGGACGACGGCGTCCGCCGCGACGTCGCGCAGCGTGTCGGGGTCGCGCGCCGCCCGGATGGCTTCGGGGGAGAGGAGCGTGCGCAGTGCCGGGTGCAATCCGCCGAAGGCTTCGTGCATCTTCTCGACGCCCCATTCGTCGACGTCCTGCGTGGGGGCGTGGATCGAAACGATCGCCGCGGCTTCCTTGCGGAGCGCCTTGAGGATGTCCTCGCGGAGACCGCCGGGACCGTCCGGCACGGTTTCGGCCTGCGCCAACTTCTCGAGCAGCGCGTGGCGCCGCTTGTAGATGATGTCGCGGTGGCGGTTCATCACGTCGTCGTACTGGAGGACGTGCTTGCGGATGTCGAAGTGGTGTCCTTCCACGCGCTTCTGCGCGCTCTGGATGGAGCGCGACACGATCGCGTTCTGGAGCGGCTGGTCGTCGGGGACCTGCAACCGTTCCATCATCGCCTTCAGGCGGTCGCCGCCGAACAGGCGCATGAGGTCGTCCTCCATCGAGACGAAGAAGTGGCTTTCGCCCTTGTCGCCTTGGCGCCCGGAGCGGCCGCGGAGCTGGTTGTCGATGCGGCGGGACTCGTGGCGTTCCGTGCCGATGATGCAAAGGCCGCCGGCGGCGATGAGGGCGGCGTGGCGCTGCTGCTACTCGGCCCTGAGGGCCTGGCGGTCGGCATCGGTGGCATCCGGGCCCAGCTGGG
>CAZIQM010000043.1:0-9135 GCA_964541635.1 uncultured Candidatus Peribacteria bacterium | reverse complement strand
CGGACGATCACCGTGTCGCCGATGCGCACGTCCAGGCGGTCGATTTCGTCCTGGTTGTGGAGCGTCGCGCGCGTGACCGTGGTGCCGGCGAGGTGCGTGGGCGTGAGGTGCGCGACGGGGGTGACCGCTCCCGTGCGGCCGACCTGCAGGAGGATTTCCAGCACCTGCGCGGTTTTTTCCTCCGCGGGGAATTTGTAGGCGCGCGCCCACCGCGGGGCTTTCGCGGTCGATCCCAGGTCCCGCTGCAACGCGCGTTCGTTCACCTTCAGCACGACGCCGTCGATGTCGAACGGCAGCTTTTCGCGCTGCTTCCCGAATTTGGCGTACGTCGCCTCGATCTGCTTCACCGTCGTGACCATCGTGAACCCCGGGTGCACGGGCAGGCCGGATTTCTGCATCCATCGCAGGAGGTCTTCCTGCGTCTCGAGCCCGAGCGCGTCCGTCGCGCGCGCGTCGATCGAGTAGCAGAACATCCGCAGGTCGCGCGACGCCGCTACCGCGGGGTCCAGTTGGCGCACGGTGCCGGCCGCGGCGTTGCGGGGGTTCGCGAATTTGTCGTCGTTGTCCAAGTGCTTGTTCACGGCTTCCAGGGCCGCGCGCGGCATGTAGACCTCGCCGCCGATCTCGATGATGTCGGGGTACTCGTCGGCCTTCGCCGCTTCGAACGACAGCGGCAGGCTCGAGATCGTGCGGATGCTGTGCGTGACGTCCTCGCCCTCCACGCCGTTCCCGCGCGTGACCGCCCGGACCAAGCGGTACTTCTTTTCCTCGCCCTTTTCCTTCTCGTAGAGCAGCGTGATGTTCAGGCCGTCGATCTTGAGCTCCGCGATGATATTGAACGTCCGCTTCTCGCCGCCGAGCGCGCGCGTCATCTGGTCGAGCCAGTCGACGACTTCCTCCGTGGTGAACGCGTCCTGCAGCGATTCCTTCGGCGAGAGGTGGCGCACCTTCGGCAAGCGCCCGTCGAGCGGGGCACCCACGCGTTGGGTGGGGGAGTCGGGCGTCACCAGGTCGGGGTAGCGCTTCTCGAGCTCCTTCAGTTCGTGTTTCAACGCGTCCATGACCGCGTCGGACACGACGCTCTTGTTCTCGATGAAGTACGCCGTGTTCAGGCGGAGGATTTCTTCCCGGAGTTTTGTCACGCGTTTCGCGGCTGCCGCGCGGTCCATATGCCCGTGCATTCTAGCGAAAAGCGCGCTCCTGTACGATGCATCCGTGCCTCTTTCCCGCATCCTCGGCCACGCCCTCGTCCTCTCGTACCTCGTGATCGTCGCGCTGGGGACCGCCCAAGCCGTGCGTCGCACCGAATGGGTTCCCTTCGGGCGCGTGACGATATTCATGTACGGCATGCTCGCGCCGTACCAGGGGTACTACGAAACGACCGAGGGGTACCGCGCGGAAGGGCTGATCGACGGCGCGTGGGAAGACATCGACCTCGCGCCGCTCTACCCCGTGCTCCCCGGGGAGCGCAGCATGCGCGAGCAGCATTTCCACGACAACTGGGCCTGGTTCCCCTCGAGCGAGGACGCGCAGCGCGCGTACGCGGAGAAGCTCCTGGCGATCGAACGCGCGAACGGCCGTCCGTACGAATCGCTCCGTCTTTCGTGGATCCAATGGCGCCCGTCGCCGGAAGGGTTCCGCGTCGGGGCCGAGTCGCCGCTGCGTTCCGCCGTCCTCGTCACCGTCCAATGACGACCTTCTTCCAACGCTGGGATTCCTGGTGGATGCGCCCCGTGCCGCCGCACGCGCTCGCGATCTTCCGTATCGCGTTCGCCGCGTTCCTGCTCGTCGAAGCGGCGACGTACCTCCCGCACGTGACGATGATGTTCTCGTCCGCGGGCATGGCGATCCCCATGCGCACCGGCGTCCCGTTCCTCGCGCCGCCCGCCCCGTGGATCGCCCACGTCATCGCGTTCGCCTACTGCGCCGCGCTCGCCTTCCTCATGGTCGGCTACCGCATGCGCGCGGCGCTCGTCGCGCTCGCGTGCTTCTACCTCTACTACTGGCAACTGTCCTTCTACTACTTCCCGTCGTCGTACCACCGCATTTTCTTCTTCAGCTTCCTCGTGCTGCTCCTCGGCGGGGCCGACAAGACGTTCTCGCTGCGGATGAAGCTCGAGCGCGGGTCGTGGTCCGCGTGGGAACCCGTGTCCGCGCTGCCGCAGCGCTTGCTCGCGGCGCAGCTCACCGCCACCTACGCCGTGGTCGGCGTCCAAAAATGGTGGCTGCCGCTCTGGAAAGGAGGCGACATCCTCTACTACTCGTTCATCGGGCGGTGGGGGACGCCGCTCGCGCGGTGGCTCGTCCACGCGGTCCCGCAGCCGTGGTTCTACGACGCGCTCGTCCTCGCCACCAAGCTCCTCGAGACGTCGATGCCCGTCGGTTTCTGGATCCCGCGCGTCCGGTGGTTCTTCTTCGCGTCGGGCCTCGTGTTCCACACGCTGATCGCGCTCCTCCTCGGCATTTGGTGGTTCCTGGTGCTGCCGCCGGCGTACGTCCTCTTCCTCGAACCCGAAACCGTGCACGCGTTCCTGCGGCGCCGTTTCCCGCGCATCGTGCGCTAAAGGATCCTCGGTCGGTTCTGTCAATTGCAATCGCCGTTTTATCCGCAAAGATACGCGGCACATGGCTGATCTGCACGCACCGACGATGAAAATCTACCGCGAGATCCTCGAGCAACTCGAGGAGCTCAAGGACTTGTACGCCGACGCGGCCGATTCCGATGCCGGCGAAGCCGACGACGAAGCGGAGGCGCAGCAGGACGTGCTCGACGCCATCGTGGAAGAGGCGGCAGAGCGCGGCATCGAGGAGGACGACAGCCTGCGCATCTACAAGGCGATCGGGCTTCTGGCCAAGAAAGCGCAGGAATCGTAAATATAAGGAGTAAGTGTTACTTTAGTGGTGTGAAAGTCTTCTTTTGGAAAATTTACACGTACTCGTTCTTCGACCAGTTTATTTTGCTGTATACGTCGTACAGCCTTCTATTTAAAGACAGCGGTCTGGATTCGCTTCAGATTGGATTGTTGTTTGGAATTTTACCGGTAACAACATTGTTATTTGAAGTCCCTACAGGGGTTTTAGCTGACAAATATCCTCGTCGCAATTTGCTATTCCTTGCTCAGCTCTTGAAGGCAGCGGGATATGCGTGCTGGTTATTCATGGGTAATTATTTGGGATTTGCGATTGGTTTTTTTCTTTGGGGATTTTCGACAACGTTGGTAAGCGGAACGTTTGAACCCTTCGTATACGACGAGCTGAAGGCATTCAATCTGCAGGATTCCTATGAAAAGGTGCACGGAAGGATCGATGCATTTAAGTATATTGGAATGACACTAGCGACACTGCTGGGTGGTTTTGTTGCAGAATTCGGATACGACAAAGTATTGGTGCCCAGTATTTTTGCGCCCCTTCTTGCTGGCTGTTTAATTTTAACGACTCGATCAGTCCATGCTGAAAAATCAACAGAGGAGAGAGAGTATTGGCACATTCTAAAATCAGCTTTTCTTGAGACGCGAGGTAATGCGTATTTACTGCAATTGATGATTTATATGGTCATTGCATTTGGCGTCATGGAAGGAACGCACGAATTTTGGGGGCTCTTTCTTCAAGAGCGAAACGTTTCATTAACTCTGATGGGCGTAATTTTTGCGGTGGCAAATGCTGCAGTGTCAGCAGCGGGTTTCACATCTCATCTTTGGAGGTTGCACGGAAAGCGGCTTTATCTTTTTTCGTTTGTCGGATGCTTTGCAGGAATTGCGATCGCATTTTTTAACGTTTGGATTGCGGTCTTACTTTCTTTGATTTTTTCGTACTTTCTACAAGTCGTGCTCATCAAATATGAGGCGCGTGTTCAGCACGAGATTGAGTCTTCTCAGCGAGCGACAGTTACTTCTATTAAAAGTCTGGCGACTCAACTTTGTACTTTCATTTACTTCATATTAGTTGGAGTGCTTGCCGATCGTTTCGGATACGTATCGTTTTTCTGGCTTGCAGGCTCCATTATCGCTGTCTTGTCTACGATTTACCTATTCCTAAAGTCAAAAAAGGGTTCATCAGAGGCTGACGATGTACTCCTTCAAGAAAGTGCTAATTAGTGCTATAATTAGGAGATGCCCACTCAAACAGAAAGCCTCTTCCAAAAGGCCGTCGACGCGGGTGCGTCGGACGTGCATATCGCCGTCGGGTCGCCGGTGCAGTTCCGGATCGACGGCGTCCTCGTTCCGCAGAGCAAATCGGACATCACCGTCGCCGACGCGGAGAAGTTGGTCGAGTCCGTCGCGGGCGCCGCGGGTTACAAGCGCTTCAAGGAGACGATGGAGCTCGATGCGAGCTTCCAGTTGGCCGGCGGCGAACGCCTGCGCATCAACTGCAGCATGGAGCGCGGCAATCCGACCCTCGTCGCGCGCCTCATCCCGCCGCAGATCCCCTCGCTCGAACAGCTCGCTCTCAAGGACCTCGGCGAGAAATTCCTGAACATCAACGACGGCCTCATCCTCTTCACGGGCCCCACCGGCTCGGGCAAGTCGACGTCGCTCGCGGCGCTTATCCACCAGCTGAACCAGACCCGCGCGGTGAACACCATCACGGTCGAAGACCCGATCGAGTTCATTTTCCCGAAGGGCCAGGGCATCGTGCGCCAGCGCCAGTACGGGGAGGACTTTACGTCGTTCCCCGAAGCCTTGAAGCACATCCTCCGCCAGGATCCCGACGTCGTCATGGTCGGCGAAATGCGCGACCCCGAGACGATCGCCGCCGCCCTCACGCTCGCGGAGACCGGCCACCTCACGTTCGCCACGCTCCACACGCCCAACGCCGTGCAGACCATCGACCGCATCATCGACGTCTTCCCGCCGCACCAGCAGGGGCAAGTCCGCTCGCAGCTTTCGCTCTCGCTCCGTGCCGTGGTGGCGCAGCGCCTCTTGCCCAAGGTGGGCGGGGGACGCGTCGCGCAGCGCGAAGTCCTCGTGAACATCCCGGCCTGCGCGAACATCATCCGCGACAACCGCCTGCAGGAACTGAAGTCGGTGCTCCAAACCAGCGCCGACGACGGCATGATTTCCTTCGAAAAGGACCTCAAGAGGCTCCTGAAAGAAGGCCAAATCAGCCAGGAGACGTACGATACGTACGAGGGGATTTGATCAGTCGGTCCAGCGGAACGATTCGAAGATCTGCTTCGCCATCGCTTCGTCATCCGTCATTTGTTGGATGCAAATGGCAACGGCTTTGCCATTCTTCTCGGCACAGAAGGCGTAGGCGGAGTACATGCCGTGTTGGACTTCATAGTCGCGCTGTTTCTGATCGCACAATTCTTCATCCTCCTCCTTTGCACATTCCACGTAGTACGGCTGTTCCATGCGATTGGGGAGGGGCGGCTTGCAAAACGGAAGGGCATCTTCCGGCTTCCATTCATCGCGCATTCGCCAGAAGTACAATGCATTCGATGTGTCCCAGAAATCCGTGCGACCCCATAGCGCTTCATGATTCCCTATAGCTATTTTCGATGGTGACGTAACGCCTAGTGGGGGGCAGGAGCTTGATTGGAGAATGCTCAAATCTTTCATAGAGACAGGTCTTTCTACTGGGTAATCCGCTGGATAAGAGATTTGAAATTGATCTAGATCATTAATGAAAGTGATCCATTTTTCATCGCCTATTCCATCTCTTATTTTATTCTCAATCGTATGAATCGGTTGATTACTTATGTCATCGATTTCTGAGCGAATGATATATCGCATAGTTCGTACGTTAGATATGTGGCTATCTTTCGAACAAGAAGCCAAGAGCAAAAGCGCAAAAATAAAGATAATTCTTTTAATCATAAAATATTCATTTCAGCCTTGTAGGCATCGGTAGAGATAAAAGAGAAAATGCCGTTCTTGCTCCTCCAAACAAATGGTTGATCGATATCAGTCCATGCAAATATTTTGTTTTTATTCAGGTCTTCACCGATGAAGGTCCACACTACCCTCTTCATCATCGATACATCCGTTCCTTGTAATGCATACGCAAGGTTTTCGCCGATTTGCTCTCCGCTGGCGTCGTACGCATTAACACGCTGCATCGCGATGCCGTTCGATCGATCCACGAGTGCATTTACAGTCGTGTCCCATGCAAATGTAAGTTTTTCCTTATTGCCAGCGTCTGCGCTGTGCGTGATACCCGGTTGCCATTCATTTGCCCACTTATATTGATCGATTGGATTGCCGCTTTCATCATAGAGCGATTGATGGATATGAGAGCCCGTCGTGTACGCGCCTTCATTTCCGAGCTTTGCCATATCAGATCCTTGTTCCAGCCACATCGATGACTGTGCCATCGTTGTGAGGATTGCTTGCGCATGCGCTCTGGTTTCCGCGGCAGATGTTTGCGCCTCTGGCGACAGTCCTGCAGCTTCTTTCTTTCCGATGTATGCGATGCCGGTGAGGCCCTCGAGAATGTTCGTCATGTGTTCGTACTGAGTGTACCAAATACGCCCACTCGGAGTTTTGTGCTTCAGTATGACCCGACCAGCATCGACATTTACACTGTGCAGCCAGCCGGATGCGGGGATTTTCATTGTTGTTCCAGTATCGTTCGTTTTGCTGAGGTCGAGTGCGAATAGATTTTGACCGTCATGCTTCGAAGAACCTATTACGCTCGTCCAGCCGCCAGCTATTACCGGCATCTTCATGCTGCTTAGCACCTCGTTTTCAAATGCCGCGCGTTCAGAATCGAGGTTCGTGGAGTAATTGCCCATGATAATCATGCGATTATTCGCTGCCTCCCTCTCGGCATGAAGCTCTCCTGGCAAATTCGGATGCATGGAAATTGGCGTAGCACTTCGAGATGCCTGTTGGCCGTTTTGCAGCGTTAGTTCGATGCGGAGGTTATAGGTGGTACTACTCATTACATTTGAAGTACTCATCGCACCGCGTTGCGGAAGATCTGCGATTGGGACGTTTACGTATCCGGTGGCGCCGCCGATGGCAACGAGCGAGTCGCCGTCATACACCCGCACGTTCCGTACGCCGGATGTCGTGCCTGCGATATCAAAACGAATCCGCACGTGTGTATCCCCCGTGACGTACGTCAGCTTGTTCGGTTCCGCCATGGTGATGGTCGGCATGCTCGGTTCGACGGTCGATTGCAGCAGCGAGCCGTACTGCGCAAGTTGGAGCATCGACAGGCAGGCGTTTTTCACATCGTTTGCCGAACCTTTGTTCATGGCATTCATTAGCATGGATGCGGGAATGTCCGTCACCATTTGCAGCTGGAACGCTATCATCCATTGCGCAACGCGATTGCCGCGCTGATCCCACATATGCCCGAATCCATTCTTCAGCACCTTGCCACTTAGTGTGTCACGCACCGCCGAGAGCGCCGTCATCAATTCGTTCTGCGGCACCGTCCATCCGAGGATTTGCGCGTACATGTTCCGTGGTGTTAGCCCGCCGTTGGCGATGGTTGTTGCGGCTTCCCGTGCCTCGGAGGTTTCCGTTCCTCCGTTCGCGAATGCCCGGCTTAGCAATTTTTCCGCCGTGGCAGGTGTGTCCGGTCCGCCACCAAACCCCTCCCTATCAAGGAACGTATCTTCCACGTCTTTTTCCATGCCTTCATCCAAGGTCGCCATCACCAGGTCGATCGCAGCCACGTTCGTTTGTTGATCCGCCACCGCCAACGCCGCCGCAGTGTTCTTCGCGATGAGCTCGACAATGTGGTCGTCGCCCAGCGCCGTGCGTGCGGCGACAAGGCGCGAGTCGTTCGATGACAGGAGCGCGTTCAGCGCGCGGTCCGTGAGTTCGTGGATGCGCGCTTGTTCGCGCCGGGTGAATTCTCCGGATTCGATGTGCATCGTAGTCGTGCCGTCACCATTGTCGACGAACACGCGCTTCTCGTGGCTGGTCGGCTCCTTGCCGATCTTCGAGTTCGCCACGCTTGAAGTTCCGTTCGGTAGGGTGAGGATCACCGAGATGACGGGGCGATCCGACGTCGCGTCCGCGGGCTTCGCGGGGGCCGTCACGTTCGCGGAGATCCGCTGCGTTTGGTTGCCCGACATGACCAGGGTTTCCGTTTGTTGCAGCGTCCCGCGCGTCGGCTCGCCGGAATACCATCCCACGTAGATCCGCGCCGTGACCTGCCCGCCGGCGATCGCCGCGTTGCGGACGTGATACTGCACGTTCGCGATGTCCCCGGGGTTCGAGAATACGGGCGATGAGCCTTCGCGGATTTCCGTCAGCGGCGGGAAGACGCCGGGTGTTTGGAACTGGTCGTTCATCTTCATGAGATCCGTGTCCAACGTCGCGGCCGACATGGTGGAGGGCGGAAGCAGTTCCTCGAGCGTTTGCCCGTGCGTGACGGAGAACGTGCCCGGACCCGAGGCGATGAACGAAATCGGCGCGGGCGCGCCGGGAGCGATCGCGACGATGCCATCCGAGATCCAGCGGGCGTATCCTTCCGGGAAGCCGGACGTGCTGCCGTATTCGCGGCCACGGTAATCCACCCCTTCCTTTTTGATCGTGCCCACCATCGTGATCCTGCCCGATCCTCCGCTTGCGTTGATCTTGATCAGCGTAAACAGCGACGGATCACGCATGATGTACCTCCTGCTATCGGTCCCGATGCTCAAGGAGGTGGTGAATTTGAGCGTTCCCGCGACGTACGCGACGTCGTTCGGAATCGGAACGACTGGGGCCGCGGCCAGCGCGTAGGGTTTCGAGGTCATGATGCCGACGTCTCCGCCGGTGATGGGCGGCATGCTTTCGTCCGTCGTGATTTCCAGCCCCGTCGACGAGATCGCGGCCGCATTCGCGGTCGTGAAGAGCGCGTCCGTGAACCCGTTGTCGTAGGAGTAATCGAAGATCCCGTTCGCGGGGACGGGCAGCGTGGCGAGCAATTCAGTTCCCCGATAGATGGAAGCGGTGATGGCTGCGCCATTCGCGGTCACGGTGGCATGCAGCCCCACCACGGGAGCGTCGGCCCCGCGAAGATTCAGATGCAGTCCTTTACGCAGCACAGACGCAACGGCTTCCCCCGTTTCGGGCGTCCGCCATTCGGGCCCGTTGCGCGAGAGTGCGATGGCCTCGGCGAGGAGGTTCGTGAGTTCTTCGGGCAAGACGATGTCGTTTGCGATGTCCGGTTCGGGATTCGTATCGGGAA
>CAZIQM010000042.1:0-9526 GCA_964541635.1 uncultured Candidatus Peribacteria bacterium | reverse complement strand
CGCCTCGCCAAGGACATCGCCCAGAAGATCGAGAAGGAACTTACCTATCCGGGCGTCATCAAGGTGAACGTCATCCGCGAACGGCGCGTGGAGGAACTCGCGAAATAAGAAACGCACCCTTCGAATCAGGAGGCCCGACGGCCTCCTTTTTCATGCGCTCAACCTGTACGCGGCGCCGGACGGCTCGATCATCTTCTCTTGAGCTAATTTTTTGATCAATCCGTGCAGCCATGGTTTGAGCTCAGCGCTGTAGTCAGGGCTGATCCACTTCCCTATCTCGTCCAATTCCAGACCCTTCGGATGATCGCGCAGCGCCTCGACGATGCGTCCTCGGAAGATGCGGTTCGGGACGTAGGTCGTGCCGACGTAGCGACCCGGTTCTTTCTTCAATTTCTCTTTCGCGGCGCCGCGCTTCGGCGTCATCCAGTTCTTCGGCGTCGCTTTCATGATTCCCTTCGCGGTGAGCGCGCAGATCTCCCACTTCGGATTGTTCTTCGTCTGCACCAGCGAGCCGTAGTCCATCAACGCCGAATACAAATCGCTCCCGCGGTGGCCCGCGGCGACCCACGCGTCGATGACGTCTTGGAGCAGCGCCGATAACTTCTTGTCGTCCATGCTCCAGGTGCCATCCGCGTTCTCGGGCCCGACGAACGTGCGGTGGAGAAGGCGCCGGATGTTCACGTCCATCGCGGGCGTCGGGAGATCGAACGCGAACGTCCTTATCGCGCCGGCCGTGTAGGCCCCGATGCCTTTGATGGCGATGAGGTCTTTCAGCTCGCGCGGGAATGCCCCTTTATGCGTCGTCGCGATGTCCTTCGCGCCATCGCGCAGCCGCAGCGCGCGGCTGTTGTAGCCCATGCCCCGCCACGCGAGGAGGATCTCGCCGTTGGTCGCGCCCCCGAGCTTCTTCACGGTCGGGAATTGTTGAATAAATTTTTTGTACGATCCTACGACCCGCGAGACCTGGGTCTGCTGGAGCATGACCTCCGAAATCCACACGCGGTACGCGCGGTCGTTCTCGCCGAGATCCCATAAATCGCGCCACGGAAGTTCCCTGCGATGCGTCGAATACCACTCTTTGAGCGTATCCACGAACCGATCGATGCGTTCGCTGCGGGTCACGATCGACAGTGTACATCGTCCGCGTTACGCGGGATTCCGGAGATTTTTTCACGGGAAAACGCTCGCTCCGCCGCTCCCCCGGGCCTAGTCTGCGCGCTCATGAAGGCGTTCTTCCTCCTCGTCGGCATGCACGTGCGCCGGCACCCGGCGATGTTCGCGCTCCTCGCGGGGCTGTCGCTCTTCGTGGCGGCGCTATGGGTGGTCGAACCGCTCTATTCGAGCTACGCGGTCGACCAACTCCTGAGCCTGAAAGACGGGGGCACGCCGAACCTGAAATTCCTGGCGGGCATGTGGGCGCTCATCTTCGTGTCGCTGGCCGTCGGCGACGCGGTGCAGAAATACGTGCAGTGGAAGTACGAGATGCTGATGGAGCTCGAAACGGTGGAAGACGCGTACGAGCATTTGTTGGAACTGCCGATGGCGTTCCACAACGCGCAGAAAACGGGCGAGGCGATGAAGACGATCAGCGACGGCGGCGACCAGCTCGCCTACCAACTGCACCGCAACGCGCTCAACCTGGCGATGTCCCTCGGGGCCGCGGTCACGTTCCTCATCACGAGTTTCATGATCGAGTGGCGGCTGGCGGCCATCCTCATCGTCGTGCTCGCCGTGTACGTGTCGATCGTCACCTGGATGACGCTCAAGACCGCGACGCTCCAGGACCTCGCGAACAAACTCTGGGTGAAACCGAGCGGCCGGCAATTCGACGCCGTCACCAACATCTCGTCGGTGAAGTCCGGCGCGCAGGAAGCGCGCGAACTGGAGATCGTGCGGAAGCTCCACGCGGAGGGCCTGGGCACGCAGTTGAAGATCAACAAACGGTGGGCGCTGCTGGAAGCGATGAACTTCTTCATGCTCACGCGCATCCTGCTCGTGGCCGTCGGCGTGCTCCTGCTCGTGCGGGGCGACCTGACGCTCGGAGGGCTCTACTTCTTCCAGTTCTCGTTCTACCGCGTCCTCACGCCGTTCGAAATGCTCTCCGGCATCATGCCGCAATGGCGCCGCGCGATCGGGAAAGTGAAGATGATGCGCTCGCTCGTGGGCGAAGCGCCCGAACCCGGCGCACGCGCACACGGCGTCGTGCCGGCAACGCTCAAAGGCGAAATCCGTTTCGAGGACGTGTGCTTCTCGTACCGCGCCACGGAGCGGAGGAATTCCATCGATGACGAGCCCAAAACGCCCGCCCGGGAACGCGAGGAACCGTCGGACGACCTTCCGCCGGCGCACGACGAACGGCACGCGACGGACGCCCCCGCCGCGGAAACGCCCGACGCCACCGCAGAGTGGAGCGCGACCATCGCCGACCTCACCATGGCCATCAAGCCGGGCGAACACGTTGCCCTCGTGGGCCACAGCGGCGCGGGAAAATCGACGATCGCCGCGCTCCTCAACCGCTTCTACGACGTCACGGGCGGGCGCATCACCGTGGACGGAACGGACCTCAACGACCTCGACGTCCGCTGGTGGAGGTCCCAGATCGGCCTCGTGCTCCAGGAAAACCTCATGTTCAACGACACCGTGCTCGAGAACATCCGCTACGCGCGGCCCGACGCGACGCTCGAGGACGTGAAGCTCGCGGCGAAGCGCGCGTCCGCCGCCGAGTTCATCGAGCGATTGCCGCACGGCTACGACTCCGAAATCGGCGAACGCGGCGTGAAGCTCTCGGGAGGCGAACGCCAGCGCCTCGCGATCGCGCGCGCGATCCTCAAAAATCCGACGATCGTCATCCTCGACGAAGCGACCAGCGCGCTGGATTCCCTCACCGAACGCAGGGTGCAGGAAGGCATCAAGGAACTCATCCACGGCCGGACCGCCGTCATCATCGCCCACCGCCTCAGCACCGTCCGGTCGGTGGACCGCATCGCAGTGCTCGAAGGAGGGCGTCTGCAAGCCATGGATTCGCACGAGAACCTGTTGAAAACCAACGACCTCTACCGCCAGATGGTGGAGCTGCAACAGGGCGGCGTGCTGCCGGAATAAGGTTGAATAAAACGGCGGAAAATGATAGAATGAACGGATTTCTCACATCCATACCCACCACCGTATGAACCGCCTCTCGCGCACCTCGATGCTCGCGTTGCTGCTTGCCGTTTCGACCGCCGGCCTCGCGGCCACGGTGAACCATCGGCTGACGGCGCAATCCACCGCGACTCCCCCGTCCGTCGACGACGGCGACGCGATGTTCGTCCAGTTCGGCCTGAAGAACAAAGCGGACGCGGCGGCGTACGGCGGCGACTACGTGGAGTGCGATCCCGCCAACCCCTTCAGCAGCGCGGTGGAGTACGACTTCGTGAACCTGACGGCGGGCTCCTATGACGTCTACGCGACGTGGCTCCCGATCGCGGGAAGCGTGCGGTTCGTGACATCGAGCAATTCCGCGGGAGTGACCATCAGCCAAGCGAACGCGCCGTCGGGCTACACCTCGGCCGACGGCCGCACGTGGCAGAAGATCGGGACGGTTACCACGACCGCCGCCGGCGGCGCCCTGGGCAATTACTTCTACGTGGTCGGTTACTGCGGCGGCCCCGGGCGTTTCGACGCCATGATCGCACTGAAACCGCCGGCGACCCCGGCCTGCGGCGACGGATTCGTCCAAGTGGGCGAAGAGTGCGACGACCGCAACCAGAACAACGCCGACGGCTGCACGAACGCGTGCAAGAAGCTCTTCTGCGGCGACGGCCTGAAGCAGGCGGGCGAAGTCTGCGACAACGGAAGCCAAAACGGCCCTGCTCCGCTGCAATGCTCGAAACTGTGCCAATGGACGATGATCAACGTGTGCGGGAACGCGTTGAGGGAAGGAATCGAGCAGTGCGACGACGGCAACGCGATCGCCACGGACGCCTGCAATAACAACTGCATGTTCCCGACCACGTGCGGCAACGGGGTGAAGGAAGGACCGGAGCAGTGCGACGACGGCAACAGGAACGACAACGACGCCTGCACGAACGCCTGCAACAACGCGAAATGCCTCGACGGCATCGTGTGGACGAACGTCGAAGGATGCGACGACGGCAACACGATCAACACCGACGCGTGCTCGAACGTCTGCACGAAAACGCCCGTCTGCGGCGACCACATCCAGGACTACGGCGAGCAGTGCGACGACGGGAACACGGTGAACGGCGACGGCTGCTCCAGTACGTGCCAGAACCAAAGCACGACGCCGGTCTGCGGGAACGGAAAAACGGAATCGGGCGAACAGTGCGACGACGGGAACCAGGTCGACACCGATTCGTGCCGTAACAACTGCACGGTCCTCTCGGTGTCGTGCGGCAACGGCATCGTCCAGGCCGGTGAACAGTGTGACGACGCGAACACCGTCGCCAGCGACGGATGCACGGGATCATGCCAGACCGCGCGCTGCGGCGACGGCGTGGTGCGGTCTGGATACGAGCTCTGCGACGACGGCAACGCCGTGAACACGGACGCCTGCACCACGAGCTGCAAACCCGCCCGCTGCGGCGACGGCATCGTGCGCGCCGGGGTCGAACAGTGCGACGACGGCAACGCGAGCAACGCCGACGCGTGCACCAACACCTGCGTCGCGACGACCGTCGCGTGCGGCAACGGCATCGTGCAAGGCAACGAACAGTGCGATGACGGCAACGCGGTCAACACCGACGGATGCACCGCCCTCTGCACGATCGCCCGCTGCGGCGACGGCGTGGTGCGCGCCGGAATGGAACAGTGCGACGACGCGAACCAAACCGACTCCGACGGCTGCACGAACGCGTGCCAGGTCGCCGCATGCGGCGACGGCATCGTGCGCGCCGGGACGGAACAGTGCGATGACGGCAATGCCGTGAACACCGATTCGTGCACGAACGCGTGCGTCCCGCCGACCACCGCTTCCACGGGCTCGAACGGCGGCGTGGGCGGGTATACCGTCACGGACGGCCCGAACTACCAACTCATCGTGCAGAACGTGGACATCGGTACCGCGAAGACGGCCGTCGCGAACGAGGAAATCGTCGCCGCGCGCTTCACCACGCGCGCCGACTTCCAAAACGTGATCCTCCGCCGGGTACAATTCAAGCCGGCGACCGGGACGCTTTCGAGCGGCTTCGGGAAGATGCGCCTCCTCGAGGACACCGACGGCGACGGCGTCGGCGACGCGGAAGTCGCCGTGGGCGCGATCCTGACGAACGGATCGCTTGCGTTCACCACTCCGATCACCATCACCCGGGGATCCTCCAAAACGTACGACGTCGCCATAAAAGTGAACCAGTACGCGATGAACTATTCGCTCGGGTTCCCGATGCAAACGGTGCAATCGCCGCTGCAGCTCGCGTTCGACAGCGCCGTGAACGGTTACGTGACGGCGACGAACGACAACGGCGCGTTGACGTACTCGACGGTCGCGACGAACGGTTCGTGCACGCAAGGCTCGTGCCTCGTCGGCGTATGGACCGGCGCCACGCCCCGCTACGTCTTCAAGGCCGCGGGCAACCTGACGGTCTCGCAGGGAACGCTGACCCCGGCGCCCGCCACGACAATCCTCGCGGGCGGCGTCACGCCGAACCTCGTGCGGATCAACATGACGGTCTCGAACGACGAGCGCATCAAGCTCCAGCAGATCGCGTTCTCGGTGCAGGGCGGCGAAGCCCTCGATAACCTTCAGCTCTATACCGGCAACACGCTCATCGGCACGCTCAGCCCCGACCAGTGCGCGCAGATGTCGTTCTCGGGACCCCCGGCCCAAACGAACAACTTCGACATGAATCCGAAGTTCTGCGGGGTGCTGCAGCTCCAACCGGCGCTCGGCCGCAACGCCGTGAACTACGTCGACGTCCGCGCAAAGGTGAAAACCGCCTCGGCCGGATGGGCCCAGAACACGGCAGTGAAGTTCACGATGCTGACGCAGCCCGAGGGCTACCTGAAGGCCGTCGGCGAAACGTCGATGAAAGTCCTCACGACGACGGCTTCGGCCACGGAGGGCGGCAACGTCACCTTCTCGAGCACCGTCGCCCGCCCCACGTTCCCCGCTCGGTGACGCTGACTTTGCCAATACAGTAAAAATATTATATAATACTCGAGAACACACATATCCATTCCCTCCTTCTCTATGGCAACCGCCATGCGTACGCGGCTCCTCGCAGCCGTCTTCTGTGCCTCGGTCTGCGGGCTCGGCGTTACCGTTGGCGCGCGCCAATCGGCCCAGGTCTCCGGCGCGTCCGTGCCGGTGATCATCAATAACGACGCCCCGGGCAAGGACGAGACCCGTTTCGTCCAGGAAGGCTTCGTGCTGACGCCGGTCAACGGCTACGCAGCCGGATACATGTCCGACACGGCATATCTGAACAACGAAGCGCTCCCCCGCGCCAACGGCGCCAACGCGTCGTGGAAATTCCAGATCGCCGCGAACGGCAAGTGCACGTTCGCCGCGACCTGGGGTGCGCTCAACAAAGGATCGATCGATACGAAGTACACGACCTCGAAGACCGGCGACACGCCGATACTCGCGGACCAATCGAAGCCCGCCCCGACCAAGCTCGACATGACCGGTGACGGCGTCATCGACGACCGCGGATGGCTCGTGCTCGGCAACTTCGACGTCAAAACGGGCGAAACCGTCACGGTCACCGTGAAGGGCGGCACCAAGGGCTACACGCTCGCGGACGCCGTCATGATGAACTGCAACATGACCGTGCTCGGCGACGGTCCCACGTCGTGCATGATGCCCGTGTGCGCGCCCCCCGCGCCCGGATGCGAGTACGTCCGTGATTCCGCGGTCGACGCAAACGGCTGCCCCCTGCGCCCGTGCGGAGAATTGAAGTGCAACACGACGGTTGCAGCGGTCTGCGGAAACGGGAAGATCGAAGGAAAGGAGACATGCGACGACGCTAACCGTAACTCAAACGACGGTTGTTCCAGCCAATGCACAAAGGAATTCTGCGGCGATAACATCCGCAACAACGACCCGAACGAGCAGTGCGACGGCAAGGCGTCGGTTCAGCAAAACGAAGTGTGCAACGCGCAGTGCAAAATTGAATTCTGCGGCGACGGCGTCATTCAGCCTGCCAAGGAATCGTGCGATGACGGCAACGCAATGACCGGCGACGGCTGCGATGCGCAATGCAAGACGGAGAAGCAAGCGCCGTGCGGATACATTGTGACGGACAGCCAAGGCAATAAAGCCCCTCAATGTCTCAACCAATACCCGAATAACTGTAACGCTCTCGGTGGCAAAAAATTCGATACCCTCGACTTGTGTTGGGCTGCATCGCAGGCCGATGTCGGCATCGCTCTTTCGGTCGCGGATACGAATAAAATCCCCGGATCGCTTACCGTATCGATGAACGTATCAAACAAAGGCCCTTTGGCCGTTCAATCCCCGTTCGCGGCAAGCATGCTCATCCCCGGGGGATACACTTTCGATCCCACGCAATCGAGTAAAGATTGTGCCGTGAAGGAGCAATCGCGGGTTGCATGTACGATAAACGCCCTATCACCGACAAGCGTGCAATATCAAATCACGTTCACTGTCGCTGCGGCGGCATGTAAACAACCTATCGTTCTCGAAGCGAGTACGAGCACATGGGGTACGTATCCGCTTGACTCCAACAGTAGCAATAACATCTCGAGGCTCAGCGTTACCCCGTCGTGTCCTATCACCGTTACCGCATGCACCGACACCGACGGCGGCGAGAACAAGGACGTCCGCGGCACCGTCACCGGCTTGGAAATGCCCAACGTGAGCCAATCGTGGACCGACTATTGCGGAAGCGTCCAGGACGAAGCCGGTATGTTGGCCGAATACGTGTGCCAGCCCAATAACTACGCCAAGAAGGTGCTTCTCCCCTGCCCCAACGGCTGCGCCGACGGCGCGTGCAAGAAAGCCCCGCAGGATCCGAATGCCTGCGCGTTCCCGGAGAACAAAAACACCGGAACCTTGTCGGTGGACGTCGACATGAACGGCGTGGTCGAGTCGCGCGACATCCGCTTGGTCATCGCCGCGTACAACGAGGTGCAACGCACCAACGTCATTCCCACGTCGGTCTACGACCCCGAGGCGCAAACCCCGGTCTTGATCGCCGTTAAACCGGACGTCGACGGCAACCTCACGGTCGACGTGCAGGACGTGCTCTACGTGCTCCACTACGTGCGCTGCTCCGTGCCGCGCGTGTCGCTCACGCAGGCGAACGTCTCGTGCGTCGGCACCGACACGAAAGCCGCCCTCACCTACGAAGCGAGGAACACGAACCCGCTGATCGTGATGCTCGAGAACGGTTCCTGGCTGTATAACGGAGGCGACGTCACGGCGAGCAAAACGTCCGCCACGGTGACCACGTTCGAAAACGTGCTCGTGCCGGCCGGTTCCAAAATCAAGCTGTGCGACAACGTGAACAAGACCCTCTGCTCTTCCGCCGTCACGATCGTCGGCGCGGGCTGCCCCAAGAACATTTCGCTCGCCGGCGTCACCCTCACGACGGACGGCGGCGTGGCTTCCGCGAAAGTCGCCTACACCAAGGACCCGTTCCCGACGTGCGTCCACATGTTCATCGCGACGGACAAGAGCAAGACCCTCCACACGGTGAACTACTTCTGCTCGACGACGGGAGAAACGAAGACCGTCCCCCTCGGCCCCACGGCCGCGAACCAAAACGACGGGCTCAAAGTGAAGGAAGGTGACAGCGTCGTGCTGTGCCACGGCAACAACTCGGGCATCTGCAGCGCGCCGGTCACCGTGACGAAGGAAGGCAGCGCTGCGGGACCGTTCACGTCGATCACGAACGCCAACCCGGACGCGGACAACACGAACGTCCCGACGGGCGTGTCGCCGATGGGCCAATTCAAGTTCCTCGCGTCGGCGGCGGGCGCCCCGGCGATCGAGAAAGCCACGTTCTCCATCTCAACGACGAACGTCGTGCTCGACGGCGTCTACAAGCTGTACGACAAATCCGACAGCACGCGGAAAACGACGTGCACCTTCATCGGCGGCGGCGGCATGAACGGATCGGATGGCAACGCCACGGTCACGTTCACCGCGACCGTCGAGTGCGCGAACCTTTCGACCTCGGGAATCCTGACGTCCTTCGCAGCGGGAGCGAGCAAGGTCCTCGTCCTCGAAACGAACGTCACGAACCCGCATACGTCCTCCCTGGCACCCTCCACCGCACGCGTGACGTTGCAGAGCTACGTTCTCACGAACGGCGCGACGGCCTCGCCGAACGTCAATTCGACGCTCTATAGGACGTAAAAAGGAAGGATTCTTACGGACAACGGCATCCCCGGGATGACGAATCCCCGGGGATGTTTTGTTATTGACCCCTATTGCGTGATTCCCTACACTGTCCCAGCTTTCGGGGCACTATACCCCCTCAACCCCGACTTTTTCCCTCTTTTCCCTTCCTTCCTATGGCTGACGCCAAGAAATTCCTCCGTAACAAGGTGCACGTGAACG
>CAZIQM010000041.1:0-9621 GCA_964541635.1 uncultured Candidatus Peribacteria bacterium | reverse complement strand
GGTCGACGACGCGTCGATCTGGCTGACCTTGAGGGTGAAGTATTCGCCCGGGAAAGCGTCGAGCTTCACGGAACCGCTCTGGTTGAGCTGGATCTTCGGAACGTCGATTTCGGAGACGTACATCTCGATGCGATAGGGCGATTCGCCGAGCATCGTGATCGCGGAGCCGGACGGCGTGTATTCGCCGACCTTGATCGGGACCTTCGTGATCGTGCCGGGGACCGGCGCGACGATGACCGTGTTGGCGAAGTCGGCGCTGGCGCGCGCGAGGGCGGCGCGGTACTGCTGCACCACGGCGCGGGCCGAAGCGATGTCCGTGTCGCGGGCCGGGGCCTTCTTCAGCGCGAGCTGCGCCTCGGCGGTGCGTAGGGCGGCTTCGTAGGTGGTGATGTCAGCATTGGCGCGGTCCAAGGCGGCCTGTTGGGTCACGATCTGGCTCTGATACGCCGCGGCGGCGTCCCTCAGGGACTTCGTATCGGACGAAAGTCCGGACAACGCGGACTGGAGCGTGTTACGCTCGGCGATGAGTTCGGTTTTGTAGCCTTCGCGATCGTCGTTCGAGAACGACGACGATTCCTGGAGCGTGCTGATGTACGAGAACGAGCGGTCGATGACCATCGACGCCGAGTTGACGGCGCGCGTCGCGTCTTCGATCAGTTTCAAAGCGTCGGAAGGATCCGTGACGGACGACGCTTTGGCGAACAGGGGCGCGATGGAGGCGCGCGCATTGCGCGACGCGGTGCGGATGCTTTCGAGTTCGCTGGAGTCGCTTTTGATCGCAGCATCCAACACGTCGTTATTGCTGAAGATATCGTCGACGACGGAGAGGGAGTTTTGCGCCGTGGTCAGGCGTTGCGAGACAGCCGTGGCCGTCGTGCCCACGTAACCGACGAGGCTCGTGTCGATTTCCTCGTTGAGCGTGTCCAACTGGGACTGCGCGTTCTCCGCGGCTGTCTTGGACATCGCGAGCGAGGCACGCTTGTTCTCGACGTCGGCTTCCGTCACGGCCACGTCTTCCGGGCGCGCGCCGGATTCCATCTCCCGGAGATCGGCTTCCGCCTGGGCCACGCGGGCTTGGGCGGACGCGATGTCGGCGGAGACGCCGGTGCGCAGTTGGGCCAACTTCTGGCCTGCACGGACGACGTCGCCTTCCTTCACGTAGACGTTCGAGACGATGCCGGAGATGCCGAATTGCAAATTCAGGTCGCGCTCGGAAATGACCGTGCCGACCGCTTCGACGGTCTGGCGCAGATCGTCGCGCTTGGCGACCTCGGTGACGTATTCCGGTTGCTTGGGCGCGAGGGCGAACCACGCGATCCCGAGGATCGGGAGCGCGATCACGACCGTGACGATCGTGGCGATCTTGTGGCGCCAGAGGAACCGCGGGGTGGCGCGGACGCCGGACCAGATGCGGTGGAGGATGGAGGATACTGTCATGGGATGCGGAGAAAGCGGGGGATGTTACCGCGAGGAGACGGTATGGGCGAGCGCGTCTTTCAGGTTCAGGAGCACGCGCTCGAGCTGCTCCTGGTCGGACGTGTGGAGGAGGGAGAACAACTCGTGCATCACCGCCGTATGTTGTTTCTTCGCTTTCTCGAGAGCGAGGGATCCCTCGGGAAGCATGGACAAGTGCACGAGCTTGCGATTGTCGGGGTCGGCGTTGCGTTGCACCCATTTCAACTTCACCAAACGGTCGATGAACGACGTCGCGGACGGCGAGGAGATGTGGAGGTGCTTGGCGAACTCCTTCATGGTGACGTTCGGGTGCTCCGCGATGACGAACATGCCGTGCATCTGCATGGGATTCATGCAGACTTCGGCGGCTTTGCCGCTCTTCATCATGTTCCGCCGCAGTTGGCGGCTGATGTCCATCCAGAGCTGGATGATGCGAGCCGGCGTGTCGTTCGTGGGAATCATGTTATTGTTAGATACGTTAATTATACGCGACGTAAAATTCTACGTCAATAAAATATTAGCATTTTGGCAATACCCCACTCTGCGCCACGCGAGGCGCAAAAACCGCTATCGAACGGGGGGTCGCCGGCGTATACTGACCGCCGATGACGAAGAGACGAAAGAAAGCCGCTCCCCGCCCCAAACGATCCTCCGCGCCCCTCGATCCGGGAACGCGGCGCATCATCGGCGGCATCGTGCAGTTGGCCGTCAGCGCGCTCTTCTTTTTGGCGTTGTACGACGCCGCGGGCCCCGTCGGCATGACGATCAAGGCCGGCGTGCAGTTCGTCTTCGGCGCGTGGGGCGTCCTCTTCGCGATCGGCTTGCTCGTCTCCGGCGTTTTCCAAGCCGCCGGCGAGAAACTCCTCGACTTCAAACGCGGCCTCGGGCTCGCCATCTGCCTGCTCACCTTCCTCGGGACCGTGCACCTCGGCGCGGACCTGCGCGAGATGGGCCCGCGCAGCCCGGAGCTCGGCGGCGCGATCGGGTTCATGGTCAGCCTGCCGTTCAAGTTGTACCTCAGCGACATCGCGGGCTACATCCTCCTGCCCGCGTTGTTCCTCATCGGCGTCTTCCTGCTGTTCGAGCCGAACATCGGATCGATCGTCGCGCTCCTCTCGAGCAAGCAACCGCTCGCGTTGAAGATGAAGCCGGAACGCAAGCCCGCCCGCGCGCAGGCCTCGTCGCAGGACGAGGATGACGAGGATGAAGACGAAGAGGAAGACGACGCCGAGGAGGACGATGACGACGAGGACTTGGTCGAAGACGACGCGGATCCCCCGGAATTGAACATCGTCCGTCCGTCGTTCGCGGTCGAGAAGAAGAAAATCGCGAAGCAGCAGAAGCCGCTCCCCCTCCGCAAGGACCTGATCGAGATGAAGGACACGCGCTTCGAGGAATGGACGTTCCCCGGCCTCGACCTGCTCGAAGCGGCGGAGAGCGAACTCAAGGTGGACGACGAAGAGCTGCGCAAGCAGGCGAAGATGATCGAAGACAAGCTCTCGGAATTCGACATCGAGGTGGTGGTGAAGGACGCGCGCCCCGGCCCGACCGTCACGCAATTCACCCTCAAACCCTCCGAAGGCGTCAAATTGAGCAAGATCGGCAACCTGAAGGACGACCTGGCGCTGGCGCTCGCCGCGCAGAGCCTCCGCATCGAAGCGCCGATCCCGGGCAAGGACCTGGTGGGCATCGAAATGCCGAACAGCGAACGGACGATGGTGCGCCTCCGCGAAATCCTCGAGAGCCCCTCGTTCAACGACAGCGAATCGACGCTCACGTTCCCGCTCGGGCGCGACGTGTCCGGCGAGGCGGTGGTCGCCGCGCTCGACGACATGCCGCACTTGCTCATCGCCGGCGCCACGGGCTCGGGCAAGTCCGTCGCCATGAACACCTTCCTGACGGCGCTGCTCTACCAGAACGCGCCGCACGAATTGAAGTTCATCCTCGTCGATCCCAAGCGCGTCGAGCTCATGCCGTACAACGGCATCCCCCATTTGCTCACGCCGGTCATCACGGAAGCCGAGAAGGCGCTCCAGGCGCTGCGTTGGGCAGTGGCGGAGATGGGTCGCCGCCTGCACCGGTTCTCCGACATGGGCGTGCGCAACATCGCCGAGTACAACGAGAAACAGCAGGACGAATCGTTGCTCCTGCCCCGCATCGTGATCGTCATCGACGAACTCGCCGACCTCATGATGCGCCAGTTCCGTCGCGACACGGAAACGATGATCGTCCGCATCTCGCAGATGGCGCGCGCCACGGGCATGCACCTCATCATCGCCACGCAGCGCCCGTCGGTGGACGTCATCACGGGCCTCATCAAGGCGAACATCCCGACGCGCATCGCGTTCCGCACCGTGAGCTCCGTGGACAGCCGCACGATCCTCGACACCATCGGCGCGGAGGACCTGCTCGGCAAAGGAGACATGTTGTACATGACCGCGAGCACGGCGAAGCCCGTGCGCATCCAGGGCATCTACGTCGCCACCAAGGAAGTCGAACGCGTCATCAACGCGGTGAAGATCGCCGGCGGCGGACGCATCACGGAACAGATCGGACTGGCGGAAGACGACGAGAACACGCCGGAAGACGAATCGGAGATGCAGCCGAGCGGCGGCAGGAACCCGCTCGCCATGCCCAATCCGTACCAATCCATCGACCTCGAGGCCGACGACAACGGCGGCGACGACCTGTTCTTCGACGCCGTCCGGGTAGTGACCTCGAGCGGCAAGGCCTCGGCCAGCTTGCTCCAGCGGCAGCTGAAAGTCGGCTACGCGCGGGCAGCCCGTTTGCTCGACATCATGGAAGAAAAGGGCCTCGTCGGCCCGGCGGACGGCGCGAAGCCCCGCAAGGTCTACGCCGCACCCGACTCGAACGCGAAGCCGAACGGGGACACGTACATGTGACCCGAAAAAAAACCTTGCGCTCGGGAAACGAGGTACTACACTTCGGTTTCTCATGAAGACAGGAGAACCCCCGGGGCGCTCGCCCGACGAGTCACCCGACGACCAACCGCAGGTATCGCCGCAGGGCCAGAAGCCCGTGCGCATCGGCATATCGTTCAAGCATGACCAACCGGGTGCCCAGCACGTGCACGTGCTGAAGAAGCCGTTCGGCGATTTGATGTACGACACCACGATCGAACGGGCGACGAACTCCAACAACGAAACGTTCCGCAAGACCGTCGGCGTGCTCATGGGTCCGACCTCGGTGAGGGTGAACGGCCACGTCCTGTACGAAGCGACGGTGTCGGCGAACCCCGAGAAGGCGTCGGACGTGCTCGACCGCATCAACGCGGCGATGGCCGAATTGCAGGGGCGCTACCGCGTCGGATTCAGCGACGTGCAGATCCGGATGCAGGAACAGCCCGAAAACGTGACATCGAACCCCGGCGCGACGCTAGAATTGAGCCATGAAGCTCCTGATAGGGACGGCGAACCAGGGCAAGACGATCGAGATCTCAGCGGCGCTGAAGGACTCCGGGCTTGAGCTCGTGATGCCGGCGGACCTCGGCGTCTTCGAACAACCGTCGGAGGATTTCGACACGCTCCGTGAAAACGCCCTGCACAAAGCCCGTTTTTACCGGGAGCGCGGCGGGCTGGCGACCATCGCCGAGGACACGGGCCTCTTCGTGGAGGCGATTTCGGACGAGCTCGGGGTGAAGACGAGGCGGTGGGGCGCGGGACCTGACGCGACGGACGCGGAGTGGCTCGCGCATTTCCTCGCGCGCATGGAACCGCACGCGAACCGCGCGGCGAAATTCGTCGCGGTCGTGGCGTACATCGACACGGAGGGCAATGAATCCGTCTTCGAGAGCGAGGCGCGCGGGGAGATCCTGCGCGAACCGCGGGCCGAGTACCTGCCGGGTCTTCCGGTCTCGAGCGTGTTCCTGCCCGAAGGGTACGACCGCGTGTTCTCCGCCCTGACGCACGAGGAGAAGAACGCCCTGAGCCATCGCGGCAAGGCGCTGAAGCTGTTCCTGGAACACCTCAGGCGTCGAGCGGCGTGAAATCGAGCGCCTGGATCTTCGACCAGACGGCCCGGATGAGCGTCTCGAGCGCGCGCACGTCGTCCTGCGTCACTTCGAGGTCGATCGTCGACGGCTCGTCTTTGTCCGACCCGAGGAAATCGAAGGTGAAGAGGACGGCGTCATGCAGGAAGCCGACCGAACGGTCCGCGAGGATTTTGTAGAACACGATCTGGTGCAGGAGCGGCTGTTCGTTGCGCACGGCGTCGACCGTGCGTTTCGGCGTGCCGGTCTTGTAATCGAGGATCCTGCAACGGCGGCCGTCGAGCTCGAACAAATCGATGCGGTCGACCTTTCCCGTCAGCGGCACGCCGGGAAGCAGCGGATCGTTCGGGTGCGGCAACATCGCCTTCAACGTCCTCTCGGCGGAGAAGACGATCGGCGGAATCGGGTGCCTGGCCGCGTGGCGTTCGAGGACGATCGTCCCGACGCGGGCGTAGTGTTCGCGTTCGCGCGCCGTAAGGATTTCCTTGGTATCCAAGTGCTTCGTGAACGTTTCCAGGAGGCGCTCCAGCCCGAAATCCGTGCGCTCCTTCCACGCCAGGTTCTGGGCCTCCAGCGCGCTATGGACCGCCGACCCGTAGGCCAAGTGCGCCTCTTTGGACCGGGGCATGAGGAGGAGGTGGTTCCAGAGGAAGTCCTGCGGATCCTCGAGGAACGCCGTGAGCGCCGTGACCGAGAGTTCGTACGTTTCGAGGCGCTTGAGGAGGTAGGCCCGGAAGGCGTCGTCGACGTCGATCGTCGAGCCGGCCATCGTGAGGATCGGATGCAGGCCGGCGCCGGCGGACGCCTCGTCGAGGGTGGACCCGGCGTCGGCCAGGAAGGCGCTCGGGACGGCGTCCTTCAGTTCGGCGCCGCTGCGGGTGGTTTCGGGGAACGTGAGCGTCAGCTGGGTGCGTGCGCGCGTCATCGCCACGAAAAAGAGCCTGCGCTCGTCCTCCATGTCGGCTTCTTTCTCGTCTTCGACGTGCGTGTTGAAGAGCAGGTGGTCGGGCAGCGACACGCCCGTGAGCTTGCGGCGGTTGCCCCAGTGCTTGTCGCGCACGTCGCTGATGACCACGACGTCGAACTCCAGGCCCTTCGCCCCGTGCGCGGTGAGGAGCTGCACGCCGTCGCCCGTCATGTGGGGCACGTCGTACTGCAGCTTGAGGGATTTTTCGTTGAGGTACTGGTCGATGTCGGCCAGGAGTTGCGCCAGCGAGGACCCCGCGTGTTCGAGGGTGCGCGCTTTCACGAAGTCGAAGAACGACTGGAGCGCGGCGAGCGCGCGCGGATCGCCGCTCGCGTCTTCCTGTTTGGGCAGGAGTCCCGCGGCGCGGATGAGCGTCTCCGTGAGTTCGGTCACGGTCATCGCGTCTTTCCCCAGCGCGAGCCCCTCGAGGACCATGAAGGCGGTTCTCACCTGCGGGGGCAATCCATCGGCGTGCCGGTGCATGTGGAGGCGCAACGAGTCCATCCTTTCGTGTTCCGCGGCGCGCCGGCCGTTCGCGTCGCGGTAGCCGACGAACACCGTTCCGAGATCGGCCGGATGGCACCCCATCGCCCGCAAAGCCGTGCCGAGGAGCGCGTCGCCCATCGACTCCACGGCACGCAGCAACGCGACCAGGCGCTGCACCGCGGGGGACGCGAGCAGGTCCTGCTTCGCCCCGACGACCGCGGGAACGCCTGCCACAGCGAACACGTCGGCCATCTCGGCGACGTTGCCGTTCGTGCGGCACAGCACGGCCATTTCGTGCCACGGGGTGCCGTCGGCGTGGGCTTTTTTCAGGATGTCGACGATGCCGGCCCGCTCCAAGGACGTGTCGCCGTAGCGCAAAAAACGGGGCCTCGCTCCCGTCGCGCCCGACGCGGCGACCAAGTCCTTCGAGAGCCCCTCGAGCCGGGCGAGCCGTTCGGCGTTCCGCTCGATCACCGCCGTCGCTGCATCGAGGATCGGCTGGCTCGACCGGTAGTTGCGGCCCAGCGTGACGCGCACGGCGCGGGGGAATTTCTTCGTGAACGCGAGCATGTTCTTGATGCTCGCCCCCTGGAAACGGTAGATGGCCTGGTCGTCGTCGCCGACGACGAACACGTTGGGATCCTGGTCGACGTTGAGCGGCATCGTGAGCAGTTCGATGAGCGCGTGTTGCGAACCGTTCAAATCCTGGAACTCGTCCACGAGCATGTACTGGTACCGCTCCTGGAGCGACGCGAGCAACCAGTCGTTCTCCTTCAGCGCGCGGATCGTCAGGAGGATCATGTCGTCGTAGTCGTAGGCGTGGCGTTCGCGCAATCCCGCCACGTAGCCTTCGTACACGTCGGCGAACTCGCGCGTCTGCTGGCAGCGGCGCAGGTCGTCCTTGTAGGCCTTGCTCTCGGGATCGCGTTTTTTCCCCGTGGGCGTGAGGGCGACTTCCTCCTCCCACGCGTCGGCCGCCATGCGCACCTGGTCGGGCGACACGTTTTCCTTCCTGAGCTGCGAAATGCGCGAAAGCACGTCGGCGCTGCGGTCCTGCCCCGGCACCACGCGCCCGAGGACGGAATCGATCGGCAGGGAGTGCAGCAGCGAACGCACGAGGCGAAGCCGTTCGAGGTCACTCAGCTGCTCGCCCGCGGCCAGCTCCTGGAAAATGCCGGCATGCGACTGGATGATGTCGTTGCAGAACCCGTGAATGGTGTTCACGGCGATGCCGTAGGCGTCGGGACCGATGAGTCCGCGGAGGCGGTCGCGCATCGCTTTGACGCCCGCGGTCGAGAACGTGAGGCACAGGATGTTGCCGGGCGTGGCCTGGGTTTTACGGAGAATGTTGGCTGTGCGCATAGCCAACACCTGCGTTTTACCCGTTCCGGGGCCGGCGATGACCAACACGGGCCCTTCCACCGTATCCACCGCCTGGCGCTGCTCCGGGTTCAAACGACCGTATTGGGCCAGAAAAGCGTCTTCGGTGGCCGTACGGACCTGCTCGACGGACTTCGTGGGCATCCGCTCCATGGGGAGCTCGATTTGGGCCGGTTTCGCAGCCTTTTTGGGCACGAGCCCATGGTACCACTTGCACGTCAAAAGCCGAGTGCTAGCATCGCCCGGTCATCTCATGGAAGAAGCAGTGAGACGCCGAGCTGGCAAAAAGCACGCCGCATGACGGCCGTTGTACGCGGCAAGCGCGGGCTTCCCCTCCACCAGGGTGAGGGGCTACCCCCTCCCACCAATACATTCCCACGACTGTGGGGACCCCTGGTGGAGGGGTTTCTTTTATGCCACAATCGCCCGCTCGTTCTCCGGGACGAGACCACACACGGTAAAACCACTGGGGAGCAACCCATAACGCTCCTGCGGACCACTGATTCGCAACAGGGTTTCCTCCCATTCCCGCCCTTTTGGCCGGGGCCTCGAAAAGGAATGGCAGGTTCATCCCTCCGACGACCCCTGTCCCGCCGCGAAGCCTATCATCGGCGCGGCATAGGATAGGAAACCCGTCGGAGGGTTTTTTGTTGCGCGATGGAAAAGCGGGCGTACCATGCGCGTCCGCTGCCACGGCAGCGGAGAGTGATGCCACGAGGCCGTAGCTCAGTTGGGAGAGCGCCTGGAAACAGGAGGTCGTAGGTTCGAGTCCTTCCGGCTTCACTCAAGACCCGTCTCGTCGACGGGTTTTCTTTTGGCAAAAGCATGCGTACAATCGCGCGCTGCCTCCCCGGAAGCAGGAACGGAAAAGCATCTTTTCAGAAAAGGGCCGATGCACATCGGTTTGGGTTAGACTCCCAAAAGGATGCCGGCTCTCGAGGTTTACATCTCGAGGGCCCCTTTTTTCATTTCTCGTCGTCTTCCTTCTCGAACGCGCAGTGGTCGCACTTGAGCATGGCGCGTCCGTTGAGGATGAGCGGGTTGAGCATGCCCTTCTTGCACTTGGGGCAAATGAAGGACTGCGCGAACGACGGGACGGGCGAGAAGCCGACGCGCTTGGGCGGCAGGCCGTGCTCGCGGATCGTGAGGCTGCGGGGGTGGTCGCGCATCTTCTGCAGGACCTTCGCTTCGATCTGGCGGATGCGCTCGCGCGTGACGCCGAACTCCTGGCCGACTTCCTCGAGCGTGTGGCCGATGCCGTCGGCCAGGCCGAAGCGCATCTCGATGATCTTGCGCTCGCGGGGCGTGAGGAACTCCAGCATGG
>CAZIQM010000040.1:0-10438 GCA_964541635.1 uncultured Candidatus Peribacteria bacterium | reverse complement strand
TTTCCAAGCGCGCCGCCCGCATGGGTGTGAACCCGCGCAACCCGTCGCAGAAGATCTCGATCCCGGCGATGAAGGTTCCGTCCTTCAAGGCCGGCAAGACGCTCAAGGACGCCGTCCGCTGATCGTCGTTTCATTGGAATCGAAAAGGAGCCTCCGTAAGGGGCTCCTTTTTTTGGCACCGTCTGGTACAGTGCCTTCCGCTTTTACCGATATGCCCATGGATACCGCGTTCGTACAACAAACCGTCGTCACCCTCCTCGACCATCTCGGCCTCGCCCACGGCGACGTGCGCGCACGCGCCGACGGTTCGACCGTCCGCGTCGACATCGACTCGAACGAAGCGAGCCGCATCATCGGCTGGCACGGCGAAACCCTGAACAGCATCCAGCACCTCGCGAAGTCGATCGTCCGCACGAAGGAGAAGCTCGCGACGAGCCCGCTCGTCGTCCTCGACGTCGACCATTACCGCGCCGAGCAGGAAGAGAAAGTCCGCCGCATCGCCGAAGCGAAGGCCGACCTCGTGCGCCGCACGGGCAACCGCATCGCGCTCTCGCCGATGTCCGCGTACTTCCGCCGCATCGTGCACACGTTCGTCGCGGAGTCTCCCACCATGAGCGACCTCACGACGGAATCGATCGGGGAAGGCGACTACCGCCAGATCGTCCTGCGCCTGAAAAACGAGAAGCAGGACAAAGTCGCGAGCGGCGAAGAGCTGACGCCCGTGATGGCCGCGGACGACGGATTGGAGAATCTGGATATCTGATCATCCGCGCGCGTTCTTCCACTCCTCGAGGATTTTGCGCTCCTGTTTGCTGAGTTTCGTGGGAATCTCGACGACGATTTCGGCGTAGTGGTCGCCGTGGCGCGAGCGGTTGAGCTCGGGCAAACCCTTGCCCTTGAGGCGCAGCACCTGGCCCGGCTGCGTGCCCGCGGGGAGCGTGACGGTCGAGGTTCCCTGGATGGTCTCGACGTCGATCTCCGCGCCGAGGATGGCGTCGAGCGCCGACACCTTCACCGATGATTTCAGGTCCGCGCCTTCGCGCTCGAACCGCGGATCGGGGCGCACGCGCACCGTCACGTAGAGGTCGCCGGAGGGCTGTCCGCGGAGACCCGCGTCGCCTTCGCCGCGCAGGCGCAGCTGCTGTCCGTCGTCGATGCCCGCCGGCACGTCGACCGAGACCGTCTCGGTGACGCCGACGCGCCCTTGCCCTTGGCATTCCTTGCACGGCGTCTCGGGAACCGTCCCGCTGCCCTGGCATTCCGTGCACACGCTTCTTTGCTGTATGGAGCCGAAAATCGACTGCGCGACGCGCGTCACCTGGCCCGTGCCGCCGCACTGCTTGCACGTCACCGTCTTACTGCCTTTCGCCGCGCCGTTGCCGCCGCAGGTCGCGCAGGACCGCACGCGCGTGAGACGCAGTTGCACTGTTTTTTTCTCGAGCGTGTCGGCGAGCGCGATCTCGATGCCGATGCTGCGGTCTTCGCCGCGGGTCGCGCGCCTGCCCCCGCCGCGTTGGCCGCCGAAGAAATTTTCGAAGAGGTCGCCGATGTCCCCCATGTCGCCCATACCTCCCTGGAAACCGGAGAAGTCGAAGCCGCCGGGACCGGGGCCCGCCTGGCCGCTCGTCCGGCCGAACTGGTCGTACGTTTGTTTCTTCTGGGGATCGCTCAGCGTTTCGTACGCTTCGTTGATCTCCTTGAACTTCGCTTCCGCGGATTTGTCACCCTTGTGCTTGTCCGGGTGCCATTCCTTGCTCAAGCGGCGGTACGCCTTCTTGATGTCCTCCGGGGAGGCGTTCTTTTCGAGGCCGAGAACGGAGTAGGGGTTGAGCGCGATACGCCGCAGTGTACAGCAGAAAGCGCCCTGGTGAGGAACCCCGTTTTCTGGTATACTTATTCGATGCCTTCGAATGCCCTTCACCGGCTCTCGCTCGCGTTCCAAGCGGTCGTGATCGCGAGCGGCATCGCGTCCGCCGCCATCCTCATCCCGGCGCTGGTTCCCGCGGGCGCGCCGACCCAGGCGCTCCTCGCCCGGCAGAAGAAAGTGGACCAATGGGTGGTGATCGAATCGCAGCAAATCCTGAGCGGCGCCACGATCCCCGCGGACGTGAACGTCGTGTTCCACGTGCCGCTGGAAGTGGACAAGATCAACCGGGAAATCCTCCTCGGCCTCCAGGGCAAGACGGTCCGCTACTGGGGATACTGCTACCCGGAAAACAACGATCCGTCGGTGGTCGACAAGCGCACGGGCCTGAAAGGCCTGTTGTTCCTTTCGGAGAAAGAACGCGACGTGCGCGCGGAGCAAGCGAGGGAAACGGCGCCGAAGTACAGCCTCTCGAACCTGCCGACGAAAGACGACGTCCTGCGCGCCGCGGCCCGTCCGCAAACGGTCGTCAAACACCAGATCGATTTCTTCAAGGGCGGCCAGCTCTGCTACATCATGACCGAGCGCGAGCTGCCGATCGGCGTCGATGACGACGGCGACCGGTTGAACAACCGCCTGGAAGACGACCTCAACACCGACGAACTGGTGGAAGACACGGACGGCGACGGCATCCTCGACGGCATCGAGTACAGGTACGACACCGATCCCACGCTGCGCGACACGGACCTCGACGGCATCATCGACGGCATCGAGGACGCGAACTGGAACGGCATCATCGACGAAGGCGAAACCGACCCGCGCGCGCTCGACACCGACCGCGACGGACTGTGCGACGGCCAGTGCCGCAAGAAGCTCAGCAACGGCCAGGTCCTGTACATCGGCGAAGACCGCAACCTCAACGGCGTCGTCGACAGCGGCGAAACGGACCCCCTCCTCCCCGACACCGACGGGGACGGCACCCACGACTTCCAGGAATACCTCGCGTGCCTCACGAAGGGCAAACGCGCCTGCAAGTAACCTTCCACCATCCGCTATGCGCATCCTCCTCTCGTTCCTGCTCCTGGCCACGCTCGTGCCGGTGCCGGCCCACGCCTACATGACGCCCGAAGAGGTGCTGCAGGACGGCGACTTCGTTGAACCGCCGCCGAACGCCCGCGGAGCGAAAGCGGCGCGCGCCGCGCAGGAAGCGGCGTACGACGAACGCGCCGCGGAAGAAGCGGCGAAGGGCATCACGCCGACGGAAGCGGCCGAGGAAGACGGTCCCGGCGCCCCCGGCAGCGACACGATCGACGACCTCCACGGCAGCGCCGACCAGGAAGACGTCATCGATTGGAACAGCACCGACGCGACGGCGCAGGAAATCCACGACCAGCGCGTCCTCGATCGCGTCGAGCGTAACCGTTTGGATGAAATGGCCAACGCCGGCGTGATCCTCCATGGCAGCGCTCCGGACGAGCCGTTGCACGGCGGGGCGCCGCTGGCGCCTTCCGGCCCGGGCACGATCGCGGCCGTTCTGGCCATCGCTGCGGCCGTCGGCCTCACGCTTCGCAAAGCGCTGAAAGCCTGAAAAGCCCGATGATCCCGGTGGAGCCGGACACCGCGCGCTGGTAGCGTGCGGAGGTGACCCGATTGTCCCTCACCGGCAAGCGTTGGACGGATCCCGCACTGCGCGCGGAGGGTTCACCGTCGGACATCGTCGCGGCGATCGCGGCGACGCGCGACCTCGGGCACGACGAACGCCCGTGGTTGGACATCGCGACGTATCCCATGGCGGAAGTCGCCGCGGAACGCGTGCGCGAAGCGGTGAGGAACGCCGAAACGGTCGGCATCATCGGCGACTACGACTGCGACGGCGTGACCTCCACGGCGATCCTCGTGCGGATGCTGCGCCGGCTCGACACCGAACCGGTCGTGCGCCTGCCGCATCGGCTGAAGGAAGGGTACGGCGCGCAGGCCCTGCACGTGGAGGAGCTGGCGGCGAAGGGCGTGACGCTGCTCATCACCACCGACACGGGCATCGTCGCGACCGAGGCCCTCGCGCTCGCGAAGGAAAAGGGGATGGATGCGATCGTCGTCGACCACCACGCGTTCGCGGAATTGCCGCCTGCGTACGCGATCCTGCATCCCGCGCTCACCGCGCTCGAAGCGCATCCCTCCGCGGCGGGCGTGGCCTTCGCGCTGGCCCACGCCGTCCTCGGCCCCGCGTGGCCCGACCACGACACTGACCTCGCCCTCGCGGCGATCGGCACCATCGCGGACGTCGTCCCGCTGACGCACGGCAACCGCACGATGGTGCGCGAAGGATTGGCCGCGCTCGCGCGTGTGCCGGCGGCGTCGGCACTCGGCATGCTCCGCGACCGCAGCGGCGCGGGAATCAGGCCCACGGCGATGGACATCGCGTTCCGCATGGCCCCGCGCCTGAACGCGGCCGGCCGCCTGGACGACGCCGCCATCGGGCTCCGGGCGCTGCTGGGCGACGAAGCGAGCGTCGACGCGCTCGAAGCGCTCAACGCGGAACGGCAACGCGTGACGCAGGCGTGCATGGAAGAAGCGTTCGCGACGGTCGATCCCGCGAACCTCCCGGCATGCGTGTGCGTGGCGTCGGAAAATTTCCCGCGCGGCGTGGTAGGGCTCGTGGCGGGGAAGCTCGCCGAGCGGTTCGGCCGCCCCGCGCTCGTCGCGTCGATCGGCGGGGGATCGTGCACCGCCTCGCTCCGCGGGGTGCCCGGGCACGACATCGCGCTGGCGTTGCGGAACAACGGCGGCCTGTTCACGGCCTTCGGGGGACACGCGATGGCGGGAGGATGTTCCTTCGCACTCGCGGACTTCGACGCGGTGCGCGACGCGCTGTGCGCCGACGTGCTCTCGTCGGTCGCGGAGGAAGATTTGCGACCGGTGGTGGCGGTGGAGGCGGCCATCGACGCATCGGCGGCGACGCTCGCCCTCGCCGACGCGCTCGCGGTGCTCGAACCCTTCGGCGCGGAGAACCGCGAGCCGCTGTTCTTGCTCGAAAACGTCGCCTTCTCAGGCGTCCGCCGCATCGGCTCCGACTTACGCCATCTCAGCGGGAAGATAGGCAACACGGGCGTCGTCGCGTTCGGCCTGGGACACCTGGCCGACACGGTGCCCGCCACGGCGGACATCGTCTGCAGGGTCACGGCGAACGAATGGAACGGCACGCGGCGCGCGCAGCTCTCGGTCGTCGATATCCGCGTTGCTCAGACGGGAGCGAGCTTTCCTTCCATCTCGAAGACGGCCATGACGGGGACGTTCAAAGCCGACGCGATCTTGTAAGCGAGGAGGATGGAAGGGTTCGACTGGCCGCGCTCGATCGACATGATCGTCTGGCGCGAGACGCCCGTGCGGAGGGCCAGTTCTTCCTGCGTCATGCCGTGTTCGAAGCGCAGGCGGCGGATGTGATTCTTAAGGGTGACAGACATAGAACGGGCCACCATCTTACGGAGGGGCGCCTCTGGCGCAAGCGTATTTTCGTGGCGATCAGGAACGACTCTTGTTCCCGCGTACGCGCCACCATTCCACCGCCGCGACGCACGCGACGACGGCGACGGTGACGGTGCCGATCGCGAAGATCAACGACGCGACGACGGCCGCGTGTTCCTTGAGCATGTATCCCGCGACGATGGACGCCGACGCCCACGTCACCGCGCCTGCGAGCGCCATGGGATAGAACTTCCCGGGATGCATTTTCAGCACGCCCGAGGCGAAGGCGACCGTGGGACGGAGGATGCTGAAAAACTGTCCCGCGAACACGGCCCATACCCCGTATGTACCGATGAAATCCTCCGCTTTTTTGCGCGAACCGACGGGCAAACGCAACGCGTTTTCGATGGAGGGGCCCGTCTTCCGGCCGATGTTGAACAGCACCGTGTTCCCGATGAACGACGCGGCGAACGCGGCGACCGTGAACGAGAGGGCCGTGGCCGCGTCGGGCGCCATGGATCCGGCGATGACGAGCGCGGTGATGCCCGGCGACACGAAGCTGAACGGCGGGATGACTTCGACGAGGGCGAACGCGAACACCGCGAGCGAGCCGAGACTGCGGACCGCGATGCGCGCGTGCTCGGGATCGAGCATCGTGCGGAGTCCCGCGTCCTCGGCGAGGAGCAGGAGCGCGAGGGGAACGAGGTACCACGCGAACCACGCGAAGCTGTTGCGCAGCACGAAGCGACGCAGGAACGCGGCGGCGGCGACGCTGACGACGAGGGACGTCGCGAAACCCGCGAGCGAGACGGCGAGCGAGGGGAAGGCCACCTGGCCGTCGAACGCGTCGAGACCGGTCTTCGCGACCGCCCCCGCGATGATCGGCAGCGCCATGAGGAACGAGAAATCGAGGGCCGAAGGCCGTTCGACGCCGAGCGAGCGCGCGGTCCCGACCGTGAGGCCCGACCGCGAGACGCCGGGGAGGATGGCCACCGCTTGCGCCACGCCGATGAGCAGCGCGTCGACGAAACCGGGCGTGCGCGCGGCGCGCCTGCGGCCGATGAATTCACCCGCGACTAAGAACGCAGCGGTGACGAGGAAACCGACCGACGCCGCGGTGAGCGAGCGCATGCCGGCGACCGCGTCTTCGAAGAAGAGGCCCGCGATCACTCCCGGGACCGTCGCGACGGCGATCATGCCCGCCATGCGACACGCGGCGGGATCGAGCGCGAAAAGGCCGCGCAGCACGCGTATCCACGCGTCGCGGAACACCACGAGGATCGCGATGAGGCTGCCGCAGTGGAGGAGGATGTCGAACCCGAGCGCGTCGCGCCCCGAGCCCGTTTCGCCGAGGAAGTGCCCCACCACGACCAAATGCCCGTCGCTGGAAATCGGCAGGAATTCCGTCACGCCCTGGACTGCGCCGCGGATGACCGCTCCGAGAAGGTCCATGGAACCGCAGTGTAGAGTGACAAAATCCTAAAAGAAACGCCGAATACCACCTCACGAATGTGGAAGGTTAGCCAGACGTCCTTTTTGCCGCGCGAAAGCCATCGAGAGTACATTTGAACAGATAATGTCGTCACAGTTCCCCTTCCACGGCATCTTTTCCGGCCTCGGACAAGAGGGCGACGGCGAAACCGCGCAGGCCCCCGCCCAGAAAGCCGAGCTCCCGCAGAGCGGCACGGGACAGGTGGCGGTCGATATCTACGAACTCGACAACTACTACATCATCCGCGCCCCGATCGCGGGCGTGAAGTTGTCGGACCTCGACATCGAAGTCGCCGACAACCAGCTCACGATCCGCGGCAACCGCCAACAGGGGGAGAACATCCCGGAAGACCAGTTCTACATCCAGGAGTGCTTCTGGGGACCGTTCGCGCGCACCGTCACCTTGCCGTTCGTGATCGACCCGAAGAAAATCCGCGCGACCTTCAACCGCGAGTGCATCCTCAAAATCCTCGTGCCGAAGGAAGAGCGCGTGAAGATCGTGCGCATCAACGAAGGATAAGAAAAAGGCGTCCCTCGCGACGCCCTCTTCGTGCTTATCCGCGAACGGTGGTCAGGCCGCGAGCCGCAACATCGCCTCTTCATGGATGTCGTGCATCGTGTTGCGCACCCCTTCTTCGTCACCCGTGAGCGCGAAGTCGGCCACGAGCAGGTGGCCCGAGAGCGCGGCGATCGCCGTCCTCGCTTCGCGTCGGATTTCCGACGTCCACTTTCCCGGGAGATCCAGCAGGTCCTGCAGCTTGTGCGCGTGCGCCAGGGCGCCGGCGACGAACTCGATTTCCTGCGAGAGCGCGGACATAGGTTTGTGTGGAATGTGTGTGAAAGGTTTCGAGACAGTATAGCCGTTTTCGGGTTTTGAGTCAAAAGGGGTCGTGTGTACGATGCCCCGGTATGCAGCTCACCCAAGCCGTCCTCCCCGTCGCGGGCCTCGGAACCCGCTTCCTTCCGTGGACCAAGATCGTCCCCAAGGAATTGCTCCCGATCGGCAATATGCCGATCATCGCGCTCCTCGTGGACGAATGCCTGGCCGTGGGCATCAAGGAAATCTGCTTCGTCATCAGCCCGGGGAAGGAATCGATCCCCAAGTTCTTCGAACCCGACGAAGGGCTGAACATGATCCTCGAGAAAAAAGGGAAGTTGGAGATGCTCAAGGAACTGCGGAAGTACGACGAGGTGCACGTCCACGTGGTCTACCAACAGGAACAGCACGGCGACGGCCACGCGATCCTGCAGGCGGCGGAGTGGGTCAGGAGCGACCACGTCGCGGTGCTCTTCGGCGACGACCTCGTCGTGCACGAGAAGCAGGGCATGGGCCAACTCGTGGACGCCATGGGCATGGTGCCCGAGGCGGAGCGCGCGACGGGCGCGATGCTCTGTTTGCAGAACCTCCCCCGCGAAGAAGTGAGCAAGTATGGCGTGGTCTCGCCCTCGTCGCAGGACGGGCGCCTGGTGCGCGTGCAGGGATTGGTGGAGAAACCGAAGCCCGAGGAAGCGCCGTCGACGCTCGGCATCGTGGGCAAGTACATCATCCCGCGTTCGACCTTCGACGTCCTGCCCGGCGTGACGAGCGGCCACGGCGGGGAAATCCGCCTCATCGACGCGCTCATCGCACAGAAGGATTCCATCGCCATCTACGGCTACGAGTTCGAGGGCAAGCGCCTCGATACCGGCCGCCCGGACGGCTACAAGGAAGCGATACAGGTCTTAGGTTGAGGAGCGCTCCTTCTTCTCTTTCCTAACTGTTTTGCCGAACGCGGTCATGGGCGCGGTATCGGAGACGTCGTAGAAATCGTACGTCAGGTCCGGATGCTCGGGATCGTGGCCGCCGTTCTGGTCCGGCTTGCTGATGCACAGCGTCGTCACGCTGAATTCATCGCGCTGCGTCGACGACGCGGGCTTTGTTTTGACCGCGACGCCTCCTTCGGTAGCTGATTGCGATTCGTCTTCGGCGGGGGAGGCGTAGCACAGGACGTTTTTAACCATCACGGCGATGTGTCCGGATTGCCGGGCGATGACGAGCGTTCCGGGAAAGCACGACGCACCCAAATCGATCTCCGGCTGGAGCGTCAATCCCGCTTCGTTCGGAATGCCGAAGAACGAGCCGTAACGTTGGTCGCGCCCCGCACGCGCGATGCTGTTTTCCTCCAACCCCGTCCGGACCGCCAGGATGGATCTTCCCCGCTGGTTCGTCGAAGCAATCTCGGTGGCAGACCGCACGGGCGTCATGCGAATGTGCTCTTCCACGCTATCGATGAACGAATGGGTCCTGATTTGCCGGTCCGCACGGACCATCACCTCATCGCCGCCGTCTGGGTCCGTGATGCTCGTGCCAAGCGGGTACGACACTTCGAGCAGTCGAATGATGTCGCGCACGCGTCGGCGCACGGAGCAGCGGATGTCTTCGTGGTCGAATTCGACGAGGCTTTGGATGCGCGCGGAAAGCGCGTCGGCGCCGGGTTGGCAACCACTTTCGTAGGTTTCGAGCGCGGACAGGATCACGTCCGCCGGTACGTTCTTTTTGTCTTTCAGCAAAACGAATGACGATGCGAGCACTCCGAGCAATAGGCGGTAGTCGTGATTGGAGAGATGGATGGCTCCGTCACCGCCCATCACGTCCCGCGAGAATGTCCTCGCGCGCATCTGCAGTTTTTTGTTATCAATCATGCCGAGGAACAGATCGCGCTCGTACAACGCGAACGGCAATTCCCTGCGGACGAGTTCGTTCAATCTCCGGAATACCGGCGTTTCGCCCTGCGATTCGGTGGGTTTCTCCATGGAGGAGGGGCATGGTGCCCTTCCCGCCGCGGAAACGTCAACGAGACCTGACAATGGCCGGGAAAGGGCTTAGAATGCTTCCCCATGGGCGAAATCTTCCCCGAAGGCACGACGATCGACGATATCCGCGCGCATTTCGTGCGGCTGAAGCGCCGCGGCAACGACACGGCGGAAGAAGTCATCGAGACCATCGACCAGATGCACGATCCGAAAGACGTCGAGGTGGAACCGGAGGTGCGGGCCGTGTTCCGGCGTCGGTTGGCGGCGGTGCTGGGCGAATCGCAGGACGACCGGTGATCACTTCCCCGCTCGCAGCTCGCGTTCGAGCAGCTCGATTTCGTCGCGCAGGTCGGCCGCCTTCTCGAACTCGAGGTTCTCCGCCGCGATTTCCATCTGCGCGTTAAGCTCCTTGATGAGCTTCTGCTTCTCGTCGCGGGGGATCTTCGTGTGGTCGCGCTTGGGGCGGCGCAATTCGAGCTTCTTTTGCTCCTCGGAGATATCATGCACCGCCTTCACGATCGTCTGCGGGGTGATGCCGTGCTTCTCGTTGTAGGCCATCTGGATGCCGCGGCGGCGTTCGGTCTCGCCGATGGCGCCCTTCATCGCGTCGGTCATCTTGTCGGCGTACAAGGTCACGTGGCCGTTCACGTTGCGGGCCGCGCGGCCGATCGTTTGGATCAACGCGTCGCGCGAGCGGAGGAAACCCTGCTTGTCGGCGTCGAGGATGGCGATGAAGCTCACCTCGGGGAGGTCCAAGCCTTCGCGGAGCAGGTTGATGCCAACGAGGATGTCGATCTCGCCGGTGCGCAGCTTGCGGAGGATCTCGAT
>CAZIQM010000039.1:7985-10490 GCA_964541635.1 uncultured Candidatus Peribacteria bacterium | reverse complement strand
CAGTTGGTAGAGCACCTGCTTTGCAAGCAGGGGGTCAGGAGTTCGAATCTCCTCGGCTCCACCATCGCATGCGAAACCCGACCAGTGCACGAATGCACTGGCCGGATCCCTTTCGAGGAGGTTGCGGTTGGAGGGGAATTCCTACGCCTGGGTCTCGAGGCCGAGGGCCTTGAGGTCAGGCGCTTCGAGCAGCGGCTTGTTCACGAAGACGTGGGCGGCTTTGCTGCCCGCCATCGCTTCTTCGTGCGTGGTGCCGCCGCACATGGCGTTCACGATCGCTTGGACGAGGGCCACGAGCATGTTGTCTTGCACGCGCTCGAGGTCGTTCGCTTTTTCATCGACGTAGATTTCGATGCCGATCACGAGACGTGCGCACACGACCGGATCTTTGGGAAGGATGCCCACGCTACAGCAGTAATCGATCGCGCCGGCCGCCGCTTTTTGGCAAGCGCCGAACGCGAAGGGAATCTGCCTTTTGCCCTTCACGGTCACCTCGACGTCGGCGATCGCGTCGATCGTCGTGCCGACGCCCGGGTTATGGACGACCTTCAGCTTGGTATGCCCCGTGTTGTTGGCGAACATCGACCCGATGATCATCGCCCCGAGCGGACTGTCTTTCGGACACATGACGAAGGTAGGGTGCGAGAAGTTTTCCAGATCGTCGAGACTGCCCTCGCCGCCGTCCGCCATGTAGATCTTCGACGGGTCGAAAGCCTTGCCGCCCCGGGATTTCATCACGCGTTCGATGTGGGCTTTCCAATCGATCTTCGGACGTTTCCATTCATACGCTTTCTTGGTCTCGGAAGAACTCATGCCAGTCACTCCAGTCTCCTTACCCGGGAGAATCGGTGCGTTCCGCATCGGACGAGAGGGGCGCATGCGCTGTTGCATCGCCTGAATAGGAATTCTCTCGTTCGACCGGTAGCGGCCTGCCCACGCGCGATGGGCAACCCGCTACCGACGGAACGGAAAACAACCGCGATGGTCGAAAGGGACGATGCTCTCCCAGAGGGGAGAACGCGGCATTTTTGTTATAATTCCATTTTTTGTCAAATTGCTATCGATTTTCACTATGCTATCCGTAAACGCATGAATTAAGTCTTTCCATAGCGCTTTTTTCGTTTTTGACAAAATAACAAAAAATTATATTATAACTATAATTCGCATCACAGTGGTTCCCTCCAATCCACGGACCAGGGCATGCCGGTGCGTTGGTCCGTGGATTGGGTTCGTTACAGTTTCAGAATCGGAGTGCAGTCATGCAGATGGAAAAGGTGGTAGAGTGCCGCCGCAATAGGCTCTTCGCGGATACGAGACCCGGTGACCGGGATTTCCGCAACGGCGGACGATTCATCGTCGTTCGCCTATGGAACGACAAGACAGAAAACTTCTTCCGCGAACTCTTCAGGCGAATCGAAGGGGTTGCTGAAGCGGTGAGGATCGATGGATTGATTCTCGTGCTCAATGGCAACGATCAGTTCGGACGAGCCTGCGAGACGCTCGATCGCGTTCGTTTGTCGGATGCTTTTCCCACGAAGGTTCTCGGGGTGAGGGGTAATCCGTGGGTTCGCGAATGGACCGTGGCGGCGAACGGCGCGATCGCGTGGCTCCGTCGCGTTGCCGGAGTCTCCCGGGGCCAGGTGTGGTACGCGTCCGGCGATGCAGAGTTCACCGTTTCTCCGCTCCTCACGATGGATGCGATCGGGCCCATTCCGTTCGCGTCCGTACGGCAAGGGCCGGAGGACATGGTCCCGTCGGGGGGCCATGCCGATTGGTTGCAACAGTGCGATTCGGCGTTGCAGGGCATCACCGAGGTGATCCGACGGAAGGATCCGTCCGACTTGCTCGGATTTTGGGCCACCCACCTCCAGTGGGTGTGTCGTAACACGTGCCAGTCATGGAGATTGGACGATCTCATCGAGCGTCGGGGGTTCGACCCCCGGTGCAATGTATTGGGAGGCCAGGAAGACACCGCCCACTTGATTTGGCTCGCGATGCACCGCAATTGCACGGTGAAAAATCTCTCGAAACTCGCGTACATCGATCCGAATCTTTTGGTCCGTGATTCTCTGGTGCAAGCGGACCAGCGGAAAAAGCTCGAGAGAGAACGAGTGGCGATTCGGAAGATCATCGAAATGTATGCCGCGGAAGGAGGCATGGAGTTCGCTCCGGACTTCGACTGGTAAACGAAAAAACGAAAGGGAACAGATGCGAATATGGCCGGGCGACAACGCCCGGCCTTTTCAATACGACAAATCCGGCTGCGTCATCCCGCGTCCGAGCGTGGGGAAGATCCACAGGAACGGACGGAAGAGCACGCTCGTCGTGCCGGTCATCACCGAGATGCACCAGAAGATGATGAAAATCGCGATGTACACGATGGCGAAGTAGACGCCCCCGATCGGGCGCAACCAATCGGCGTCGCCGAACGTGTCGCCGATCTGTTCGCGGTACTTGATGAGCACGAACGCGACGATGATGCCGAGGCTGGGAAGGACGAACTCG
>CAZIQM010000039.1:0-7975 GCA_964541635.1 uncultured Candidatus Peribacteria bacterium | reverse complement strand
ATGCAGCTTGGGCCGCGTCGATCGCCTGTTGCATGTCGCCCTCGCTGCGGGCGCCCACGAATTGCGTGAGGACCTTGCCGCCCTTCACCACGAGGAACGTCGGGATGCTCATGACGCCGAAGCGCCCTGGTACGTCCTGGTTCTCGTCGACGTTCATCTTCACCACTTTCAATTTGCCCTCGTTCTTCGCGGCGAGCGAATCGAGGATCGGGTTCATCTGTTTGCACGGACCGCACCAGGGGGCCCAAAAATCCACGAGAACGGGGATATCGCTCTTGAGGACGTCGGCATCGAAGGTCTGGTCGGTGGTCGCGTGTGACATGGACGGCGTGGGAAAAAAGACGGGGTGGATTCTACCCCCCGCCGACGCCCGTGCGCCACTCATCCGCGTTGCAAAATATCCTTGGCGATCTGCTTGCTCAGCTCCACGCCGGGCTGGCCGTAGGGATCGATGCGGTAGAGCTTCCCGAGGTAGACGACCTCGAACAGGAAGACCATGAAGAGCGCGCCGAGGTGGTAGGCGTCGAGCCGCGTGATGTTCAAGGTCGCGTGCGCGCGGCGTACCTGCGTGAGGGCGCGGGCGGTGCCGTCGAGGAACGCGTCCTGGATCTGGCCGAAGCTCTTTCCGGCGACGTACTCGAACGCGGGGTCGACGTCTTTGGGCACCGTGAGGCGCGGCTTTTCGATTTCGTGGATGAAGAGGTGCCACGCCTTGCGCGGGCCTTGCATCCACTGCTGCAGGAGCGAGTGTTGGTCCTGCGTGCCGATGGCGGCGACCGGGAACGGGTTGCGGACTTCGTTCTTGCCGAGGCTTTCGGCCACCAGCTGCTGGTTCCACCGCGCGAGCGATTGCAGGCGCGAGCTGTACGGCATGATGACGCGCATCACGTAGCCCTTCTTGCTCTCGTGGAGGAACTGCACGGCCGCGAGCATCGCGCCGGGGTTCTCTTCGAGCACAGGATGGAAGCAGCGCGCGGCGACGTCGGCCGCGCCCTGGAGGAACGCGTCGACGTCCGCGCCGAGGAGCGCGAGCGGCAGGAGCCCCACGGCGGTGAAGATCGCGTAGCGACCGCCGACCTCGGGGTGGGGGACCACCGGGATGCCCTGCACCGCCGCGAACGACTGGAGCGGTCCGTGCGCGGGATCGGTGACGACGATCGCCTGCTGCGCGGCTACGGAACCGAGGGCCGACTTCATGGCGTCCCACAGCAGGAAGAAAGCGCTGAGCGTTTCGAGCGTGCCCCCCGATTTGCTGGCGCACACGATGAGCGTGCGCTTCCAGTCGACCACGTCGAGGAGCGATTGCAAGGCGTAGGGATCGACCGTGTCGACGATGACGAGCTCCGGCGTGTCCGGGCTTTCGAACACCTCCTTCAGCACGCGCGGTCCGAGGCCGGAGCCGCCGATGCCGATCCACACGATCGTGTCGAGCTTCTGCTTCTTCACGCGGTCGGCGATGTCCTTCACCGATTTCACCGCCGCTTCGTCGTAGATGCTGCGCGTCCACGGGTGTTCGCCCGCGTCGCATTCCGTTCGCATTTCGTCGATGTAGCGCTTCAGGCTGCTGCGGAGCGCCAGGAGATCCTGGTCGCTGATGCCGTACGACGGCGTGATGAGCTTGGCGAGCGAGCCGGCGATGTCGAGGGTCAGCATGGGGTCAGAGGGAACGGAGCGCCGCGGTGACGCGCTCTTCGGTGGTGCGGAGTTCCTGGGGCACCGTCTCGAGCGCGCGGACGGCGTCGGCGTTGTTGTACCCCAGCTGCGCGAGCGCGGCGAGGGCGTCGGGATCGAACTTCGCCCCGAGCTCGCGCGTGTCCGCGGCGAACAGCCCAGGCTGGCGCTCGGCCAGGCTCTTCAATTCCACGAGCAACTTCTCCGCCGTCTTCTTGCCGATGCCTTTGACCTGCGTGAGGGGAGCGTGGTCGTCCTGCTGGATGGCCGTGAGGAGCAACCCGCGCGGCACGCCGCACAGTTCCAAGCCCGTGCGCGGCCCGATGCCCGAGATCTGCGTGAGCTCCTCGAACAGCGTCCGCGTCGCGGCGTCCAGGAAGCCGTAGAGCTCGAAGCGGTCCTCGCGGACGTACGTCGAAATCCACAGCGTCGCGGTGTCGCCGTCCTGCAGCCGGTCCCACGTGTCGACCGGCACCGCCACCCTGTACCCCGCGCCGTTCACGTCCACCGATACCTCGTTCAGGCTGCCCTTGCCGATGGTCCCTCGGAGGTGGGCGAACATGGGCGGAGTGTAGCACACCGCGGATGCCCGCGCCCTTCCGGAAAACGCCGTTTTTTGCTACAATACTCGGAAACCAACATGCACCACACACGCCGTCTCCTCATCGTGATTCCGCTGGTCATGGCCGCCTTGCCGGTCGTGCCGCTGAAGATGACGGGCCTCCTCTCGCTCGACGAGCGGGAGCGCACGCGCGAATCGCTGCACGACGCCATCGACGACGCCGCGGCCGAGTACCGCCAGCGGGGCGGGTTGCAGTCGCGCCTCGAGAAGGGCCAGTCGGCCCTCACGAAGCAGGAAGACCTCCTGCGCCGGGCCGAGGACCAGAAGTTCGAGATCCGGAAAGAGATCGTGAAGCTCCGGCGGATCCACGCCACGATCGAGCGCCGCACGGGCACCGAGCTCGCGACGAAAGCGGATGCCGAGCGCCTGCGCGACGCGGCCAAAAAGCGCTACGCGGAGTTGCTGCGCCAGCGCGCGGCCTCCCGGCAGCCGGGCCTGTGGGCGGTGTCCTCGCCGTGGACGGCGGGCGACGACCGTTTGCTGCGCTACCAGGGCAAATTGGTGAAGGACCTCGTCGCCGCCGTGTCGGTCCTTGACCGCTTGGAGCGCGCGACCGGCGAACGCGAGAAAATCTTGCAGCTCTACGCGAAGGCGTCGAAAGCCTACGACGACACGGTCGGCCTCGTGGAAGCGTCCGAAGAGCAGCTCCAGGAAAACCGCCGCATCATGGCGGAAGTGCACGACCACGTGTTGGAGTTGCAGGGCGACCTCGCGCGCATCGACGCGCGCCTGCGCCAGAAAGCGGGCCGCGCCCTCGTGGAAAAAGGCCTCCTCGCGGCCGACGACGTCCGCCACGCGGCGGCCGCCGCCGCGCAAACGTTCTCGTGGCCCGTGTACGGTCCCGTCTCCGCCGGCTTCAAGAACAAACCCTACTTCGCGCACTTCGGCGTGCAGCACTACGGCGCCGACATCGTCGTCCCGCAGGGCACGCCCGTGGGCGCGGCCGCGGACGGCGTGGTGTTCCTCGTGCGCGACGGCGGCGAGACCGGCTACACGTACATCCTCATCGGCCACCGCGACGGCTACGCCACCCTCTACGGGCACCTGAGCGTCACGTCGGTGCTCGCGGGCCAGGAAGTGAACGCCGGCGAAACGATCGGCCTCAGCGGCGGCAAGCCGGGCACGCACGGCGCGGGCCCCATGACGACCGCCTCGCACCTCCACTTCGAAGTCATCCAGAACGGCGTGAACGTCGATCCGCTAAGCGTGCTGCCGTGATCAAAGTATCAGCATCCCGTCGCCAAAAGAGAACAACCGGAACTTCTCGGCGATCGCGGTTTGGTAGAGCTTCATGAGTTGGTTGCGGCCCACGAACCCGGCCACGAGCATGAGGAGGCTGCTCTTCGGCACGTGGAAGTTCGTCACGACGGAGGTCACGAACCGCGGCGGGTTCTCGGGCGAGAGGAAGAGCGTCGTGGAACCGTAGCGGTTGGTGATCGTGGAACCTTCCACCGCGGCCGACTCGAGCGTGCGCACGGTCGTGGTGCCCACGGCGACGATCGGCCGGCCTTCCTCCTTCGCGCGGTTGAGGAAGTCGGCGGTATCTTCGTCGATGAAGTACGTCTCCTCGTGGAGCGTGCGCGTTTTCAGTTGCTCTTCGGTCAGGGGAGCGAAGGTCCCGAGCCCCACGTGGAGCGTGACGTAGCAGACGTCGTGGCCCGCCGCCTTGATGCGCTCGATGAGCTCCGGCGTGAAGTGCAGGCTCGCGGTGGGTGCGGCGACGCTGCCGGCGTTCTTCGCGAAGACGGTTTGGTACTCGGCGCGTCGTTCGGCTTCGCCCATGGTTTTCGCTTCGATGTACGGCGGCAGCGGGGTTTTCCCGAATTCCTCGAGCAGCGGGACCGTCCGGTCGATGGGGAACGACGGCTGGAGGATCGCTTCCTTCCCGTCGCGCTCGACGCACGCGAGCGTGTGTCCGGCCCACGCGAACTCCATGCCCGGTTGGACAGCGCGCGGCGCCAGCACGCGGAGCAGGTCGCCGTCCTGTTTCAGGCAGAGCACGTCGACGTCTTTGCCGTCGGCCGTCACCGTCATGCGGGCGGGGATCACTTTCGTTTCGTTGAACACCACCACGCTCCGTTCGGGCAGGTACTCGTCGACGTGCGCGAAGGTATCGAGCGTGACGTCGCCCGTCGCGCGGTCGTAGACCATGAGGCGCGCGCTATCCCGCGGGCGCGCCGGCTCCTGGGCGATCAGCGCTTCGGGAAACTGGTAATCGTAGGCCAGAAGGGTGTCTTGCGGGTTCATGAATGCAATTCATCGTCCCGCCAATTCGCGGGATTATTCCGAATGTACCGTTTGATGCGTTCGCATTCATCCGAATCGCGGACGATATGTTCGTGAAAATTCCGTTGCCATACCGCACCGTCGTACCCGCATGATTCCCGTATGCGTTTTGTAACGGCGGATTTGAACGCGCCGACGATCGTCGACAATGATCGCGATTGGGGTTTGCCGAATGATCTGGTGGCACCTTCAACCGTGGTTTCGTTAGGCGCATGGCATGCCATGCGCCTGCCGCCGCGCGGTTGGATATCGCCGATATGCAACAGGACGTGCAAGTGGTCGGGCATCACGACCGATGCATCGATCGTCACGCCGGGGAAATGATCGGCGATGCGTTCGATGCAATCCATGGCGATCCGTCCGTTGTCGTTGCATTCCATCGTGTGGTTCTGGATCCGTCCGAACAAACGCTCCCGATTCCGCGTGCAGATCGTCACGAAATACGTCCCGCAATCGCGGTAGTCGAATCCGGCCAATCGGCGAATGGGTGACATTACCCGACGATATCGCGCGCAGGAATTCACGTGTCACGCTTCGTGGGGCACTCAATGTTTTTACTTTTCCTCGTGCCATTACGGTCATTCCTCCCCGTCGTGGAACGTTTTTCCTTTCCGCGGCAACGGTCCCACGACCACGACGAACTCGCCCTTTTTCACGAGTGATTTCGCGGTATCCGCAAGCCGCGAAACGGTCGTCCTGACAATGTCCTCGTGCAATTTCGTCAGTTCGCGCGCGATGACGATCGGGCGGTCCGGTTGCGCTGCCAAGGCCTCGCCGATTTCCGCGAGCGCCTTCTCGATGCGGTGCACTGATTCGTAGAACACGATCGTGTCCTCTTCGTCCGCGAACGACGCCACGAGCGCCTTGCGTCCTTTCTTGAGCGGCAGGAACCCGAGGTAGCGGAAGCGGTTGATGGGCAGGCCCGACGCGCTGAGCGCCGCGAGGAACGCGGCGGGGCCGGGGAGGGCGCTCACGGGAATGCCTTCCCGGGCGCAGCGCGAGACCACCGCGTACCCGGGGTCCGAGATGCCGGGCGTGCCGGCGTCCGAGACGAGGGCCAGGTGTTCGCCGCGCTTGAGCCGGTCGACGATGGGGTCGAGCGAGCGCGGATCGCTGTAGCCGTGGAAGCTCACGAGCGGCTTTTTCTCGAGTCCGAGGAGTTTCAACAGCTGCCCCGTCACGCGCGTGTCCTCGCAGACGATCGCGTCGCACGCTTTGAGCGTTTCGAGAGCCCTGATCGTGATATCTCCTAAATTGCCGATGGGGGTGGAAATGATGGAGAGCATGGCTGTCATCCTGAGCGAGCGAAGCGAGTCGAAGGAGAGAGCATATCAACGGTTGCGGGGAGCGGCGGCGAAGTTCGACAGCGGGATTTCGTACTGCGCGATCACTTCCCGGAACTCCGGGATGCGGCGCACGAACATCAGCACGTAGCCGTCGACGTACACGGGCGCCCACGCGGGATCCTGCAGCCGCCGGAGCATGAATGCCTGGCCCCAGCGCGTGGCGTCGTGCCGGTAGAAGAAGATGACGTTGAAGCCGTACTGGGCGCTGAAGCGCTGCCAGTCTCCCTCCTTCATCTGCATCGGCAGCAGGATCTGCGTGAAGAATTCACCGGGGTACGCCTCCGGACGGTTGTCGACGAACACGCGTTCCTCCGGATAGAGCCCGTAGGTGAGGAAGCCGCCGATGTCGTAGTTGTTGAAGATGGGCCCGTGCAGGTTGTACTCCTTGAAGAAGTTGATCGATGTGAGGACGTCCGGTGCGACGCCGAGGCCGAAGGTGCCGTAGACGCTTTGCCAGTACGCGGGCCACAGCGCGACCATGGCCGCCAAGGTCAGCGCCGGGATCGCCGAGGTCGCCGCCGTGGTCCAGCGGCCCAGGCGCGCGCGGGGGTCGAGGTCGGCCCAGGCGTGCGACAGCGCGACGACGGTGACGTACGAGAAGATGGTGAAGTTGCGGATGGCTTTGTAGGAAATGAGCGCGACGAACAGCGAGAGGATGAGGATCGCGACGTCGGGCAGGCGCCGTTCCTGCCGGTCGCGCCAGAGCCGCCAGATCCACGAGATGAAGAGCGCGGCCCACGCGATGCGCAGGAAGAGGCCCGGCGGGTAGGGCCCGTTGCGTTCGATGGTAAAGACCGTTTGGTTCTCGGCCACGGCGTAGGCGTAGTTCTGGAAGATGAAGAGGGGATACACCGCGCCGCGCCAGCCGTTGGGGTTGAGGGGCGTGAGGACGCACGCCGCGACGAGCGCCAGGACGAGCCTGCGCGCGAGGAGCAGGTGCTCGGAGCGTTCCGAGGGATCGCGCCACGCGCGGAAGAGCGCGTCGACGACGAACGCCCCCATCCAGCCGATGCCGAGGAAGAAGTAGATGTGGAGGTTCACCCACAGGAGCATCAGGGGCGGCAGCGCCCAGAGCGCCTTCGGGGACATCGCCTTGCTGCGCACGCCGAGGAGGAGCCAGAGGAAAACGGCGCTGAGGAGGTAGCTGAAGAGTTCCGGCCGGATTTCGGCGCGGCTGGCGAACACCGGCAGCACGAGGAACGCCGCCGCCATCGTCGTCCAGAACCGTCCGCTCATCCACGCGACGCGCAGGTAGAGCACCGCCGTGAGGATCACGACGCCCATGCCGAACATCGACACGCCGATGAATCCGCGGAAGCGGCGGACGAGCTCGAACAGCACGCCGCTGCCCCAGTGGTGGTTCAGGAAGGGGAAGTCGGGATGGGTGTAGGAGTAGAGGTTCGTGGTGGCGATGGTCCCGTGGTCCAAAAACAGCCGGCCGTTCGTAAGGTGGCGGCCCATGTCCGAGGCCGTGAGGATGATCGGCTTCATCACCGCCATGGAAAACGCCACCGCGACCAAGGCGACGAGGATCCATCGGCCGACGGCGGTGAGTTGGTCGCGTTCGAGTCGCATCGACCGGAAGCGTACCGGAGGCGGCTCCCGCGCGCGACGGGGTGCCTTCGAAGATCATTTGTGTTCAAACATTCTTCCGTTCGCGACGGAATCCGCTACCATGCGCGCGGCGATTTCCTATGGCCGACAAAGAGAAGCAACCGCCGGCTGACCAACCGTCCCTCTCGGGCGGCGAAGGAACCGAGATGCTTTCGTCGATCGGCCGCATCACCGCGCGCCCGATCGTGGCGGAAATGGAGGAGAGCTACCTCGACTACGCGATGAGCGTCATCGTCTCGCGCGCTCTTCCGGACGCCCGCGACGGCATGAAGCCGGTGCACCGCCGCATCCTGTACGGCATGAGCGAGCTCGGTCTTCGCTCCGCCGCCAAATTCCGCAAATCCGCCCTCATCGTCGGCGACGTGATGGGTAAGTACCACCCGCACGGTGACTCCGCGATCTATGAATCCTTGGTCCGCATGGCCCAGGATTTCTC
>CAZIQM010000038.1:0-10741 GCA_964541635.1 uncultured Candidatus Peribacteria bacterium | reverse complement strand
CGCGCACCGCCCGGAACTGCCCGCGCCAGTAGTCTTCGTCGGTCTTCGCCTCGAGGAGGTTCAGGCCCATCGGGCGATCGGTGTCGGCGGGGTCGAAGAGGATGACGTCCTTCGCGCGCTCCTTGGGCACGTAGTTGAGCACGTCCTCGATGAGGTCGCCGTGCGGGTCGACCATGCACACGCCTTCGCCGTTCTGGATGTCCTGCCGGGCCTGCCACGAGAGCAGCGAGGATTTGCCGCAACCGGATTTACCGATGAGGTACTGGTGGCGCGTGCGGTCCTTGTCGTAGAAGCGGATCTTCGTCTCGACGCCGCGGTGCTTGTTCAGGCCGAGCACGATGCCCTCGGTGGGGGCGTCCGGCGGCGGGGGCAGCACCTTGTACGGGATCCACGAGATGATCGGGATCTTGTTGTAGCGGCTGTCCGGGAAGTGGAAGAGGCCCGCGAGCTCTTTTTCCACGAGCAACGCCTGCTTGTGGTAGAAGCCGTTGATGCGGCGCTTCCACAGCCAGTGGATCATGGGGGCGTTGAGCGCCAGCGGCATGAAATCCACGAACATGCGGCGGTTCACGAACGAGTTGCCGTAGAGGCTGCGGAACACGTTGAACGCCACTTGGAGGTTGTTGGTGATGTCGAGGGCGCGGGCCTGGGTGGGCGCCGCGGCCATGATGCGCACCGCGCAGTGGAACCAGCTCATGCCGGCCTTCTCGCCCATCTGCTTGTACAGCTCTTCCTCGGGCTGGATCATGCGGACGAAACTGTCGCCGCTCGACGCGCCGGGCGCGAAGGTCTTGTCGTCCGCGCCGCCGGCGATGCCTCCGATCACTTGGATGAGCGTCGAGAGGATCGGGATGCGCGAGACCCAACGGTCCTTTTTGCCTTTGAACTGCGCCGAAGCGAAACGCTTCGCGGACTTGCCCCACTTGTTGCTGAACGACGGCTTGAGGATGACCTGGATGGTCGCCGTTTCGTCCTTCTGCAATTTGCTGAGCACGTTGCCGAGGTCGTTGAGCGGATCGTCCTGCATCTGCTCGTACATGCGGACCGGGTACCAGTACTTCTTGGCCAACGTCATGTGGTAACCCACGAGCGACTGCCCCTTCTTCCAGATCTGCGGCGTTTCCTTCCGGACGACTTCGGCCTCGGAATAGAACGCCGTGATCTGCTTCTCGACGATGGACGCCAAGTTGGGGTCGCAGAGCACGTAGAACATCAACTGTCCGTTCTCGACGAACATCTCGAAGCTGATCGTGATGGAACGGAACGCCCAGAAGTGGACCGCCTGCCAGAAGGTCAGGCTCTTCACTTCCCAGAGCGCGCGGTAGAGCTGTTCCATGATCGCGACCTTCTCCTTGAAATCCTTTTCGGTGCGCTTCTCCTGGTCGATCTTGCTGTCGCTGCGCGAGAGGAGCACCTGCATCGAGACGAGCTTCTTGCTGTGCCAGACGGCGTACGAGAAGCGCATCGTGCGGATGCCGAGGCGGATCAAGCAGTACGTGCCGAGGAAAAACCAAAAGCGGTCCTTGGGATCCGCGATGAACCAGTTCCACAGGTCGATCCAGATCGTCGAGCGCACGATGACGCCCAGGACTCCGATCAGGAAGACCAAGATGGGCCAGAAGAAGTAGCGGAGGAAGGTAACCACTGGTTGTTCAAGAAATCATGTAATTATAGCAGAAAAAGCGCATTTCGTGGAGGGCAAAAACGCCCGTGCGTGCGGACGCGCTCTCCCCTACCGAAAAACGGCCTGAAACGGGCTTAATCTGCCTTAAAACAAGAAACTGCCTCCATCTCCATCCTGCTCGTGCGACCGTCGGCGGACCCGAGGACGAGGACGTACTTCCCGCCCACGGCGGGCGTGAAGGACCATGCGTCGCCGGGCAAGATCCAGTCCTGGATCGAGAGGCTGTTGCCGTCGGGGTACTCGATGCGGCGGACGACGAACGATTGCTCGCTCTCGAGGCGCAGCACTTCGCCGATGGGCTGCGTGTGGGGCACGCCGAGCGTCAGGATCGTCGTGCGCGACACGTGCTGCGCGCGGGGACGGTCGTCGGAACAGTTCGAGACGAGCGACGCGTCGCCGAGGCGTTCGAACGTCACGCGCGTGAGTTTCCCCCGCTCTCGCGGCACGAGCGACGTGAACGCGGCGTAACTCAGGTCCATGTCGCGCCCCTCGACGTACGGCCCGCGGTCGTTGATGCGCACCGTCGCGCTCTTGCCGTCTTCGAGGTTCGTGACGCGTACGAGCGTGTTGTACGGGAACGTCCGGTGCGCGGCGGTCATGGCGTACATGTCGAAGGACTCGCCGAAGGCGGTGCCCTTCCCCTGGAACTTCTCGGAGTAGAACGACACCTCGTGCACTTCATCGCGCAGGTCCTGGTCGAGCGCGCGCATCAAACCCAATAATTCCTCTTCCGTCAGCGGTTTATCGAGGTTTCCCTCCAGCGATGCGATCGGATATTTCTGCATCCACTCGTCGAGCTTCTCGGGCTCGACGTCCTCGGGCGCGGCGACGCTCCGCGTGCGGAGCAGCCACGTCACCGCCGTCTGGAGCGTGAGCGGATCGTCGGGGCGGAAGGCGTCGGCGTCATCGTTGACGATGCCGCGCGACGCGGCGAAATCGATCTCGAGCGAACCGTTGTCCGGTTTGTCCGGCAGGTCGATGAACGCGCTCTTCGCCGGCTCCGCGGGACGGCGCAGGCTGTTCCACATCAAGAGGAATCCGTCGCGGCGCGAGATCGGCGCGTCGGCGGCGAACGCAACGGCGGGAACAAGCGAAAGCGCGATGATGGCGATGCCGACGCGGCGCATGAAACCAGCCTACGGACAAACGCTTTCGACGCAAGGAAGTAGGCGTGAATTACATCGTCTGGAGCGCCTCCCATCCTTGCGCGCGGACGACGTCGTACGCGTGCTGGATTTGGTCTTTCTGCAGCGTCTTGAGCGTCACGGGACCGACCACGCCGGCTCCTTTGTCGGACCCGCTGCGCAGCACGCCGCGGGTGATCTGGTAGGCCGCGACCGCTTGGCGCGTGAGGGGGCCGAAGACGCCGTTCACGCTGTCGGCCGGGAAGTAGCCCATCTGGACGAGAAACCGCTGGACGTCCTCGACGCCCTCGCCTTTGTAGCCTTCCTCGGTGGTGGCGGCGACGAGCGCTTCGTTTTCCTCCAACCGGTCGCGCACGCGCTTCACGAGCAAAATCGTGTCGGCCAACCTGCGCCCGCGCTGGACGCGCATGACGTCTGCGAGCGCGGCCTGCGTCATGGGTCCGACCGTACCGGCGCCGGGGCTCTGGTCGTCGCCCACGAGCGCGTGGTCCTTCTGGAACGCGATGATGGCGCGCTTCAAGCCTTCGCCGTAGGTCCCGTCCGTGCGGCCACGGTAGTACCCGAGGCCGCGCAGGATGCGCTGCATCGAGGCGAGGTCGCCCTGGCTGGAGAGTTCGCCCACGAGGGGCACGCCCATGTCGCGCCCGAGGAAGCGGACCGACGCCATGAGCATGGCCGCCGTGTCGGGATCGAGCGATTCGGAGGCGACGTCCACTCCCCTGTCGCGCCGGAATCCTTCGAGCGCGGCCTGGGTCTTCGGGCCGTAGAACATCGGGTCTTCGTCGACGATGTATCCGAGCGCCTTGAGGTGTTCCTGCAAATACGCCGCCGACAAACTCCGGTCGCCGAGGCGCGGCTCGAGATCGACCAAGCCGTTTTGCACGACGTTGTACGGACGGAGGCGTTCGTAGTCCATCGAGATGCGGTCGAGCGAGAAATCGGACGCAGGCTGCGACGTTCCCGGGGGATACACGACGCCGCGGACGCGTTTCACGCCGAAGCTGAGGGCGCGCGCGAGGCCTTCCTCGCCGTAGCCGGCCCACACGTCGATGCGGTGGATCTTGCCGCCCTCCTGGAGCTGGATGGCGCCGCCGCGGTCGTGCACTTCGAGCACGCCGAGGCCCGGCACCTTCACCTTCGTACCGAAGGCGTAGCTCGGCGGAGCGGCGACCATGCCGACGTACACGGGCGTGCCGTCGGCGCCGTGCGTGCCGTTGCCGTTCAGGATTTTGTCGGCCACCAATCCCCCCTTCACGTAGCAACACTGTCCCGGCAACGGCGAGTAGTACGCCGTGAGGACGAAGTCGACTTCCTGGGGCTGCGCGACGTCGGTGTTCACGATCGCGAGCGAGTCCGCCGAGACCGGCGTGGCGGTGACGCAAAGGGAGACGATGACGAGCGCTGCGAGGCGTTTGTGCATGGGTGTTTGTGTGCGGGAAATCGAATTATTGTATCAGAAAACCGCTTTCCCCGCCCGTCTCACGGCATGACGGACGCAAAGAAGGATGGTCTGGTATTTTCCTGCCTGGATTACTTCACAACGACCGTATCCTCGAGCCGAATGCCGAATTTACCCTCGAAATACACCCCGGGTTCGATGGCGACGACCTCACCCTCCAAGAGCGAATCCTTCGACCGTGCGGCGAGCACGACGCCCTCGTGGACGTCGAGCCCCACGCCGTGGCCGAGCGCGTGCGGGAACGGCGGATACCCGTTTTTCTCCAGAAGCCCGCGCGCCACCGCGTCGATATCGGAGCATTTCGCCCCGGCCGCGATCGCCTTCTCGGCCGCGCGCTTCGCCGCCAGGACCGCGTCATACGCGCGGCGTTGCGCCGCCGTGGGTTCGCCGACGAAGTACACCTCGCTCCGGTCGGCGCAGTAGCCGTCGACCTTCGCGCCGACGTCGATTTGGACGATGTCCCGCCGGCGGAGTGTGCGCGAGCCCGCGCGGTGGTGAGGCAGGCTGGAGTTGGGTCCAAACGCGACGATGGCCTCGAACGCCAACCCCTCGGCGCCGCGCTCGAGCATCGCGGAGAGGATGCGATGCGCGACGTCCTTTTCGCTGACGCCGGGAACGAGCATGGACGGGACCGTTCGCAGCACGGCGTCGGTGATCGCACGGGTACGATTCATGACAGCTATTTCATGGGCATCTTTTTTCCGTCGCAGCCCTTCCACAAGGGAAGAAGTCTGAATAAATTTTGTATTCTTAAACAACCGTTTCCACCGCGTCAAACGTTCGACCGTGACGTGATGAGCTTCGAAGCCGCAACGACGGACGTTTGAAAAGAGTTTTTCCGTCGCCGACCGATCCGCGACACGCAGCTTCGGGGATCGCAGGCGGGAGGCGACTTCTTTGTAACGGCCGTCGACGATGAGCGTGGAACCGCCGGCACGCACCAGCAGGAGGGCCTCCGTCGCTTTCATTCCGGTCAGGTAACGGATGTTCAACGGATCGGTCACGAGCAACGCCGGCACCCGCTGCGCGCGAAGAACCGCTTGGAGGGCCGAAAGGCGGGTGGTTTTGGGCACGGGAGGAGGGTAGCGCGAAAGCCCGTTTTCTGCTATCATGAAGGGAAGTCTATGCGAACACCCACACGCATGATCACGCGCCTCACGACGGCCATCGCCGTTGCTTCCGCATGGGCGCACACCGCCTCCGCCCAGGTCTTCAACGGCCCGGGCATTCCCGGCGGCTTGGCCGCGGCCGGCGGCATCGCCGGTCTCCCCACGGGCGACGTGCGTTCGACGATCATCCGCATCCTCAGCACCGTCCTCTCGTTCCTCGCGCTCGCGGCGGTCATCACCATCATCATCGCGGGCATCATCCTCATCGTCAGCCTCGGCAACGAAGATTCGAAGGAGCGCGCGAAGCGCATCATCTTCTACACGCTCATCGGCCTCGTCATCGTCCTCTTCGCCCGCGTGATCGTGGGCATCGTCACCGTGTACCTCGCCAGCCAAGTCTGATGCAGCGCCGGATCCTCGCCATCGGCTCGCTCGCGGCCCTGACGCTCTCGTGGGGGACCGCCGCCTTCGCGCAGCCCGTCGATCCGTTGGCCGTTCCCGCCGTCGGCGTTCCCGACGAGGAAGACATCACGTTGCGCACGGGCGACACGCTGGAAATCGCCGCGGAAACGGGCGTGAAGGACGCCTCGTATTCGTGGATCATGACGCAGGAACGCACGTTCATCGACGCCAAGCGCGAAAAATTCTTCCGCTACCGCTTCGTGAACGACAACGTGTACACCCTCCGCGCGGAAGCGATCCTCCCGGGCACGGGCGAGCGCCTCCAGCGCACGTTCGTGATCACGGTCGTGCCGCCGGACGCCTCGCAGCAAACCGCCCTCGTGGCAGCCGGCACCGGCGCGTCGCTCGCCTCGACCCTTCCCCTGCCCGACGCGAACGGGCGGGTGGTCCTGAAACCGGGCTCGTCCCTCGTCGAACTGATCCCGATCTCCGCCGACCCGTCCCCCCTGGCCCTCGACTTCGACGCCTCGTTCGACTCCGACGGCGACGGCAACCCCGGGAACGACGTCGACAACGTGAACGAAGACAACGGCTTCCACTCGTTCGGCAAGCCGCTCTGGATCTGGTACGGCCGCCCCGTGGAACACGTCGATGTCACCGTCACGGCGGTTCCCGCCGGGCAATCGCCCCAGGTGCAGCGCATCAGCGTCTTCAGCGAGGACGCCGCGCGCGAGCAGGGTGTTCTAACGAGCCCCGTCACCATCGCCGCGCAGCCGCTCGGCGGCGGAAGCTATTCGTTCTCCGTGACGTTCGCCACGCCCTCCGCCAGCGAGAATCCCCTGTTGTACGAATGGAATTTCGGCGACGGGAACCTCAGCCTCGAAACCGATCCCGTGCATAAGTACGCGGCATCGGGTCCGTTCAATGTGACGCTGAGCGTGCGTGACCTGCAAACCGGAAACTCGATCGGTTCGACGAATACATCCGTCTCGCCCGTGGTCGAAGAAGCTCCCCCCGTCGACGAACCGACCGACCCCGTGGTCGACGAACCGACGGATCCCGTGGTCGACGAACCGACGGATCCCGTGGATAGCGCTTCGTCCTTCGACTGGTCGCGCATCGGCCTCATCGTCGGCCTGTTCATCGGCGCGCTCGTCCTCGGTTTCGCGCTCATCTGGCTGCTCTCCTTCCTCCGCAAATCCCGCAAGCTCGAGGAAACGCTGGAATCGATGGAGAACGCCGTGGTCCCCGCCAAGGACCAAGCCCCCCCGCCGCTCGCCATCAAGAGCAAGCAGCAAGCGGCACCCGAAACGGCGGCGCAGCAAAAAATCATCGACGCCGAACTGAACGCTTCTTCGTCGCCCGAGGAACCCCCGGCGTCCGTCAACGAAGCGAAGGCGCCCGACTGGCTGAAGAAAGGACTCGCCAGCGACGCGCCCAAAGCGACTCCCCCGCAACCGAAACCCGCGCCCGCTCCCGTGCCTCCGGCTCCGTCGACGCCGAAACCCGCGCCGCCCGCGCCTGCGCCCGCCCCAAAGCCCGCGACGCCTCCTCCGGCTCCGAAGCCCGCGGCCGACGCGCAGGAGAAAAACCTCCCGCGCTGGCTGCAAACCCCGGCGCCGACGCCCGATCCTGCTCCGGCTGAGACCGCCGCCCCGACGCCGACGCCGTCGCCGACGCCCGTTCCGCCCGCTCCGAAACCGCCCGTCCCGACGCCGCCGCCCGCACCGGCACCCACGCCGAAGCCCGCTCCGGCCCCCGTCCCCGCGGCCCCGAAACCCGCTGCCCCGACGCCGCCCCCGACTCCGGCGGCCCCTTCCGCACCGAGCCCCGCGCCCGCGACGCCTCCGGCCGCGCCGAAGCCGGTTCCTCCGGCACCGAAGCCTTTCGTCCCGACGGCGCCGAGCGTCGCCGCGGCCCCGAAACCGGTCAGCGCGCCGACCCCGACGCCCGCACCGATCCCGGCCCCGAGCCCCACGGCGGTGACGCCGCCCCCGGTCTCGCCGATCGCTCCCGCCCCCGAAACCAAACCGGCGCCCGCCACCCCGACGCCTCCGCCCGCGGCTCCGACGGAGAAGAAAGATGACGATCCCCCGATCGCCATCATCCGGGCGGAAAACATCGGTCCCACGCCCCCGAAGTAACCTGGATCGCACGGCGGAAACCCGGTAGGATCCCCGGGCTGATAGTTTCATGGCGGTCGTAGCTCAGCTGGTTAGAGCATCTGGTTGTGGTCCAGAGGGTCGTGGGTTCGAGTCCCATCGACCGCCCCACCTATCAGCAGTCGTAGCTCAGCTGGGTTGCCGAGCGATTTCGCGAGGCACGGAAAACGAACAACTGCCGCGCAGCGGCATCTGGTTGTGGTCCAGAGGGTCGTGGGTTCGAGTCCCATCGACCGCCCCACTCGTCGCACTCGGTACACGCGGTCGTAGCTCAGCTGCTGCTGGGGCATTTGGCCGAACTTCGTCGGCTCGTGTACGCTTCCGATGCACATGGCGACACCCCTCCTCCCGCTCTACGGATACTGCACCCCGTCGCATGAAATCCTGCGGGACGAATGGTTCCTTCCGAGCGTGCGACGCTGGAACGAGTTCGACGTGCGCGTGATCAACGGCGAACAACTCCCCGACGGCGCGACGTACAAATCGAAAGACTGGGGACGGAGCATGCAGTCGAAAGTGCGCGCGATCCTCCGGGCGATCGAGGAATGCAGCGGCGGCGTCTTCGTGTTTTCCGACATGGACATCCAATACCTCCGGCCTTCGAAAGACTACCTCCTCGCAGCGATCCGGAACTGCGACATCGCGTTCCAACGCAATAAACCGAACGGCGAGTTGTGCACCGGCTTTTTCGTCTGCAGGGCGAACGACGCGACGCGTGCGTTGTGGAGCTCCATCCTCGAGGCGCTGGAAAAAGACCCGTCGAAAGACGACCAAGATTGCGCGCAGGAACTCCTGCAGAGGAGATCGCGCCTCGGGAGGCTGTTCCATTTCGCGGGACTGTTCTTCCTGCGTTCCATCGGCGCCCTCTCGGCGGTGGCGTTTCGCGCCCCGGGAAGTGCCTTGCGGTGGAAGCTCCTCGGGCCGGACGTGTACCTCCCGGGAAGCATGTGGACGCCCGGCATGCCGCTTCGGATCCCGAAGGCCATCCTGATCCACCACGCGAACTGGACGATCGGCGTCGACAACAAGATCGCGGAGCTCCGGTACGTCCGGGAGACCGTCGAGTCGTGGAAATAATGAACAAAAAATGTGTACGAAAATATTGCCTCCCGAAAAAGCGAGGATAGAGTGCGCCGGTCCCACCGTGAGGCGCGCGGGGATCTCCGTCGCGAGACGCTGATCCTAACCCGCCACTGGAAGGGGAAAGATGCCCCTCGGGGCATCAGGACTTCGGTCCAGACTTCTTCGTCGCCATCGTGTCGCGACACATTCTATAACAGGGCGTACACGACGCCCGGCGAAGAAGTCACCGGTTGGTAGCTCAGCCCGGTAGAGCATCTCCGTACTTCCGGAGACCGTCGTGGGTTCAAATCCCATCCAGCCGACTTGCCCCGCAGCCCGACACCAATGCTTCCCACCTCCTTACTCAGGGGAAGCAAACGTCGAGGAGCTGCGGGGCTTTTCTCGTCAATGTGCGATACTTGGACGGAAGGCGGGTGTCAGGTAGAGTGTACGGGTCCCGTTTTTTCCGTATGTCGCAGCCCCAATATCGCACCCCGCGCGGCACGAACGACGTCCTCCCGGAGGACCACATGTACTTCACGTACATCAAGAAGGCCGTGCGCCACCGCGCGCGCCAAGCGGGCTACAAACGCATCGATCCCCCGATGTTCGAGAACACCGCCGTGTTCCAGCGCGGCATCGGCGACCACACGGACATCGTCGAGAAAGAACTCTTCAAAGTGGTGGGCAAAGACCCGACCGACGACATGGCCCTGCGTCCCGAGTTCACGGCCGGCATTTGCCGCGCGTACGTGGAACACGGCATGCAGCAGTTGCCGCAACCGGTCGAGCTCTACGCGATCGGCCAGTGCTTCCGCTACGACCGCCCCCAGAAAGGCCGCTTCCGCCAGTTCCACCAGATCGACCTCGAGGTCATCGGCTTGAAGGACGCCTCCCTCGACGCCCAGCTCATCCAGTGCGCGGTGAAGATCTTCGAGGACCTGCGAATCATGGATCGGCTCAAATTGCAGGTGAACAACATCGGCACGAGCGAGAACCGCAAGGCGTTCACCGCCGCCCTCAAGGATTACTTCGTGGGCAAGGAACGCAGCCTGCCCGAGATCGATCGCAACCGCCTGCAGACCAATCCCCTGCGCCTCCTCGACTCGAAGGAAGAAGACACGCAGATCCTCGTGAAGAACGCGCCGACGCTGTCGCAGTTCATCGACGACGAATCGAAGGAGTACCACGAGACGCTGCTCTCGTACCTCGAGGCGCTCGACATCCCCTACGTCCAAAACCCGATGCTCGTCCGCGGGCTCGATTACTACACGCAGACGGTCTTCGAATTCTGGGACAGCTCGACCGGCGCGCAGAACGCGGTCGGCGGCGGCGGACGCTACGACGGGCTCATCGAGCTCCTCGGTGGCCACCCCACGCCGGGCGTCGGCTTCGCCGCGGGCATCGAACGCATGGTCTGGCACATGAAGGAAGCGGGCGTCACCCCGCCGGACAAGGACCAGGTCGACGTCTTCGTCGCCCAGCTCGGCCCCGAGGCCAAGAAGGAATGCCTCCAGCTCATCACGAAACTGCGCGACATGGGCGTGCACACGCTCGGCGCCCTCGGCGAAGCGAGCCTCAAGAGCCAGATGCGCCTGGCCGACAAATTCCAGGCGCGTTACACGCTGCTCCTCGGCAAGATGTAGGTGAAGGAAGGCACGATCAAACTGCGCGACATGAAGGCCGGCAAGCAGAAGCAAATGCAGTTCAAGAACATC